>JAKZRT010000041.1:0-24905 GCA_047518005.1 Brevirhabdus sp.
CCGAGCGTTTTGGCGTTGTTGATAGTCATGATAACCTCCATTGATATTGGAGGGCGCATGGTCTATTTTCAGATTGTTCAATATTGCGAAAACAGATGGCCAGCGCCCAAGAAGACGGGCTGCTGGTCTTTTTTACGCGGCAGGCACAATACGCCGTGCCCTGGCATAGGAATTTAAGTCCACTCCGACGTAAATAATTTTGCGCCCAAGTTTGTAGTAGGGCGGCCCCTTATTCATGTGCCGCCAGTATGCCAATTTTTGCTTCGAGCCGATTACCTCAAGCTCTGGATCACCAAGCACATAGTTTTTCTCGTTCTCGAATAGTTCTGTCGTTCGTTTTTCGACATGTTCTGGCATTCTAAACTCCATCAGTAACTGATTCGATGGAGTTCAATTAGGGAATTTAGTTTTGGAAAGCAGGGGCCCAATTTCCAAACATAGTTGGCGAAAAACCGGGATTAGGACCAATCCACGACCACTAACCGCTCATAGTCAAAACACTTGCATGTGATTTCGGTAGGCTTTTTCCAGTTGCTCACGATGTTCAGATATTTGAGCGCGTCTTCAACCAAATGGCCAAATTTTGTCGAAGGAATATTTCCGACCTTTGCCCCGTCCGTGCCGAAAGTCAATTGTTCGCCAGTTGACCTAACGTACTGAGTTGCACACCGCTCTGCGACAAGCCTTGCTAACCAATTTGGCCCAAAATTTTCGCCAAAATTCTGTTCCAGAATTGTACAGTGCCGATCCAAGGACTGACGCGCTTCAAACAGGTGTAAACCAGTGTCGTTGGTTGGCCAATCTTTCGCTATTTTATCAGCAATTTCAATGATTTGAGACTGGAGTTTTCGAAACTTTTTAGCCCTTTGCCCCAACCCACCTGCTATATTTTGTTCGCGCAGGCTTGCCTCGCTACACATGCAAAGTGCCACCGTCATAACACGCACGCCGTGCGGAAGATTTGCTCCCACATTTTCTGCGGGAATTGGGTAACGCGCATCAAGCCATCCCTCGAGGTCAACGAGCATGTTCTCCAGTTCTAGGCTGTTCGAGAATCCTTGGGCGCCCGCTATTTTATCCATGCAGCGACACAACCTTGCTTTCGCCACCAGCTAGAAAAGACGACCAGCGCTCCATCAATGCCCTGCGTCGCTCCAACAAATCCGACCGTGCGTAGGCACGCTCCACATCGTTTCCGACATTGTGGGACAGGCTCATTTCCGCGAGTTCCCTAGGCGCATGGGCAACTTCACTGGCCCAGTCTCTGAATGTCGAACGAAATCCATGAACGGTGACGTCCGCAGCACCCATCCGACGCAACAACATCAGCATAGCCATGTTAGAGAGCGGATGGTGGCGTTTCTGGCCTTCAAAAACATACGTACTTTGCAGGGCCTTCAATGGCTGAATAATCGCCAACATTTCTGGCGTGAGTGGAACGCGATGAACTGTGTCGGGCTTCATGCGTTCTTCTGGAACCGTCCAGACATTGTCGTGGAAATCAAATTCCTCCCACCTGGCACCCAGTATTTCGCTGGTTCTGCCACCAGTAAGACAAGTGTACATAAGTGCTCTGGCAGACATTGCGCTATGTCCACACAAATCTTGCCAGAATTCCGGCATGGCTTTCCACGCCATAGCCTTGTGATGTTTCGGTTTGACTGTGACTTTGGGCAAAACTCCGGCATCTTTGATTGCCGTGACTGGGTTCTCACCTGAACGGAAGCCCTTGGACTTGGCCACATCCAAAACAATCTTGATCCGCTGCGACAGGCGGCGTGCAGTTTCATTTTTCTGCGTCCAGATCGGCGTCAGACACATCAGCACATCAGGCTGACCAATGCTATCAACCGGCATCCTGCCAATTTTGGGAAAAGCATAATCGCGCAAAGTATTGATCCATTGCTGGCCGTGCTTGGCGTTCTTCCAGGTCGGCATGCGTTCTATGTGAACCTGCTGGGCAACTTCTTCAAATGTCGGAATTTCCTGACGTGCGTTGAATCTTGGGTTTAGCCCCTGTTTGGCCATGCGCCGGTATTCCAACGCGCGGTCACGCGCTTGATTGAGAGTGACTATGTCTGCGCCACCTAGGCCAAAATCAGTTCTGAGCGGTTTACCCTTTTTGTTTTTCTGTCCTTTGACAACGACACGGACAATCCAGCGCCTGGCACGGGACGGATCCACGACCAGATACAATCCGTTCCCGTCGCCGTGACGCCCCGATCCAAGGTTGGCGACCAGTCTCTTTGTGAGTTTTCCATTAAGTGTTGCCATTCAAAATACCACACTCCATACCACCTGACGAAATCATACCAATGTAATCCAAAGAAATCCAGTGCGATGTGCCATTGGAATAGTCGGCAGTGAAATAAAGGGATTTCCTCAATGAATGCTACCGAAATAGATTGAACGATTAGGTAATGTGGCGGAGGAGGAGGGATTCGAACCCCCGGAGGGCGTTAACCCTCAACGGTTTTCAAGACCGCCGCATTCGACCACTCTGCCACTCCTCCGGGTCCGGGTGGCCTTACATCGGCGCCTGTGATTCTGAAAGCCTGCGGCGCGCCGGTTCTGCTGGCCGTATTTTGCCGAAACCGCCTTCTTGGCTTTCCTATTGCAGCCGGGGCCGTTATCGTTGCGAAAAATCCCGCCCGTGGAAATTCGACAGCGGGTGCATCATGAATTGGGCCGCGGGTTTTGCGGGCGAAGTAGGGGCTTGGGATGGCAGTTATTCCCATACGTCGGTTGGGCCTGGTGGTGGCGTTGCTCGCACCGCTTGGCGGGTGCGATGAAATGGCCAGCGGCAGCTTGTTTTCGGGTTTTGGCGCAGCGGCGCCGTCCGGGGCGGCATCTGACGCGCCCGAACGGGTCGCGGGCCAGGTGCGCGTGGTCGAAGCCGCTGATATATTTGACGTAACCGAAACCGGTCTTTGGGATGGCCGCCCGTCGCTGGGCCTGATCTGGGTGGCCTACGAGGGCGCGGACCCGAGCAATGTGATCATCCGCAACCAAGAAAACGGCCAATTCGTTGTCGGTGCCCTTTACCGGCGCGAACGCTTCTTCCCCGGCCCGCCGTTCCAGCTGTCGTCCGACGCGGCGGCCGAGCAGGGTATTCTGGCCGGAGCGCCGGCCCGGATCCGGGTGACCGCGCTTGTTGAAGAACGCATCGCCCCACCCGAACCTGAACCTGAACCCGAGCTTGAAGCCGAGGCGGGTGTGCAGATCGCGGAAGTCGGCGAGGCGACCCCGGCAGACATCGCACCTGAGTCCGAAACCGACGCGCTGGTCCTGCCCGCACCCGACGCCGATGCGCTCGACCCGATTGCGGCAGCCGCGGCTGCCATTGCTGCCGCCGATCCCGGGGGCGAAACGGCGGCCGCGGACCAGGTTTTGGCCGATCCCGAACCGGTGATCCCGCCGCGCCGGCCGACGATCGAGGGCCCGAACGCGCCGCTTCCGCGCCGTGTCGCCGAAACCGCCGTGCCCGAACCGACCGAAGCCGAACCCGAGGCACTCGTGGTGTCCGAACCGCTGGAAAATCCCATCCCGACGCCCACGCCCGAAGTGTCGTCGCTGAGCCGCCCCTTCATTCAGGTCGGCATCTTCAGCGTCTTTGAAAACGCGCAAAGCGCGGCGCAAATGCTGGCGGATGCGGGCATTATCCCCCTGGTCGAAGAACAACGGATCGGCGGGCGCACCTTCTTTCGCGTCGTCGTGGGTCCGGCACGGGACATTATCGAACGGGCGACGCTTTTAAAGCAGGTCCAGGATCAGGGCTTTGCCGACGCCTATTTCGTAAGCAACTGAACGACGACGGAGGCGAATGATGTCGTTTCATTTTCGTCTGTTACCGGTTCTGGCACTGTTTTGGGCCGGGCCGGGCTGGGCTGGCTACGAGACCACCGCAGGTTCGGCATTTGTCTTTGATGTAGGAACCGGCACGGTTCTGTTCGAAAAGAATCCCGACGTGCCCCTGCCGCCCGCGTCGATGTCCAAACTGATGACGCTCAACCTGCTGTTCGAGGCGCTGCGCGACGGGCGCGTGACCCTGGACACCGAGTTTGGCATCTCGAACAAGGCCCACAGCATGGGCGGGTCCAAGATGTTTCTGCGCGATGGCGGGCGGGTCGCGATCAAGGACCTGATCCCCGGCATCATCGTGCAATCGGGCAACGACGCCTGCATTGTGGTGGCCGAAGGGCTGGCTGGTACCGAAGACGCTTTTGCCCGGGTGATGAACCAGCGCGGCGCAGCGCTTGGCATGACCGGGTCGACATTCGCCAACGCCAGCGGCTGGCCCGATCCGATCCACCGCATGTCGTCGCGCGATCTGGCGTTTATCGGCGCGCGGCTGGTTACGGAATTTCCGGAATACTATGGCTATTTCAGCCAGGACAGTTTCACCTGGGAAGGCATCACCCAACGCAACCGCAACCCGCTTCTGGGCCTGGGGATCGGGGCCGATGGCCTGAAGACCGGTCATACCGAAGCGGCCGGATACGGCCTGGTCGGGTCTGCCGCCGTGGGCATGCGCCGGATCGTGTTCGTGCTCACCGGGCTTGCCAGCGCCGCCGACCGCGCCCGCGAGTCCGAACAAATGGCCAACTGGGCCTTTCGGCAGTTCATCGAGAAAAAGGTTGCCGCGGCAGGCACTGAATTTGCCCGCGCGCCGGTCTGGATGGGCCAGGTACAAGACGTCGGGCTGGTGGCCGCGGACGATGTGAAGGTCTTGCTGCCCGCGATTGTCCAAAACGGTCTGGACGCCGAGGTGGTCTATCGCAGCCCGATCGAGGCACCCTTTGACAAGGGTCAGGTGCTGGCGCAACTGGTGATCCACCGCGGCGAACTGCCCGACGAGGTGGTGCCGCTGGTCGCCGACAGGTCGGTGGAACGCGGCGGATTTCTGCCCCGTCTGCGCGCCGCCTCGCGCATTCTGATAACCATGTTCAGCGCGCAGATGGACCGGGTCTTTTGACCCTTGGGTTTTTCCTGACCTTTGAGGGCATCGACGGGTCGGGCAAATCGACCCAGTCGCGCCTGCTTGCCAAAGCCCTTGACGATGGCGGCCGGACAACGGTCCTGACCCGCGAACCCGGTGGGTCGTCGGGGGCCGAGGAAATTCGCCGCCTGCTGGTCGAGGGGGATCCGGGCAGGTGGTCGCCCGAGACCGAGATCCTGCTTTTCACCGCCGCGCGCCGCGACCATCTGGAACGCACCATCGAACCGGCAATGGCCGAGGGCAAAGTGGTGATCTGCGACCGCTTCGCCGATTCCACGCGCGTCTATCAGGGCGTCACACGCGGCGATCTGCGCAGCATTGTGGATCGCCTGCACAACACCATGATCGGGCGCGAACCCGACTTGACCATCATCATCGATATGAACCCTGCTGTTGCCCTCTCGCGCGGGCTGGCCCGGCAAAGCGGCGAGGACCGGTTTGAGGACTTCGGTGCCGACTTTCAGGCGCGGCTGCGGCAGGGGTTCCTGGACCTGGCAGGCGAATTTTCCGATCGCTGCGTTGTGGTTGATGGCACTCGCGACGAAACCACGGTTGCAAGCGACGTCGCCAGAGTGGCAAAAGACCGGTTGAAATGAGTGATTTCGACCTGCCGGAACCCGACCGCCTCGACGGCGCGCCGCACCCCCGCGACACCGACCACCTGATCGGGCAATCGGGGGCCGAGGCGGCATTTCTGGAAGCACTTGCCCAAGACCGGCTGCACCACGCATGGCTGATCACCGGGCCCAGGGGCGTGGGCAAGGCCACGCTCGGCTGGCGCATCGCGCGCTATCTGCTGGCCACGCCGCCCGCGGGTGATACCGGGCTTTTCGGCGCGCCGCCGCCCTCGACCACGCTTGACATAGACCCCCAGCACGCGGTGGCGCGGCGCATGGCGGCGGGTTCCGAGCCCCGGCTTTTCGTGCTGCGCCGGCCCTATGACCTGGACGCCAAACGTCTCAAGCGCGAGATCACGGTTGACGAGGCGCGCAAGCTGAAGCGGTTCTTTGCGCTTTCAGCCGCCGACGGCGGGCGGCGCGTAGTGATCGTCGATGCGGCGGACGATCTGAACGTGAACGCGGCCAACGCCATTTTGAAAGTGCTCGAAGAACCCCCCAAAGACACGGTGATGCTGATCGTCGCCCACCAACCGTCGCGGCTGTTGCCGACGATCCGGTCGCGGTGCCGGACCCTGCGCTGCGCGCCGCTGGGCGCGGGCGACATGACCACCGCGCTGGCCGGGGCCGATGCCGCCACGCCGGCGCTCACCGAATTGGCGCAGGGGTCGGTCGGCGACGCCATGCAGCTGGCCCAGTCCGAGGGCATCAAGACCTACGGCGACATCGTGGCGCTTTTTGCCCGATTGCCTGACTTTGACCGGCCAAGCGCGTTGAAACTGGCGGAAAGCTCGGCCGCGCGCGGCGCCGAGGCCCGGTTCGACCTGATCCTGCGGCTTTGCGAACAGTTTTTGTCGCGGCTGGCGCGCACCGGTGCCGGGCAGGCTCCGCTTGTCGCAGCAGCACCGGGCGAGATTGAAACGCTGACCCGGCTGTCGCCCGACGCCCGGGCGGCGCGCGCCTGGGCAGCACTTCATCAACGCCTCAGCGACCGGGTGCGGCGCGGGCGGGCGGTCAACCTTGACCCTGCTGCGCTCATCCTTGATATGGTTCTGAAAATCCGGGACACGGGCGCGGACCTGGCCGCACGTCAGGGCCACCGATGAACTTGCCATCCGACATTGTCGACAGTCATTGCCACTTGGATTTCCCCGATTTCGAGGGCCAGATCGGCGACGTGGTCGCCCGTGCAGCCAAGGCTGGGGTCACGCGCATGGTGACCATCTGCACCCGGCTGGCCACTGAGCCTGCCGTGCGCGCCATCGCCGAGGCCCATCCGCCGATCTTCTATGCCGCAGGCACCCATCCGATGAGCGTCGCCAAAGACCCGATGGCGACCGTTGATGACCTCGTGACCATCGCCGCCCACCCGAAAATGGTCGGCATCGGCGAGACCGGGCTCGACCACCACTACACCGCCGAAAGCGCGGACGCCCAGGCGCAAAGCCTGCGCATTCACATCGAGGCTGCGCGCCAGACCGGCCTGCCGCTGATCATCCACGCGCGCGATGCTGACGACGACATGGCACGCATCTTGTCGGAGGAACACCGCGCCGGTGCCTATACTTGCGTGATGCACTGTTTTTCCTCGGGCGCGGGGCTGGCCAGTGCGGCGCTTGATCTGGGGTTTTACCTGTCAATATCGGGCATCGCCGCTTTCCCCAAAAGCGCGGGGTTGCGCGATATATTCGCCGCCGCCCCGGTCGACCGTATTCTGGTGGAAACCGACAGCCCTTACCTGGCCCCGCCGCCGCATCGGGGCCAGCGAAACGAACCGGCCTACACCGCCCATACCGCGGCCGTCGGGGCCGGGCTGTTCGGGCTGTCCCTGGGCGACTTCGCCGCCCAGACCTCGGCCAACTTCGACCGGCTTTTCACCAAAGCCGCGGCATGGGAAAAGGCCGCGTGATGGCCGAATTGAAGTTCACCATCCTTGGCAGCGGGTCCTCGGGCGGGGTGCCGCGCCTGGGCGGCAACTGGGGCGCTTGCGATCCGACAAACCCGAAAAACCGCCGTCTGCGCTGTTCGCTGCTGGTCGAACGCACCACGCCCGCTGGCACCACGCGGGTGCTGGTCGACACTTCGCCCGATCTGCGCGAGCAGATGCTTGCCGTCGGGGTCGGCACGCTGGACGGGGTGATCTACACCCATTCGCACGCCGATCACACCCACGGTATCGACGATTTGCGGATGATCGTGATGAACATGCGCCATCGCTTGAATGTCTGGGCCGACGCGCCGACCCGCGACGCCCTGGTCTCGGCCTTTGGCTATACCTTCGTCCAACCCGACGGTTCGCCCTATCCCACGATCCTGAAAATGAACGCGATCAACGGCGATGTCGCTGTGTCCGGCCCCGGTGGCGACGTTGTGCTCAGCCCGTTTCAAGTCGATCACGGCGCGGTCATGGCGCTTGGCTTTCGGATCGGGCCGCTGGCCTATCTGCCGGATGTCAAAAATATGACGCCTGCGGCCTGGGCGGCGGTTACCGGCATCGAATGCTGGGTGCTCGACGCCCTGCGCCGCGACCCGCATCCGACCCACGTGCATCTGGACCATGCGCTGGATTGGATCGCCCAGGCCGCCCCCGACCGGGCGGTGCTGACCAATATGCACATCGATCTGGACTATGCCACGGTCGAGGCCGAAACGCCCGCCAACGTCACCCCGGCCTACGACGGTATGACCCTGATCTTCGAGGACTGACCGTGACCGCACTTTTCGACGTCACCATCCCCGTGTTTCTGGTTCTGGGCTTTGGCTATTTCGCGGTCTGGCGCGGATATTTCAGCGATGCGGGCGTCGAGGGGCTGATGAAATTCACCCAGAATTTCGCCATCCCCTGCCTGTTGTTCCGCGCCATTTCCGGCCTTGATCTGGGCCAGAGCTTCGACTGGTCGCTTCTGCTCAGCTTTTACACCGGGTCGGCGGCGGTGTTCATGATCGGCATCATCGGCGCGCGGGTCCTGTTCGCGCGTCCCTGGATGGACGCCGTGGCCATCGGGTTTGCGGCCATGTTCGCCAATTCAGTCCTTTTGGGCCTGCCGATCACCCAGCGCGCCTACGGCGAAGACGCGCTGGGCCCCAACTATGCCATCGTCGCGCTTCACGCGCCGTTTTGCTATCTCTTGGGCCTGACCACGATGGAGCTGGTGAAAAACACCGGTGGCGGGCTGGTCACCGGGCTGCGGTCGGTGGCGGTGTCGATCGCGACCAACGCGCTGATGATCGGCATCGCGCTTGGCTTTGCGGCAAATCTCAGTGGCTTCGTGCCCCCGGCCCCGGTGGCCGAGGCGCTTGACCTGATGGTCCGCGCCGCCCTGCCCGCCGCCCTTTTCGGGCTCGGTGGTGTGCTGGTGCAATACCGCCCCGAGGGCGACATCAAAGAGGTGGCCTTTGTCTGCGTCATCGGGCTGATGTTGCACCCCGCGATCGTCTGGGTGATGGCCGCCCATGTCACCGACCTCGACCTGGGCCAACGCCGCAGCGCGGTTCTGACGGCGGCCATGGCGCCGGGCGTGAATGCCTATATATTCGCCCAGATGTATGGCGTCGCCAAGCGCGTCGCGGCCAGTTCGGTGCTGATCGGAACGGCCGTGTCGATTTTGACCGTATCAATGTGGCTGGCGATCTTGGGATGAGACCGGACATGACAACCATCACCGTCTGCACCACCTGCCGCGTGCCCGAGACCCGCGAAGACAAGAGCCGCCCGCCCGAGGGCGAAGGCTTTCTGCCGCTGGTCGCCGCCGCCGGGGCGCGGGCCGGCGTTGCGGTGCGCGGCACCGCCTGCCTGATGGGCTGCGAACACGGCTGCAACCTGGCGATTTCGGCACCCGGCAAGCTGACCTATGTACTCGGGCGATTTGACGGCACGGCGCAAGACGCCGCAGCGGTGGCAGACTACGCCGCCAAACATCAGACCAGCGACAGCGGAGCCGTGCCCTACCGCGACTGGCCGCAGGGCGTGAAAGGGCATTTTGTGGCCCGGGTGCCGCCGCTCTAACCTGTTGTTTTTGTAAGCAAATACCTTTGGCAGCAGCAAAGCTTGCGATGCGAGTAATTTTGCCAAGATGAAGATTAATTTCATTGTTTCGGGAAATACATCGGGGAGCGCGAGGGGCAGCGCCCCTCGCCGGTAGCGACGTGCGATGAACGGCGCAAATCCTCAAGTGCCCCTTTCAGCTCGGGCGATGGCCAGCAGCGCGTCGATATCGACATGGGCCTCAAGATGCGCCGCCAAACCGTCCAGTGTCGCCTCGACCGTGGCATCATAGCCCGCGGTCGAACCCGCAGCACCGAGACCCGCCAGATAGGCGGCGCGAAAGGCGTCGGCACTGAACAGACCGTGCAGATAGGTGCCCTCGACCCTGCCATCGGCGCTGATCGCGCCCTCGTCCCGGCCCCCGATCCGGGCAAACGGGCGCGCGCAATCAGGGCCTTCGGTGCGGCCAATGTGAATTTCATAGCCCTCGATCGCCGTGCCGGTTGCGGCGTGGATGCCCGCGACCCGGGTCAGTCGTTTTTCCGGCACCATCTGGGTCTCGACATCGAGAACCGCCAAACCGGCGGTCGAGCCCGGCGCTCCCTCGATGCCATCCGGATCGTGGATCGCCCGTCCCAGCATCTGATAGCCGCCGCACAGGCCCAGAACCCGCCCACCGCGCCGCAGGTGCGCGGTCAGGTCACCCTCCCAGCCCTGGGCGCACAGAATATCCAGATCGCCGCGCGTCGACTTGGTGCCGGGGATGATCACCAGATCGGCGTCACCGGGGATCGGCTGTCCGGCGCGCAGCATGGTCAGGTCGATATCCGGTTCGATCTTCAGCGGGTCGAGATCGTCAAAGTTGGCGATCCGCGAAAGTCCCAGGCACACCACATTGATCCTGCCGCCCGACCGGCTGTTGGCTATGTCGAGCGCGTCCTCGGCGGGCAGTCGGGCCGCGCCATCGAACCAGGGGATCACGCCAAGACCCGGCCAGCCGGTGCGCGCCGCGATCATTGCGTAGGCATCGTCGAAAAGCGCCGGATCGCCGCGGAATTTGTTGATCAGAAATCCCTTGATCTGGGCTGCATCGCCGGGTTCCAGCACCGCTTGAGTGCCGACCATCTGGGCGATTACCCCGCCACGGTCGATGTCGCCGACCAGCAGAACCGGTACGCCTGCGGCCCGGGCAAACCCCATGTTGGCAATATCGCCCGCCCGCAGGTTGACTTCCGCCGGCGAGCCGGCACCTTCGACCAGCACGATATCGGCCTGCGACTGCATCCGCTCGAAACTCTGCACCACCGCCGCCATCAGGGTCGGTTTCAGCGCTGCGTAATCGCGCGCCCTGACGGTGCTCAGCCGCCGACCCTGCACGATCACCTGGGCGCCGGTCTCGGTCTCGGGCTTCAGCAGCACCGGGTTCATATCGGTCACCGGGTCCACCCGCGCTGCCCGCGCCTGCAACGCCTGCGCCCGCCCGATCTCGCCGCCATCAACGGTGACGGCGGCGTTGTTCGACATGTTCTGCGGCTTGAACGGCCGCACGGCCATCCCGCGCCGGGTCAGCGCGCGGGCCAGCCCCGCCACCAGCACCGATTTGCCGACATTCGAGCCCGCGCCCTGGATCATGAGTGCAAGGGTCATGGGGTGTCTGTAATATCTGTTGATTTCAAGCTGTTTACCATTCGGTAACCTTCCGCTTTCACCTTGAAATTTTCACATTGAAAGGTTATGCTATGCGCAGGTAATCCACAGACCAAGCGAGGATGAAACATGAGCGTCAAAGCCTACAATCGCTTTATGACGGCAATGTCAGTCATTTTTGTTCTCGGGTCGGTCGTGGTGTTCGGCAGCATGTTCATTGCCTGAACCTGGCAAGACCGATTGCGCGAAGAAGAACGCGGACCCAACGATCAGCCCCAAATGCAAGTTTCCGAATATCGCCTGAAAGGCCGCGGCCAGGCGAATGGATTCGCATGGCTTGAAATCTCCGTAGCCTAACGTGGAAAACGTCACAGCGGAGAAATAAACGAAATCCTGCGGGCGCGTGGGCGGATTGCAGGGAAACTCCATCGTGATCCCGCTGAACCGATAGACGAGCGAAAATGCCAGCACCGCAAAGACAATCGATACCAGCGTATCCGCAGCAAGCCGACGAGGAGCGGGGCGAAAATCCTGACTGGTCAGGAAAATAACCGCGACTACCACGACCAGGAAATACCCCACCGACAACCCCGCCAGCACCGATGCCGACACGATGTTGCCAACCAGATAAAACCCGCCCGATGCCGCACCAATCAGGTCGGCCAACATGACAAGGATCAAAAACATCGCGTAATACGAAAACGCCCGCCGCCAACGGCTGCCCGGCGTTGAGCCCGGAATTCGGTTCCATTGCCTTTGCAGAAAATCAACCCTCATGATGTCCGGTCCCGCCACGGCTTATTGGAAAGTAAAACTAATAATAACAATAGGTTACCCCATGTTTCAACCTTGAAACCTTCAGAACTCCACCCCCGCCTGGGCCTTCACGCCCGACCGGAAGGGATGCTTTAACAGCTCCATCTCGGTGGCCAGGTCGGCGATCTCCAAAAGCTCGGGTTTCGCGTTCCGCCCGGTCAGCACCACATGGGTCATCGGCGGTTTGTTGGCCGTCAGCCAGGCCACCACCTCGGCTACGTCGACATAATCATACCTGAGCGCGATGTTGATCTCGTCCAGCAAAACCATCCGGTTCGATCCATCCGCGATCAGCTCCTTGGCCTTCGCCCAGGCCGCCTGCGCCATCTCGATGTCGCGGCTTTTGTCCTGGGTTTCCCAGGTGAAGCCCTCGCCCATGGTGTGGAACTGGCACCGGTCGGCGAAATGCTCCTCGATCAGCGTGCGTTCGCCGGTGGCCATGCCACCCTTGATGAACTGAACCACAGCGCAGGGCAGCCCGTGGGCGATGCAGCGGAAGATCATCCCGAAGGCGGCCGAACTTTTGCCCTTGCCCTTGCCGGTATGGACGATGATCAGACCGCGTTCTTGCGTTTTGGTGGCCATGATCTTGTCGCGCGCGACCTTTTTCTTGGCCATTTTCATCGCGTGGCGGTCGGTGTCTTCGGTCATGGCGTGCCCTCCCATTCGGACCCGATCCTTCCCCAGCCGCGCGCCGGGTGCAAGGGTATCGCACGATCAATCGACATCTGAAGTTGTGGTGCGCCTTTCTCAGTTCCGGCCTAACCGTCGCCCGGATTGGTGCGGGGCAGGTCGTCGGCCACGTCAAACCAGCTCAGCCGTTCTGCCGCCATAAAGTGTTTTGCGGGGCGATAGGCCTCGGGGTCGGCAAGCGATGCCGCGTAAAAATGTGTCTCATCTGGCAAATGCGTCGTGGCATATGCCATCGGCGTTCCGCAGGCTGCGCAGAACGACCGGGTCGCGTGGTCGGAATGGCGATAGGTCGCAGGCTCTGCCCCGGTCCACCGCCAGTTTCCGTTCGGGATGGCAAAATAGGCCGTCACCGGAGCCGAGCAGTTGCGGCGACAGCTCGCGCAATGGCAATACCCGGACCAGTTTTCGGGACCGTCGTACTCATATTTGATCGCGCCGCACAGGCAGTGTCCGGTGGTCGGCATGATGTCCTCCTTGTTCCAAGCCTACAGCAATGCGCCGCCGAATTTACAAGCCGTTAAGTGCAATTCCTCAAAGTCTCGATCCGGGCGCGGGCCGAATTTGAGCGCGGCGTCCAGAGACCGCGGTCGATGGCCTCGGCAAAGCGGTCGGCGATCTCGGCCAGGGCCGGCGCATTGGCCGCGGCGATGAATTCGCGGGTGGCGTCGTCTTCAAGGTAGGCCTCGTAGACCAGATCGAAGTGATGGCCGCGCACTGCGCCGGTCGTGGCCGCGAAGGCAAAGAGATAATCAACCGTCGCGGCAATCTCGAACGCGCCTTTGTACCCGTGGCGTTTGACGCCTTCGATCCATTTCGGGTTGGCGGCGCGCGACCGGACCACGCGGGAAATCTCTTCATCAAGCGTGCGGATCACCGGGCGCTCGGGGCGCGAATGGTCGTTGTGATAGCTGACTGGGACTTGACCGCGAAAAGTTTCGACCGAGGCCGCCAGACCGCCCTCGAACTGGTAATAATCGTCACTGTCGAGAATATCGTGCTCGCGGTTGTCCTGATTTTGCACAACCGCTTCGATCTGCGACAGGCGACCCCTAAACGCCGTGTGGGCATCGCCGCCTTCCGACCCGGCACCGTAGGCATAGCCGCCCCAGGCGACAAAGGCCTCGGCCAGATCGGCCTTATTTTTCCAAAGTCGCTCGTCGATCATTGCCTGAAGACCGGCCCCGTAAGCCCCGGGTTTCGATCCAAAAACGCGATACGCGGCTTCTTCGGTGGACCCTTCGGCCCGGAACTGCGCTGCGGCGGGATTTTGGTCGCCGGGTTCGTCAAGGTCCATGACGGCTCGGGCAGCGCTGGCCAGCAAATCGACCTGCGCGGGAAAAGCATCGCGAAAAAAGCCCGAAATTCGCATGGTCACGTCAACACGGGGGCGGCCCAAAACGCCCGCGGGCATGACCTCGAACCCAGTCACGCGGCCTGACATTTCGTCCCATGTCGGGCGCACCCCCATCAGCGCCAGTCCTTGCGCGATATCGTCGCCGCCGGTCCGCATATTCGCGGTGCCCCAAGCGGTAAGCGCCATGGTGCGTGGCCAATTGCCGTGGTCCTGCAGGTGGCGATCAATCAAAAGGTTCGCTGACTTCCAGCCAAGCGTCCAGGCGGTCCGGGTGGGCAAGGCGCGCGCATCGACCGAGAAGAAATTGCGGCCCGTGGGTAGAACATCAAGCCGCCCGCGCGTCGGTGCGCCCGAGGGACCGGGGGCCAGAAATCGCCCGTCTAGGGCGGTCAGCAGCCCGGCCATTTCGGCCGGTCCACTGGCGGTGACCGCCGGGGCAATGCGGGTCTGGATTTGGTCCATGACTGCGTTGCTTGCCGGTCCTGGCGGATGCGTCTCGCCATCGACCAGCGCCGAGGCAAGCAATTCAAGACGCTCGAGCGTATCGCCGGCCGTGCGCCACGCATCTGTCGTCAGATCGGCCAGCACAGCTGGCTTTGGCCTAGTCCAGTTCGCGCCCATATCGCAGTCTAGCGGGTCAAAGCCAAGCTCCAGATCGTCGGCCAGCGCACGGTGCAGTGACGCATCACCGCCGGCCCCGCTCTGGCGCGGCACACGTGCCAAAGCCACGGTCAGGTCGCGCGCCAGTCGCCCCTCGGGTGCCTGCCCGAAGATGTGCAGACCATCGCGGATTTGCGCCTCTTTCAGTTCGCAAAGATAGGCGTCGAGCTTTTGCAGGCGGCTGTCGGTGTCGTCACCTTCGGCAACGCCTGCGTCCACCGCCAGACCAGTCGCCGCCATCAGGCTGAGGATCTCGGCCCGCAGATAGGTGATCCGTCTGGGATCGACCCCCGCCGCCTGATAATATTCGTCGACCAGCACCTCGAGATCGCGCAGCGGCCCGTAAGTTTCGGCGCGCGTCAGCGGCGGCGTCAGGTGATCGACGATCACCGCCGCCGCGCGCCGCTTGGCCTGGGTGCCCTCGCCCGGATCGTTGACGATGAACGGGTAGACGTGCGGCACCGGCCCAAGCGCCACCTCGGGCCAGCATAGGTCGCTGAGGCCCACGGCCTTGCCGGGCAACCATTCCAGATTGCCGTGCTTGCCCAGATGGACGATCGCCTGCGCGCCATGATCGCGCCGCAGCCAGGCATAGAAAGCCAGATAATTGTGCGGTGGGATCAGGTCGGGGGAATGATAGGTCTCGCCCGGGTCGATGTTGTAACCGCGCGCCGGCTGGATGCCGACGACGACATTGCCAAAAGCCAGCACCGACAGGGCAAACGCCTGGGTCTCGGGGTCGAAGAACGGATCGTCCTCGGGCGCTCCCCAGCGGTCTTCGAGATCGCGGCGCACCTCGCGCGGCAACTCTCTGTACCAGTTCAGATAGTCGGCCAGCAGCAGACGCACCCCGCCGGCGCGCGACGCGCGGTCGGTCAGCCAGTTCGTGGGCCCCGCCAGAATTGCTGCCATCAGATCATCGCCCGAGGCAGGCGCGCCGGTGACGCGGTACCCGGCCTCGGCCATCGCGCCCAATACTCCGACGGTGGCGGCAGGGGTGTCAAGCCCGACGCCGTTGGCCAATCGCCCGTCTTTGTTGGGGTAATTCGCCAGCACCAGCGCAACTTTGCGCGCCCTTGCCGGGGTTTTCGCCAACCGAACCCAGGCGGCGGCAAGATCAGCCACAAAGTCGATCCGGTCGCCACGCGCGCGATAGGCGGCGATGGCGCATTGGGTGGCTTCGTCGAAATAGGCTTGCGCCTTGAAGCTGACCGCGCGGGTCATGATCCGGCCGTCAACCTCGGGCAACGCCACGTTCATGGCGATGTCGCGCGCTGGCAGGCCGCGGGCGCTCTCCCTCCACGCGGCCTCGGCGCTTGCCGAAAAGACGATCTGCAAGACCGGCACCCCCGGCGCGTCCAGCGGCGTCGGCGCGCGGCTGTCGCCCCAGGCGCCGGGGTCGGGTGACGAGACCGCAAAGCTGGTGCCGTTCAGCACGATGTCGGGCGGATGCGCCTTGAAGATGGCCGCCAGCGTGGCGGTCGAGACCTGTTCTTTCAGCGAGGCGACAAACACCGGCAGCGGGTTCAGCCCGCGCCGGATCAGCGCCCGCACCATCAGGTTGACCGGGTTCAGCCCGGCGCCCTGCAAAAGCGCGCGATAAAAGACCACCGCCGCCACCGGCGCGCCGGTCTTCCAGTGCGCGGTCACGCTGGCGGCGTCGGTGCGCGCCTCGCCCGGCCAGTAATAGCCCGCGCGCAACAGCGGCTCGGCCGCCGCAGGGCGATCCCCGCCCGCGACCAGACCCTGCGCCAGCCTCAGGAAATTGGCGGCATTCGCGGGCCCGCCTTCGGTCATGTAGGCCCAGAGCGCGTGCCAGTCGCTGGGTTCAATATTCGACAGGTCCAGCAGTTCGGCGTCGGGTTTGTCGTCGCCTGGCAAAAGCGCAAGCTTGACGCCGGCGGGCACCAGCCGTGCGGCCAGTTGTTCGACCGCATAAGTCCAGTAAGCAGCACCGCCAAGGGTGCGAACCACCACCAGTTTCGCCCCGAGACAGGTGTCTTCGATGTATTTATCAACGGTAAACGGATGCGAAAGCCACGAAAGCTGGGCCAGCCGCAGGTCGGGCGCATCGCCCGCCAATTCGGCGCGCGCCTCGGACAGGGCGGCAAGTTCGGTATCGGCCGCCGAAAGGAAAATAACATCTGCCGGGGTCTGGCCCGGATCGACCGGCTCGGTCCCGTCCGAGACCGTGCCGGGCGTGGCCGCAAGCAGATGCATCAGAGCACCTTTTCCATGAAAATACTGATCGGATCGTCGGCGTAATCGCCAAACGGTCCGCGCCGGATAAATCCGTGGCGTTCATAGAGCCGGTGCGCGGCGGTCAGAGTGTGACCGGTTTCAAGCCGCAGTCGCGGCAGACCCTCGGCGCGGGCCAGATCTGTGGTCGCGCCGAGCACGGCGTCCCCCACTCCCTGCGCGCGCGCGCTCGGATCGGTGAACATCGACTTGATCTCGCCGTATCCAGTCCTGACCGCAACCGCGCCGCAGCCGACAACCTTGACGCAGATTTCGGCAACGAGAAACCGGATATCGGGCGTCTTTAGCGCATCGATACTCAGGTAATGGTTTGATTCCGAAGGATAAAGCTCCTCCATAAGAGCATGGGACGCCTCAAGAAGCCCGCGCGCCTCCTCTGGGTTACATTGCCTGACCGTTACGCCGCTCATCCCGCCAGCGCCGCACCGATGCCAGCACGGTCAAGACCGGCAAGCCCGATGACGACCAGCCGCGTCTGGCGCGTCTCGTGGGCGCCGAAGGGGCGATCGAAATAGCTGTCGACGCGCGGTCCCACGGCCTGAATCACCAGGCGCATCGGCTTGCCCTGAACGGCCGCAAATCCCTTGACGCGCAAAAGATCGTGGGCGATCGAGGCCGCCTCGATCCGGGCGGTCAATTCGTCGGCATCGGTACTTTCGGGCAGGCTCAGGACAAAGCTTTCAAATTCGTCGTGCCCGTGTTCGTGGCCGGGATCGGCCTGGTCGTCATCATCATGGTGGTGATGATGATGCACTTCGTGGCGCGCATCCATGTCAGTCTCGGCGCCAACCCCCAAGCCCAACAATACGGCGGGATCGATCTGCCCCTGACGCGCCGCGATGACCCGGACACCTTGTCGCGTCCCGGATTTGATCCGGGACCTCAACGCGCCGAAATCGCCGTCGGCCAAAAGGTCCGCTTTCGACAAAACCACCATATCGGCGCAGGCCAGTTGGTCTTCGAACAACTCGGAAAGCGGGGTTTCGTGTTCGAGCCCGTCGTCAGCTGCCCTTTGCCGGTCGATCGCCGCTTCATCCGCCGCAAAACGTCCGGCAATCAGCGCCGGACCGTCAACCACCGCAACCACGCCGTCCACGGTTACGCGGGTGCGGATATCGGGCCAGTTGAAGGCGCGCACCAGGGGTTGCGGCAGGGCCAGACCAGAGGTTTCGATGACGATGTGATCGGGCGCCGCATCGCGGTCGATCAGCTTTTGGATGGCGGGCAGAAAATCCTCGGCTACGGTGCAGCAAATACAGCCGTTGCTGAGTTCGATCACGTCATCGTCGGCACAGCCTTCGATGCCGCAGCCTTTCAGAATCTCGCCATCGACGCCCAGATCGCCAAACTCGTTGATCACCAGCGCAATACGCTTTCCACCAGCGTTTTCAATAAGATGGCGGATAAGGGTGGTCTTGCCCGCGCCCAGAAACCCGGTGACAACAGTGGCAGGAATTTTGGCGGGCATCGGCAGGTTTCCCCAGGGCGGCAGGTTGCGGACTGGCGCGGACCAAACGGCAAGCCGCGGGCCCTGTCAAGCGCCGATCAAAGCCGCGCCGCCAGCCAGTTAAACGCTGCGTCAACCGTCTCGACCACTTCGCCACCCTCGGGCAGGGGCGTGCGGGCGACAATGATTATCGGCAACCCCAGTTGCGCCGCCGCGGTCAGCTTGGTCCGGCCCGCATCGCCGCCGGCGTTCTTGATCACCAGATGGGTGGCGCGCGTGCGTCGAAGCGCTTGCAACTCGGCCTCGACCGTAAACGGCGGGCGCCCTACGATGAACTCTCCATGTCCCGGAAACGGACCTGCGGGCGGATCAATAACCCGCAGACAGGTGTAGATGTCGGTGCGCCGCGCAAAGGCCGCAAGCGATCCGCGCCCGGTGGCTGTGAAGGCGCGCGCGCCGGGGGGAAGCGCCGCGACCGCCGTGTCGATGTCGGGCACCTCGATCCAGTTCTCGCCCGCTGCGGGGCCCCAGGGCGGGCGGCTCAGGTGCAGGCAGGCCGCCCCTGTATCATGCGCCGCCTGATCCGCATGGCGAGACATTTGCTGGGCGTAGGGATGCGTGGCGTCGATCAGGATATCGGTGTCTGTTGCGGCGAGGTATTCGGCCAACCCTGCCGCGCCGCCAAAGCCGCCAACCCGCGTCGGCACGCCCTGATCCAGCGGCCGGGCGGTGCGTCCGGCCAGCGACAGGGTGACCGTCAGATCGGGATTACCGGCAAGGCGGGCCGCCAACGCGCGGGCCTGCGCCGTGCCCCCCAATAGCAGCAGGCGTTTCATGCGCTGCTGCGCGGGTCAGACATGGGCCAGCACAGCGCCGTCGCGACCCACGACCATCACGTCGACCGTGACCGGCGCGCCGCGCAAGGCCTTGTGCGCCGCGGCACCGGCCCGTTCTGCGATCACCCGCGCCAGGCCCGCGCCGGTCTGGTCCAAAGCCTCGGCGGCGGTGTTGCTGCTGGCAATCCGATCCCGGTCAGCACCCAAGGCGGCAGCAAGATCGGCAAGCGCGCCGAAATCCACCTGGCTGCGGCCCGAATGCAGGTCCAGCGCGCCCTGGGCCAGCTTGGTCAGCTTGCCAAAACCTCCGGCGATGGTCAGCCGCGCGACCGGATGATTGCGCATATATTTCAACAGCCCCCCGGCAAAATCGCCCATGTCCAGCATGGCATGATCGGGCAGGCCAAGCGCGGCCTGGGCGGTGGCTTCGGAGGTATTGCCGGTGGCCCCGCAGACATGGCTCAGCCCGCCCGCGCGCGCGACGTCGACGCCGCTGTGGATCGAGGCGATCCAGGCCGAGCACGAGAACGGGCGCACGATGCCGGTGGTGCCCAGGATCGACAGACCGCCCTCGATCCCCAGACGGGGATTCCAGGTTTGCGCGGCCAGTTTCGCGCCGGTCGGGATGCTGATGGTCAGCAGAAAATCCGCCGCGACGCCGTGCGCGGCGGCCAGCGCGCTGATCGCCTCGGTCATCATTGCGCGTGGCACCGGGTTGATCGCGGGCTCGCCTACCGGGACCGGCAGACCGGGGCGCGTGATGGTGCCCACGCCTGGCCCTGCCGCAAACGTCACGCCCGCGCCGGGCACCCCCGGCTCGACCCGCACGCGCACCTCGCAGCCATGGGTCACATCGGGGTCGTCACCGGCGTCCTTGATCACACCCGCCTCGGCCCATCCATCGCCCAGATGCCTGTGGCTGAGCGGAAAATCCACCCGCCTGCCGCGCGGCAGCGTGATGCCAACCGGGTCGGTCCAGCAACCGGCCAGAAGTGCGCCGCAGGCCCCGGCAGCGGCCGCGGTGGCACAGGCGCCGGTGGTAAAACCGGTGCGCAGGGGACGGTCGGGCCGGTCGCTCATGAGACAGGGGTATAACGCATGGCACCTTGACGCCAGAGCCCGCAGAAACGCCGTATTTCGCTGGCCCGCTCAGGCACGGAGAGGTAAGAGGGAAAGATGCGCGATCTGCCCAATACTCCCGGCCACGATTGGCCCGAATTCCCACCCGGCATGGTCTGGCTGGCCGGTGCCGGACCGGGGTCACCGGGGCTGTTGACGCTCGAGGCGCTGCACGCGCTCGGGCAGGCCGACACAATCGTCTATGACGCGCTGGTCGATACGCGCATTCTGAACTGGGCGCGCCCTGACGCGGCCCGCGAATACGCAGGAAAACGCGGCGGCAAGCCCTCGGCCGACCAGCGCGATATCTCGCTGCGGCTGATCGATCTGGCACGTTCCGGTCAGCGGGTTCTGCGGCTGAAGGGCGGCGACCCGTTCGTGTTCGGGCGCGGCGGCGAAGAGGCGCTGGCGCTGGCGCGCGCTGGCATTCCGTTCCGGGTGACGCCGGGCATTTCGGCCGGCATCGGCGGGCTGGCGCAGGCCGGAATTCCGGTCACCCACCGCGATGTCAATCAGGCGGTGACCTTCGTCACCGGCCACGACCAGACCGGCACCGCCCCGACTGCCGTCAACTGGGCCGCGTTGGCCAAAGGTTCGCCGGTGATCGTGATCTACATGGCCATCAAGCACCTCGACCGGATCGCCGATGAACTGATTGCGGCGGGGCGCGCGCGCGACGAGCCGCTGGCCATCGTCTCGAACGCCACGCTGCCCGACATGACGGTACTGGAAACAACGCTTGGACGGGCCGCCGCTGACGCGAAGATTGCCGGCATCGGCGCGCCCGCGATCATCTGTCTGGGCCGCGTGGTGTCGCTCAGGCAGGCCATCGACTGGGTCGGGCAACTGCGCGGCGAGGTGCCGCGCAACCTTGACCCGCTCGGCATCCGTGGCCTGTCCGACGCGCCGTGACCACGCCGGCGATCATATTGGCGGCACCGGCCTCGGGCGCCGGAAAAACCGTTCTGTCGCTTGGACTTATGCGGGCACTGCGGCATCGGGGCTTGACCGTCCGTGCGGCGAAATCGGGGCCCGATTACATTGATCCGGCGTTTCACGCGGCGGCCACCGGCGCGCCCTCGGTCAATCTCGATGCCTGGGCGATGGACCCGGACAGCCTGCGCGCCCGCGCCGCGGCCCAGGGCGGTGATATTCTGGTGATCGAAGGCGCCATGGGGGTTCTGGATGGCGCGGTCAGCGGCCATGGCTCGGTCGCCGATCTGGCCATTGCGCTTGGCGCGCCGGTGGTGCTGATCCTGGACATCGCCAGGTCGGGAACGTCGGCGGTGCTGGCCCCGGCGGGCCTCAAATCCCTGCGCCCCGACGTGCCGCTGGCCGGAGCCATTCTCAACCGCGCCGGGTCCGAGCGGCATGCGGGACTGGCCGCCGAGGCGCTTCGGGTCGCCGGCATCGCCTCGTTCGGGGCGCTGCCGCGCGACCCGGCCCTTGCCCTGCCCGAGCGGCATCTGGGCTTGGTACAGGCGTCCGAGACCGATGGTCTTGAGGTTTACCTCGACACTGCGGCCGGGCTGGTCGAGGCGCATCTGGACGTTGACGCGCTTTTGGCCGCCGCCCGGCCAATTCGCGGCGCGGCGCACGACGCGCGCAGCCTGCCGCCGCTGGGTCAGCGCATCGCGCTGGCCCGCGACCGCGCCTTTGCCTTTGCCTATCCCCATCTCCTTGCAGATTGGCGCAGCGCTGGCGTGGAAATATTGCCCTTTTCACCGCTGGCCGACGAACCTCCGGACCCGCGCGCCGACGCGATATTTCTGCCCGGCGGATACCCCGAGCTGCACGCGGGTTCCCTGGCTTTGGCAGATACTTTCCGTGCCGCCATGCAGTCTGCAGCGCACATGGGCACTCGCATCTACGGCGAATGCGGGGGGTACATGGTACTTGGCGAGGGTCTGACCGATGCCGGGGGAGCCGGGCATCCGATGCTTGGCCTGCTGCCGCATGCGACCTCGTTTCAGGTGCCTGCGCTGACGCTCGGCTACCGTATCCTCACGCCGCTGCGCGGTGCCCCCTGGGACAGGCCGCTTGCGGGTCACGAGTTTCACTATGCCACGATCCAGGCCGATGCGGGCGGCAACCGGCTGTTCCGGGCCACCGACGCGGCGGGCAATTCAGTCGAACCCATGGGTCAGGTGCGCGGGTCGGTGTCGGGCAGTTTCGCGCATGTGATCGGACCCGCCGCAGCCTCCTGACAGAACGCTGTCAGGAGGGGTGTGTCAGACAGCGGTCAGTTCAAGCAAAGAAAGGACATTCTCATGACTCGACCCATTGCCCTCTGGAGCGAAATCCCCGTAACCGACCTGACCCGGTCGGTTGCCTTCTATAATTCGGTCTTCGGTTACGATATGCAGATCAGCACCGCGGGGCCCAACCCGATAGCCGTTCTGGGAAGCGAGGTGAAGCCCGGAGGCGGGCACCTCTACGCCGGTACCCCGGCAGCCGGTGGTGCCGGCTCCACCATTCACCTTGCGGTTCCCGATAACCTTGCCGACGCGTCTGATCGGTGCCGATCTGGCGGCGGCGAGGTACTGAGCGACCCGATCGCCCGGCCCGACGGGCGCATCGTCTACGCGCGCGACCCCGACGGCAATTCGATCAGCCTGTACGAGGCCGCCTGACCCCCATGCGCCGCGCTGACCGCCTGTTTCAGATCGTTCAATACCTGCGTGGCGGGCGGCTGACCACAGCGCGGCGACTGGCCGAACGGCTGGAGGTGTCAGAGCGAACGATCTATCGCGATATCGCCGACCTAATCGGGTCGGGCGTGCCGATCGATGGCGAGGCCGGGTTCGGATATATTATGCGCGCCGGCTGGGAGGTGCCGCCGCTGATGTTCACCCGCGACGAAATTGTGGCCCTGACCGCCGGCGCGCGCATCATCCGGGCCTGGGGTGGGGCCGATATGGCCCTTGCTGCCGAAGAGGCTCTGGAAAAGATCCGCGCCGTCTTGCCTGCAGAAGCGCGCGACCGCGCGGCGGCAGTCCAGATACATGCAGTGTCGTTTCCCGGGCCCGATCAGGCCACGCGCGAACTTTTGGACAGGCTGGAACGGGCCGCCGAAAGCCGCACCCGGCTGATCCTGAACTATGCTGACAAAGAGGGCGTTCACACCCGCCGCCCGGTTCGGCCCCTGGGCCTGTGGTTCTGGGGCAAGGTCTGGACCCTGATCGCCTGGTGCGAAATGCGGGACGATTTTCGCATGTTCCGCGTTGACCGGATTTCCGAGGCTGACGATGCCGGGGCGTTCCGCCACGAACGGGGCAAGCGGCTGAGCGATTTCTATGCTCGTGAAGCGCCGCCGGATGCCAAGTTGTAACCGAAGTTCTAGCGAAACGGCTTTGGGCGTTTGCCCTGCTGTGCCGAAGCCGCAGCATCATTGATCCGCTTCGCGCACGTGGCGTCGGTTTTGGCCGTCTTGATCCATTCCAGCGTGCCCCGCTTAATGTGGCGCGGATAAGAATCCCAGCCGGATTGACCGGCAAGGCCCAGACCGCGCGCCAGATCTTCGGGAACCTCCAGCCGCTCGACATCGTCAAGAAAGGCCCACATCCCGTTGCCTTGCGCTGTTGTGATCGGGGCCTCGCCTGCGGGTGTCATCGCGCCACTGGCGCGTGCCGCTTCGACCTTGGCCTTGTTGACCGCCGACCACGCCGATTTCGGGCTGCGCGGCGCGATCATGACGCTGGTTCGGTCCGCATCGACGCCCTTCGACCGGCTGTTGATCCAGCCCCAACACAAAAGTTCCTCGATCAGATCGCCATAGCTCAGGTAGTGGGTAGTGTGCTTTTTCCAGGTGATCAGCCAGGCGCGCGGACAGGCCTCGTGGTGGGCTTCCAGCCAGCCACGCAACGCGCCGCGCGACCGCGCCTCGACCCGGATCGCGTTGTCAGCAGACATCTCCAAACCCCTTCACCACATTGACGCCGTTCACCATGAGTTCGGCAATGTCACAGCCGCCCTTGTTTGCTTGAAGCCGACGCAGACCAGCCGCGCCATGTCAGCGCGTCGCGGTTAGTTAGAAGCTACTGTGAAATGACCTGCGCGCAAGTTAGGGAAACTCCCTGCAAATCTGCTATAGTTTTTCCACCATTGGCAGGAGTGTTTGACATTGACACAGCAGAGTTTTTCATCACTTGAGCAGGCACATAAGAAGAAGCGCACAAAGCGTGAGATTTTTCTTGGTGAGATGGAGGCCGCGGTGCCTTGGGCGCGGTTGGAGGCTCTGATTGCACCGCACTACACCAAGCAGCGCTTGGGTCGTCCGCAGATGCCGCTTGCCGTGATGTTGCGTATTTACTTTCTGCAGCAGTGGTATTACCTGTCCGACCCAGGTGCCGAAGAAGCACTTTACGACATGCATAGCATGCGTGAATTCGCCGGGCTTGATCTGGCACATGATGCCGTTCCGGACGAAACGACCATTCTTAATTTCCGCCACCTGCTTGAGAGGCACAACCT
>JAKZRT010000042.1:0-8618 GCA_047518005.1 Brevirhabdus sp.
CGGGCGGGCGTCGGCGCGAACCTGCAGGACCACCTCGAGGTTTACATCCAGATGGCCGCGCGCCAGCCGGTCAGCCTGTACAAATACTGGAGCCTTGTCGGCAAAGCCTACGTCGGCGCGCGCTGGCTTTTCACGCGGACCGGTCCGGGGGCCTCGAACCAGTTCGAAAGCGGTGGCTTTGTGCGGTCGCGCGCTGGCATCGACTATCCCGATATCCAATTCCACTTCCTGCCCATTGCGGTGCGCTATGATGGCAAGGCGGCGGTCCGGGGCCATGGGTTTCAGGCCCATGTCGGGCCGATGCGGTCACAGTCGCGCGGCGCGGTCAGCCTGGCTTCGCCCGATCCGGTCGCCGCGCCAAGGATCGCCTTCAACTACATGTCGCACGCGCAGGATTGGGACGACTTTCGCATCTGCATCCGCCTGACCCGCGAAATCTTCACCGCGCCAGCCTTTGCGCCGTTCGCGGGTGATGAAATTCAGCCCGGCGCGGCGGCGGGATCCGACGACGCCCTTGATGATTTCATCCGCGACCACGCTGAAAGCGCCTTTCACCCCTGCGGCACTTGCGCGATGGGCCGCGCCGACGACGCGGACGCGGTCGTCGACCCCGAGACCCGTGTGATCGGGGTCGAGGACCTACGCTGCGCCGACGCCTCGATTTTCCCGCGCATCACCAACGGCAACCTCAACGCACCCTCGATCATGGTGGGCGAGAAGGCCGCCGATCATATTCTTGGCAAGGGCATGCTTGCGCCGCTCAACGACGAACCCTGGGTTCATCCTGACTGGCAAACCAAGCAGCGTTAGGATGGGACATTAAACAATAGCCGCGAATTATTCCGCAACCACCATCGCCCTGCGGCCGCCAAGACGGTTCAGCCCAAACTGTGGGTAGCTTATTTTACTTAGATAATTCAAAAACATAGCGACGGTTCCAACCTTGAAACCGTGGGCTCTGCGGCCTAAAGAACATAGTCGATCGAGGTTTCAACCGCGTGCAGGAATGACCGGGCCGAGGACCGGGCCGACATCACCCAGAAGGCGTCGTCGCCGACGCGCATGATCATCGCCCCCATATGCTCCATCGCGGTCCGCTCGGCAGCGTCCGGCGCGAAAACATCCGGGTGCAGATCGAGTGGGCAGATCCGTGCCAGAACCTCGCGCACGCCGGTGCCCGATATTTCAAGGCAGCACCAGACATCGGTCTGATCGGTCGAATAAAACGCCGCCCCGGTGGCCTTTTGAACTACCGCACGGGCGTCGGGCGCGTCATGCGCAAAGAGCACCAAGACCTGATCGGGTGCCGTGCTCATCACCCGCAACGTGCCATCGGCCGAGGTCTGATAGCGCCCCACGGCTGGCGTCGCCACGCCGTAGGCTTTGGTCAAAGCCTGCGCCGCGGCCGCCTCGTCGCCCTGCGGCACCGCCAGCGAAACTATTGCCAGATCGGACACTTCGGCCAGCCGGATTCCGCCGGTGGTTTTGTCATAGCCGCCAAACGCGGATCGGGCTGTCAAAGTCATATCAGGCACGAAGGCGCTCCCCGTCCGGGTCAATGAAATGGGCCGAGACCACTTCGACCTCATAGTCCCGCTTGCGCAGGGGATCGTAGGCGCGCACCACCTCGCCCTTGCGCGTATCGCCGCGTCTGAGATAGCCGAGCCCAATCGAATGGCCCAGGCTGGGGCTGTATGCGACCGAGGTCATCCAGCCCTGATCGTTGGCCATGCTGGGTGTGTCCCCCTTGGTAAAGAAATGCGCACCGGCCTGAAGCGGCACCGACAGGTCAGTGGGGCGCAAGCCAACCAGCATCAGCTCGTTGTCGGTGTTCATGCCGTCGCGCTCGGACAAGGTCGATCCGATCGAATCCTTGGTTTTCGACACCATCCGGCCCAGCCCGAGGTTCAGCGCCGATGTCTGCCCGGTCAGTTCGTTGCCCGCCGCGTGGCCCTTTTCGATCCGCATCACGCCAAGCGCTTCGGTCCCGTAGGGCACCGCGTCAAATTCTTCGCCCGCCGCCATCAGCGCCCGGATCAGCCCGTCGCCGTACCGCGTGGGCACGGCGATTTCATAAGCCAGTTCGCCCGAGAACGAGATCCGGAACAGCCGCGCGCGCGTGCCACCGCAAACCGTCATCTCGCCGCAGGCCATGAACGGGAAGGCCTCGTTCGAGATGTCGTGTTCGGCGTCGACCACCTTGCGCAGCAGGTTGCGCGCATTGGGTCCGGCCACGGCGAACTGCGCCCAGCCGTCGGTGATCGAGATCAAGTGCACATCCAGATCGGGCCACAGGCACTGGCGCGCGAATTCCATGTTGCGAAACACCACCACCGCGTTGGCCGTGGTCGTGGTCATGATAAAGTGGTTGTCAGACAGTCGCGCGGTGGTGCCGTCGTCGTAACAGACCCCGTCTTCGCGCAGCATCAGCCCGTATCGCACCTTGCCCACGGCCAGCTTGGCAAAGCCGTTGGCGTAGATTTTGTTGATGAATTCAGCCGCGTCGCGTCCCTGAATGTCGATCTTGCCAAGCGTCGACACGTCGCAGATGCCGACCGAGGCGCGCGTCATCTCGACCTCGCGGTCGACGCTGTCGCGCCAGCCTTTCTCGCCGGGGCGCGCGAACCACTGGGCGCGCAGCCACATGCCGGTCTCGACGAATTTGGCCCCCTGTTCTTCGGCCCAGGCGTGGCTGGGGGTCAGGCGGAAGGGGCGGAAGTCTTTGCCGCGCGCCCGACCCGCGAATGCGCCGATGGCCACCCCGGTGTAGGGCGGGCGGAAGATTGTCGTGCCGGTCTCGGCGATCGTCTTGCCTGCGGCCTCGGCCAGAACCGCCATGCCCAGCACGTTTGCGGTCTTGCCCTGATCGGTGGCCATGCCCAGCGTGGTGTAGCGTTTAAGAAGTTCAACCGACCGGAAGCCTTCGGTCTGTGACTGTTTGATGTCCTTGGCGGTCACGTCGTTTTGCAGATCCACCCAGGCGCGTCCCTTGCCCGGCACGTGCCAGAGCGGGGTGATCGCCGCATCCTCGTCCTCGGCCTTTAGCTTGTCGGCGGCGGCGGGCTTGCGCCCCAAGTCCTTGACAATGCCATTCGCCGCATCTCGGCCCGCTGCAAGTGCCGCGGCCAGCGTCATCGCGCCGCTCGCCGCACCTGCGACCACCATGCCAGGCGGCAGTTCGCCCCCCGGTACAAAAGCCGCAATATCGTCGCGCCACGTGGGCCGACCGCGCTGGTGGCAGGTCAGATGCACGTTCGGGTTCCAGCCGCCCGCGATAGCCAGACAATCGGCGGAAATAGCGGTGCCGCCCTGAACCGTAAAGCTGGTCAGTCCCTTGCGGCCGGTGGTACCGGTCACCACCGATCCGGTGATCACGGCCGCCCCATCGAGGTTGCGGGTGATGCCGTGACGGCTGTCGATTACAGCAGCAATGTCAACGCCTTGCGCTTTGAGGTCGGTGGCGGTGCGCCAGCCGTCGTCGTTGTTAGTGAATACCGCGACGCGTTTGCCGGGGGCGACGCCCCAACGGTTGACGTAGGCGCGCACCGCGCCCGCCATCATGATGCCGGGGCGGTCGTTGTTTTGGAAGGCGATCGATCGTTCGGTGGAGCCGGCGGCGAGCACCGAGCGTTTTGCATAGATGCGCCACAGCACCTGGCGCGGCTTGCCGCCGCTGGTCGCAAGATGGTCGGTCTTGCGTTCGAGCGCGCCGTGCACGCCATGGTCGAAGACACCGTAAACCACGGTTCGGCTCATCACCCGAACGTTCGGCATCGAACCCAGTTCGGCCGCAGTGGACTCGGCCCAGACCGAACCGGGGGCGTCGTTGATCTCGTGCGTCTCGCACAAAAGCCGCCCGCCGGCGCGAAAATCTTCGTCGGCCAGAATGACCCGCGCGCCCGCACGGCCCGCCGCGAGCGCCGCCGACAATCCCGCCGGTCCAGCCCCGACAACCAGCACATCGCAATGCAGAAAGCCGTGATCATAAAGGTCGGGGTCGGGCTGCAGGCTGAGCCGCCCCAGACCCGCCGACGACCGGATAAAAGGCTCGTAGACCTTTTCCCAAAAGGCTTTCGGCCACATAAAGGTTTTGTAGTAGAAACCGGCGCTCAGGAACGGGGCGATCAGGTCGTTCAGCCCCATGATGTCGTATTCCAGCGACCCGCGATGGTTTTGCGACCGGGCTGCCAGCCCGTCAAACAACTCGGCCACGGTGGCCTTGGTGTTGGGCTCCTGTGCCGCACCGGCGCGAAGTTCGACCATACCGTTCGGCTCTTCGGACCCAGAGGTGAATATCCCGCGCGGGCGGTGGTATTTGAACGACCGGCCCACCAGCCGCTGTCCATTGGCCAGCAGCGCCGAAGCCAGCGTGTCGCCCGGATGGCCCTGCATCGCCTTGCCGTTGAAGGTGAAATTCAGCGTCTGGCTACGGTCGATCAATCCGCCGTCGATACGGTTGGTCTGGTTCATCTCGAACGTCCCCGGGCGCGTGCCACATCGCGGGCAAGTTCGACCTTCGTGACCTCGTGGGTCAGCGTGTTGCGGGTGACGACCAGCCACGACCGGTCGCCCTGTTCGTGATACCAAAGCTCGGCGTGTTCGCCCGCCGGGTTGTCGCGCATATAGAGGTATTCGGTGAATTCCGCGACGGCGCTGTCGGATTGCCAGTCGGGCCGGTCGATCAGGCTGGCGTCACCCAAGGCGACGAATTCAGCAGCGTCGCGGGGGCCGAGAAGGGGATGGGTGATGATCATGACGCGGCGCTCAGCTCACTCTGGCCGGGCCTCCCCCCTGGCCCCCCTCTCACCGGAGGGGGGAAGCGTGCGATCTCGAACCGCGGCGCCCCTCTCCCGCCAGGAGAGGGGCTGGGGGAGAGGTTTTCGGTGCGCGTCATCGCCGGTTTCCTCAGTGCAGGTTCGGTTGGGCGCCAACGCCCTTTTCGTCGATCATTGCACCGCGCTCAAAACGGTCCAGCCGGTAATGGCGCGCGTTTTCGTGCGGGCGATCCGTGGCCAGCAGATGAGCGTAGCAAAAGCCGCTGGCGGGCGTTGCCTTGAAGCCGCCGTAACACCAGCCTGCGTTGATAAAAAGCCCGTCGACATGGGTCCTGTCGATGAAGGGTGATCCGTCCATCGACATATCTATCGCGCCGCCCCACATTCGAAGCAGGCGCGCCCGCCCGATCATCGGCATCACCGCCATGCCGCCTTCGCAGACGTCCTGAACCACCGGCAGCCCGCCGCGTTGCGCATAGGTGTTATAGCCGTCGAGGTCACCGCCAAAGACCAGCCCGCCCTTGTCGGACTGGCTGACGTAGAAATGGCCCGCGCCGAAGGTGATGACCCCGGGCAGCGTTGGTTTCAGCCCTTCGGTGACAAAGGCCTGCAACACGTGGGTCTCGATCGGCAAGCGCATGCCCGCCATCGCCGCCACGCGGCCCGACGACCCGGCCACGCACATCGCGACCTTCTTGGCGCGGATCGGCCCCTTGGCGGTCTCAACGCCTTTGACCACGCCGTCCTCAATGTCGATGCCGGTCACTTCGCAGTTCTGCAAAATATCGACGCCGCGCATGTCGGCACCGCGCGCATACCCCCAGGCAACCGCGTCGTGGCGCACGGTGCCGCCGCGCGGCTGCCACAGCGCCCCCTGGATCGGGAAGCGGGCGTTGTCATAGTCCAGATATGGGCACATCTTGCGGATCTGATCGGGGCCCAAAAGCACCGCGCCGGCGTTTGAGATGTGCATTGTATTGCCGCGTCGCGCGAAGGCATCGCGCTGCGGGTCGGAATGGATCAGGTTCAGAATGCCGCGCTGGCTGACCATCGCATTGTAGTTGAAGTCCTGCTCGAGCCCTTCCCACAGCTTCATCGACATTTCATAAAACGGCTGGTTGCCTTCCAGCAGGTAGTTTGAGCGGATGATCGTGGTATTGCGCCCGACGTTGCCCGACCCGAGCCAGCCCTTTTCGATGACCGCCACGTTGGTCACGCCGAATTCTTTGGCGAGGTAATAGGCGGTCGCCAGCCCGTGGCCGCCGGCACCGATGATTACGATATCGTACTCGGCTTTGGGATCGGGTTCGCGCCAGACCGGTTTCCAGCCTTTGTTGCCGGTCAATCCCTGCGTCAGGATCTTCAGCGCAGAATAATGCATGGCGCGCGGCTCCTCGCGTATTCTCGGGGAAATTATGCCAAGCGGCCCCCCGGCACCTCGCCCAAAATAGACATCTTATGTCGCGAGTCGACCAATTTTGGCCGATTGGTTCGATTTATTCCGGCAAGTGGTTGGAAATTGTGAACCAAACATGTACCGAACGCTCTTGACCTTCCAGTGACGGGAATCCTTATGTGTCAGGCGACCCTAAATGGACTTTGAACGTGACGCGAACCGAATCCTTTGAATTTGACATCCAGAACCTCAGTTGCGCGTCCTGCGTCGCGCGGGTCGAAAACGCGCTTGGCGCGGTCGCCGGCGTCGCTAGCGCGTCGGTCAATCTGCCGACCGAGACCGCCCGTGTCCAAGGCAGCACCTCGGCCCCTGAACTAGCCCGGGCGCTGGACATTGCGGGCTACCCGGCGCGGGGCCGCAGCGTGCGGCTGGCGATCTCGGGAATGACCTGCGCCTCGTGCGTGGGACGGGTTGAAAAATCGCTGACCGATCTCGCTGTCACGCTCAGTGCGCGCGTCAACCTGGCCGACAGTTCGGCCCATGTGGTGACGCTTGGGCGCGGCGATGCCGATCTGATCCAGGCGGTGGCCGATGCGGGCTATGACGCACGACTGGCGGCGACCGATGACATCGATCACGCCGCCTTGCATGCCGCGCATCTGGGTCGGATGACCCTGCTGTCGGCGCTGGTTGCGCTGCCGGTCTTTGGCGCCGAAATGGGCGGGCATCTTTATCCTCCGCTCCACCACTTCCTGGCCCAGACCCTTGGTCTGCCCGCGCTCTGGACCATGGAATTTCTGCTGACCACGCTGGTCATGGCGATCCCTGGCCGTCAGTTCTTTGTGATCGGTTTTCCGGCGCTCTGGCGCGGGCGGCCCGAGATGAATTCGCTGGTCGCACTCGGGACTCTGGCGGCCTGGGGCTATTCCACCATTTCGCTTTTCGCGCCGAGCCTGCTGCCCGAGGCCAGCCGGGTCGTGTATTTCGAATCCGCCGCCGTGATCGTGACGCTCGTTCTTCTGGGCCGCTGGCTGGAGGCGCGCGCCAAGGGCCGGGCCGGGCAGGCCATCGCCGCACTTCTTGATCTTCAACCGCCGCTTGCCCTGGTCGACCGGCCGGATGGCCCAACCGAAGTGCCGGTTGGCGACATTGCAACTGGCGACATGATCCGTCTGCGTCCAGGTGAACGCGTGGCCGTTGACGGCGTGGTCGTTGCCGGGAGCAGCTTTGTCGATGCCGCGATGGTCACCGGTGAACCGACACCTGTCGAGGTCGGGCCGGGAACAGATATCGTCGGCGGCACGGTCAACGGCACCGGCGCGCTGACCTACCGCGCCACCGCCGTCGGGGCCGACACGGTTCTGGCGCGCATCGTGGCCATGGTCGAGACCGCCCAGGCCACGCGCCTGCCGGTCGAGGCGCTGGTGAACCGGGTGACGTCGGTCTTCGTGCCTATCGTCATCGGGATCGCGGCGCTTACCGTGCTTGGCTGGCTTGTCTTGGCACCGACGCCGGCGCTTTCCCAGGCGCTGGTGGCCGGGGTTTCGGTTCTGATCATCGCCTGTCCCTGCGCTATGGGTCTGGCCACGCCGGTGTCGATCATCGTCGGCACCGGGCGCGCGGCCTCGCTTGGGGTTCTGTTTCGTCGCGGCGACGCGCTGCAACGGCTGGCGGCAGTCCGCGTGGTGGCCTTTGACAAGACCGGGACGCTGACCGAGGGGCGTCCGGCGATGACCGATCTGGTCATGGCGGACGGGCAGGATGCAGACCCGACGCTGGCCCTGGTTGCGGCGGTCGAGACCAGCTCTGAGCACCCTCTGGCGCAGGCTCTGGTCGCCGCTGCCAAAGACCGCGATCTGACGCTGCCGCGGACCGAGGCGGTCACCGCGATCCCCGGTCTTGGCCTTCGCGGACAGGCCGGAGGCCACGCGGTGTTGATCGGCTCAGGCCGTTTGATGCATCATGAGAAGCTTGATCCCGGCCCGCTCGTCGCCCGCGCCGAGGTGCTTGCAACCGAGGCCAAGACGCCGCTTTTCATCGCCATTGACGGGCAGGTCGCGGCTTTGGTCGCCGTTGCCGATCCGATCAAGTCGACCACTTCTGCAGCGTTGGACGCGCTGCGCGCCGCTGGGCTTGAGGTGGCCATGATCACCGGCGACAACGCGACCACCGCACAGGCCATTGCCGACCGATTGAGTATTGACCACGTCGTGGCAGGGGTTCTGCCCGAAGGCAAAGTCGCAGCGCTTGAGAAGCTGCGCGCCACGCAGGGTGCCCTGGCCTTTGTGGGGGATGGCATCAACGATGCCCCGGCGCTGGCCGAGGCCGAGGTCGGCATAGCCCTGGGCACCGGCACCGATGTCGCCATCGAGGCGGCAGATATTGTGCTGATGTCCGGATCGCCGGTCGGGGTTGCGCGTGCCTATGACATCAGCCGCAAAACCATG
>JAKZRT010000043.1:0-38771 GCA_047518005.1 Brevirhabdus sp.
TTGCTGCCCTGCCCCACCGCCAAAAGCATACGCATCCCCAAGGCTTCGAGGTCGCTTTCGTCCAGAATTTCAACTTTCACACCCTGGTTTTCCAACGCCTTCAGACGACCGGCAAATTCGGTAGTGGTCAAAACATTGGCAGGTTCGCTGACCAGATCGCGGGTGAAAAAGACCCCCTCGGCAAGCGCCGCCGCATTTGCCGCGCCAGTTCTGGCTGCGCCGGGGTCGGCGACCATGATCTGAAACGGACCCAGTTCCTTGCCCGGATCACTGAGCTGCTCGGAAAAATTATATGCACGCAACAGCGCGCCAAGCACCAGGTCTTCGATGCGCACCAGTGACCCGGCCAGCACCAGCGCGCCGTCGGCCCCCAGTGCCCGACCGATGGCGGCACCTGCCTTGCGCGCCGCGTCGGTCTTGGCCCGCCGGTCCAGCCGCACCACCTGCAGCACGTTGGCGGCCATTTCCGACGGCCAGAGAAAGTCGCGTGCGTCTCCGGGTTGCATCGACGCAAAGTCATCGCTCTGGGTAAAGCGCGCCAGCGCCCCGCGCGTCAGCCGGTTCACGCGCCGCGCGCTTTTGTCTAGCCTGCCCTCGGCACCGAGAAAGACGACCACACGCCCCTCTGCCGCGCCAATCGCATCTGTGTTCATGGCGTTAAACAGCGGCGTCACGGGCGTGGTCATCTGGAGGCTCCTTGAATAACGGCCATCGGGCATGGCCGCAGTGTCGGCCATTCCTAGCTTGGCCCAGAGGGCTTGGCCAGATATCAGTTTTCCCTGCCCCGGCTTTGCGGTAGCTTCCGCGCAGACCCAATAGGCGGAGTTTTCCTTGTCGAAGTTTGACAGATATGTGCTGTCGCAGCTTCTGGTGATGTTCGGATTTTTTGCGCTGATCCTGGTCGCGGTCTATTGGATCAATCGCGCGGTGATGGTTTTCGACCAGCTTATCGCTGACGGCCAATCGGCAGGTGCTATTCTTGCGCTGACAGCGCTCAGCCTGCCATCGGTGATTGGCATTGTCCTGCCCATAGCTGGCTTTGCGGCGGCGGTCTATGTAACCAATCGACTGACTTCGGAATCCGAACTTGTGGTGGTTCAGGCGACCGGATTCAGCCCCTATCGTATGGCGCGGCCTTATCTGGTTTTTGGACTTATTGTGGCTTTTCTGACGTCGGTGCTGTTTAACATCCTGGTTCCCGCCGCCGGCATTGAAAGCGCCCGGAAAAGGACCGAGCTGGCCAACAATGTGTCTGCGCGCTTTTTGAACCCGGGCGAATTTCTGCATCCCGCAAAGGGTGTTACCTTTTATATTGGCGAGCTGACGTCGGAAGGTGTGTTGCGCAATGTATTTCTGACCGATGCGCGCTCGGAGAATATCCAGATCACCTACATTGCGCGCGAGGCGTTTCTTCTGGCCCAGGACAGCGGCCCGAAACTGGTCATGGTTGACGGCATCGCGCAAATACTCTCGACAGAGACACAGCGGCTGGCGGTGACCCGATTTGACGATTTTGCCTATGACATCGGTCGCCTGGTCCGCGTTGCCGCCCCGCCTGCCCCGCACGAGACCTACCTTTCGACACTCGCGCTTTTGCGGGCCGACCCGGGTCTGGTGGCCGAGTTGAATTCCACCACCGTAGTTTTTCAACACGAAGGTCACGGCAGGATCAGCAATTCCTTGCTTGGCGTCGTGGCCACTTTGGTTGGGTTTGCGACGCTGCTGCTTGGGGCCTTCAGCCGTTTTGGGGTCTGGCGCCAGATCATCCTCGCGATCCTGATCCTGATCGCAATAAAAATGTTGGACAATTTCACAAGCGCATTTGCCCTCAACAACCAGGGCGCCTGGCCGGCGGTCTATGTCTCGGTGCTTGTGGGCGGTGCGATCGTATTGGCCATGCTGGCTTGGGCAGCCCGCTCTCGTCGACGCCCACCGGCCGCCGGCTCTGAGGCAAGGCTGACCCCATGACCCTGCACCTTTATTTTGCGCGCAAGTTTTTCTGGACTTTTGCGGCAATTCTGGCAATTTTCGGTGGCATTGTCTATCTTATTGAAATCGTGGAAAACATCCGAAATTTTTCGGCTCAGGACGTGCGTATGGGTCAGATCGTTCGGCTGACCCTGTTGATCGTACCCGAGGCGCTCTACAGGTCCATGCCAATGGTCGCGGTGATCGCCTCGGTTACGCTGTTCGTGACCCTCGCACGCAGTTCAGAGATCGTCGTCGCGCGCTCGGCGGGCCGGTCTGCATTGCGCAGTCTCGGTGCCCCTCTGGGGATTGCCGTGATGATCGGGCTGATTTCAGTAGGTATTCTGAACCCGATCGTTGCGGCCACCTCGCGCCAGTACGAAGAAACCACTACGCGGTTATTGAAGGGCACCAAGCGAACGCTAAGCGTCAGCGCCGAAGGCCTGTGGCTGCGCCAGGGCAGCGCCGATGGCCAGACAGTGATCCGCGCGCTCGGGGCCAATCTTGACGGCACGCGATTAACTGGCGTCACATTTCTGGGGATCGGGAAGGACGGTGTTCCAACGTACCGGATAGAAGCCATTTCGGCCGAATTGGAGCCCGGCGCGTGGTTCTTGACCGGCACCAAGGAATGGCGGCTAGACAGCGCCCAGAACCCCGAAACCCAGGCTGTCTATCGCGACAGCTTGCGGTTGCCATCCAGCCTGACCCGCGACCAGATCCGCGACAGCTTTGGAATCCCAAGCGCGATTGCATTTTGGGATCTACCGCGGTTCATTGCGCGGCTCGACGCGGCGGGGTTTTCGGCGCTTGCGCATCGCGCCTGGTTTCAGGCTCAGCTTGCGTTGCCACTGACGCTGGTCGCGATGGTTCTGATTGGGGCTATTTTCACGCTGCGCCACACCCGGATGGGCCGGACCGGGTTGATGGTATTGCTTGCTATCATCTTGGGATTCTTCCTGCAATTTGCGCGCAATTTTCTGGTCATTCTGGCCCAAAACGGCAATATTCCACCGCTTGTTGGGGCCTGGTCCCCACCGATTGCGGTGATCCTTCTGTCGCTCGGGCTATTGTTGCATCTGGAGGACGGCTGAGCGTGGCGCGCGGGATTGGTGTCCTGGTGCTGGCGCTATGGCCGTTGCTTCCCGGCGCGCTTGCAGCGCAGGAACAGGCCGTCCTGATCGCCGACCGGATATTTGTCGATCCGGGCGGAATTCTGCGGGCCGAAGGCAATGTCGAGGTGCTTTTTGAAGGCGCTCGCCTGCGCGCCAGCGCCATCACCTATAGTCGGACCCGCGATAATCTGACGATTCAAGGGCCGCTCAGCCTGTCGCAAGGCGAAGATTTTGTTCTGCTGGCCGATGCGGGATCTTTGGACCAGGATTTTCGCAATGGCATCCTGACAAGCGCACGGTTGATTCTGAACCGGCAGATGCAGATCGCAGCCTCGGAGATCAATCGCGTTGACGGGCGCTATACCCAGCTTTTCAGGGCCGTGGCCTCGACCTGTCCGGTCTGCTCGACCAGCGATGTGCCGCTTTGGCAGATCCGCGCCAGCCGGGTGATCCACGACATGCAGGAAAAGCGGCTTTATTTCGAAAACGCATTGTTCGAAGTTGTGGGAATTCCGATCTTCTACTTGCCGCGCCTGCGAATGCCGGATGTCAGTGTTGATCGCGCTTCCGGGTTCCTGATCCCAAGCCTGAAAAATTCAAGCGTTCTGGGAAGCGGCATCAAGATCCCGTATTTCATAGAACTCGGGCCCCATTCCGACGTGACACTAACACCATATTTGTCAAGCCAGACCAGCACCGTCGGAATTCGCTACCGGCAACTTTGGAAACGCGGCGCGGCAGTTGTGAACGGAGCGGTCTCGGATGACCAACTGGTGCCCGGCGGCCTGCGCGGATATATATTCGGCCAGGGTTTGTTCTTCCTTGATCGCGGCTATGAGCTTGGCATCGATCTGGAGCTCAGTTCGGACGACAGCTATCTGTTTGACTATGGGGTATCCGGACAGGACCGCCTGCGCAGCAACATCGAATTGCGGCGGGTTCGCTCGGGGTCGCATTTTTCGGCCGAAGCCATCAACTTTACCTCGTTCCGCGACGATGAAACCGCAGAGACCATACCGAGCCAGATCGCGGACATCGACCATTTTCAGCGCATCGCACCCGGTTTTTTGGGCGGCGAGGCCGAAGTGCGCTTGCAGGCCTACGGGCTCTATCGAACCTCGGACGCCGATATCACCGGTCGCGATTATGGGCGGATCACCGGCGGCCTTGGGTGGCGCCGCAGTGCGGTGTTCGGACCGGGCCTGCTGGCCCAGGCTGACGTAGAGATCGACCTCGACCATTATCAGATTGCCCAGGACAGCAGCGCACCAAGCAGCACCCAACTGACCGCCGTGGGGGCCGCCAAAATCAGCTGGCCGCTAACACGCACCGGGCTGAGCGGTTCCGTGCATATCCTGGAGCCAGCCGCGCAGCTGGTTTTTTCCAGCGCCAGCGACACCGGTGTCCCCAACGAAGAAAGCACCTTGGTCGAATTCGACGAGGGCAACCTTTGGTCGCTCGACCGCCTTCCAGGCTCCAGTGCTTACGAGATCGGGAGCCGCCTGAACGCGGGCGTAACCTGGACGCGGGTTGACACCGATGGCTGGTCCGGCTCGTTGACAGTCGGCAGGGTCTTTCGCACATCGGACACCGGTCAATTCAACGAAGCCACCGGCCTTGGCGGCCTGCATTCGGACTGGTTGATATCTGGGCGCCTGGCGCTTGGCCCCGATCTATCGTTCAGCAACCGGATGCTTTTGTCCGGCACCATGAACCTAAACCGAAACGACGCGCGGCTGCGCTGGTCCTATGGGCGGCTGGTCCTGGGCACTAATTTCCTTTGGCACATTGCCGAACCCGAAGTTGGGCGCGACCTGGATACCTGGGAACTTCACGCCGATGCCCGGTATCAGTTGGCTGCAAACTGGACCAGCGCAGTCGACCTGCGATACGACTTTGTCACGGACCGAACCGCATCAGTGGGGTTAAATCTAAGTTATTTGAACCCCTGCTTGACCGTGGATTTCGGGTATTCGCGCAGTTTTACTTCCTCGACCGCCGTAACCCCGAAGACAGATTTTACAATTGCCCTTTCGGTCCCCCAGGGAGCTGTGGCATCAAAACGTGCGAAACAAAACTGTGGCGGGTAGTATGAACGTGATGAACCGAATTCGTTTGACGACTGGGACGATCCTGCTGTCGCTTGCTCTGGTGGCCGGTGGACCGGTCGCAGCGCAGTCGCTGTTTTCGCCGGTCATCAGCGTGAACGACAGCGCGATAACGGGTTTTGAGGTGCAGGAACGCGTCCGCTTCCTGCGCCTGACCAACACATTGGGTGATCTGGAAGCGCAAGCGCGCAAATCGCTGATCGATGACCGGTTAAAGATGCAGGCCGCCAGGTCGATTGGACTGGTTGCCACGTCCGAAGAAGTCGACGCCGAAATGACCGACTTCGCTTCGCGCGGGAGCATGTCCCCGGATCGGTTTCGGGACCTTCTGGATCGCGCCGGGATCGCCTTTGAAAGCTATCGCGACTTCGCAGTCACTCGCGCGTCTTGGCGCAAGGTTGTCCGCAGCCGTTTCGCAGGCCAGGCGCAGATTTCCGAGGCCGAGATTGACCGGGCGACGTCGTTGGCATCCGGCGGCGGTGGCCTCAGGGTTCTCCTGAGCGAACTGATATTGTCGGTTGCCGAGGGGCAATTCGACGAAACCATGGCCCTGGCCGAAGATTTCAGCCGAACTTTGAGCACGCAGGCCGAATTTGAGCGCGCCGCGCGCCGGTATTCCGCGGCTCAAAGCCGCACCAATGGTGGGCGGATCGACTGGGTCAATCTGTCGGACCTTGCTCCGGGAATAGTTACAGCGGTGATGGGATTGTCACCCGGCGAGGTGACGCCACCACTACAATTATCCGGCGCAATTGGCATTTTTCAGCTGCGTGCTCTGGCCGAGAGCATCCAGACAACCACCCAGGATGCGGCGCTGGAATACGCGGTTCTGCGGGTGCCGCAAGGGGGCCGCGGATCCGCAAGTGATCGCATCGCCGAAATTACCGCGCGCGCCGATACCTGCGACGACCTGTATGGGCTGGCCGCCGATCTGCCGGAGAAAAATCTCAGCCGCGAAACTCTGACACCGGCAGCTGTCCCGGCGGCTTACCGGGCGGCGCTGGATCGCCTTGATGCGGGCGAGTTTTCGCAGCCCCTGGCCTCGGACCGGGCCGACGAGACCGTGATATTGATGCTCTGCGGCCGCAGTGCAAGCGTGATGACCCAAGAAACCCGCGATCTGGTTGCCGACCGCCTGCGCAACCAACGCTTCGATTCGCTCGCCGAAAGTTTGCTGGCCGAGCTACGTGCGGCAGCGGTGATCAAAGAGTTATGACCCAAGCCCCGATCGCGCTGACTTGTGGCGAACCCGCCGGCGTCGGCCCCCAACTGGCGGTCGCCGCCTGGGAGACGCTCAAGGGAGAGCTTGGATTTTTCCTGATTGGCGACCCCGCCCATCTGCCGAGTGGCGCGCCGGTCGTTGTCATCGATGACCCCGCGCAGGCAGGTGCGAAAATGGCGCAGGGATTGCCGGTTCTGGTGCATCATTTCCCGGCCCCAGCGCGCCCCGGCACGCCCGATCCGGCCAATGCGCAAACCGTGATTGAGGTGATCAAACGCGGCGTCCACCTAGTACAAGGCGGCGCGGCCTCGGCCCTGACCACCGGCCCGATCCACAAGAAATCCCTGCTCGACGGGGCCGGATTCGTTTTTCCCGGCCACACAGAGTTTCTTGCCGATCTGGCCGACATCGACCGGGTGGTGATGATGTTGGTCGCCCCCGACTTGCGGGTTGTGCCGGTAACCATCCATATCGCGCTGGCCGAAGTGCCCGCAGCGCTGACTGCCCGGTTGATCTGTGACACCGTCCGCATCGCTACCGCCGCGCTCAGCCGCGACTTCGGTGTGACCGCCCCGCGTCTGGCCGTGGCCGGGCTCAACCCCCATGCCGGCGAAGGCGGGGCCATGGGGCGCGAGGACATCGAAGTCATCGCGCCCGCACTCGATCAGCTTCGCGCCGAGGGGCTGAACATTATCGGGCCGCTCTCGGCAGATACGATGTTTCATGACCGGGCGCGCGCCGGTTATGACGCGGCGTTCGCCATGTACCACGATCAGGCGCTGATCCCGATCAAAACGCTGGCATTTGACGAAGGCGTCAACGTCACGCTTGGTCTGCCCTTCGTGCGCACCTCGCCCGATCACGGCACCGCTTTGGATATCGCAGGCTTGGGTCGCGCCAACCCCGCCAGCCTGATTGCGGCGCTGCGACTGGCGCGCGACACGGCCAGTGCCCGCGCCAGCCGGGGATGAGCACCATCGACAGCCTGCCGCCGCTTCGCGAGGTGATCGCGGCGCACGGGCTGAGCGCACGAAAATCTATGGGGCAGAATTTTCTTCTTGATCTGAACATTACGGCCAAAATAGCCCGCGTTCCGGGCGATCTGTCTGGCGCGGATGTGCTCGAGGTTGGCCCCGGCCCCGGCGGACTGACGCGCGCGCTGCTGGCGCAAGGCGCGCGCCGGGTTCTGGCGATAGAGAAAGACGCGCGATGCCTTGCGGCCCTCGATCAGATCGCCGCCGCGTATCCGGGGCGGCTCGAGGTGCTGAACGCCGATGCTCTTTTGGTTGATTCCACGCGCTATCTGACTGCCCCGATCCGCGTCGTCGCCAACTTGCCTTATAATATCGGCACCGAGCTTTTGGTGCGCTGGATGACGCCCGCAACCTGGCCGCCGTTCTGGGAAAGCCTGACTCTGATGTTCCAGCGCGAAGTGGCCGACCGGATTGTCGCGGAACCGGGATCAAAAGCCTATGGGCGGCTGGCGATCCTGGTGGGCTGGCGCGCCGATGCGCGCATCGCCTTGACCTTGCCGCCCGAGGCCTTCACGCCTGCCCCCAAAGTGCATTCGGCTGTGGTCCACATCACCCGGCTGCCCGAACCGCGTTACCCCGCCGATGCCGGAACCCTGTCGCGGGTTGTCGCCGCGGCCTTTGGTCAGCGCCGGAAAATGCTGCGCGCCTCGCTGCGCGGGCTGGCCCCCGACATCGAGGACCGCCTGCGCGCCGTCGGCATCGATCCGACCGCGCGCGCTGAAGAAATATCCATCGAAGGCTTTTGCGCGCTGGCCCGGTTGCTCTGAGAATGGGTGCCTGGTGGCGCTGCGGGCTTTTCCTCGTGCGACGCGCGATGTCGCATACACGCGCGCAGGCGCAACCCTGTCCGATCAGCCTTGGCCCATGAGCGATTTGTCAGTTTTCCTGGACACCTTCCGGGCCGGTGACCTTGCCTCGGCCACCCGCCATCACGCGCGTCGCGCGCTCTTGGATACTTTGGGCGTTGGTTTCGGAGGTGCCGCGACGCCGTTATCAGGCATCATCCGCGACCATGCCGCCGAAATATACCCCGGCCTGCAACCGTTGGCTTTTGACGGACGCGGCGTGAATGCCGCTGGTCAGGCACTGGCTCTGGGCATGACCATCGATGCGCTTGACGGTCATGACGGGTACAACCCGGCCAAGGGCCACATCGGGGCCGGTCTGATCGCCGGGCTTCTGGCGTTGGGGGCTCACCACCGCACATCGGGCGCCGACTTTGAAACCGCGCTGATCGCGGGCTACGAGGCGGGCGCGCGGCTGGCGCTGGCGCTGCATGCCACAGCGTCCGACTATCACACATCCGGCGCATGGGTGGCGGTAGCGATTGCCGCGGCGGGCGGGCGTATGATCGGGCTTGACCCGGCCCAGACAGGACATGCCATGGGCATCGCCGAATACCATGGGCCGCGCAGCCAGATGATGCGCTGCATCGACCATCCGACGATGCTGAAAGACGGCGCGGGCTGGGGCGCTTTGGCGGGCGTGTCGGCGGTGCAGCTGGCCGCCCGGGGTTTCACCGGTGCACCGGCCCTGACCGCAGCCGCGCCGGCCGACATCTGGGCCGATCTCGGCCGGCGCTGGCTGATCGGCGAGCAATATTTCAAACCTTATCCGGTGTGCCGCTGGGCCCAGGCACCGGTCGAGGCGGTTCTGGCGCTCCGCGACGCCCACAGCATCGTTGCCGCTGATGTCGAATCCATTGAAATCATCACCTTTCACGAGGCTACACGGCTTGCAATCGCAGACCCGAAAACCACCGAAGAAGCGCAATATTCCACCGCCTTCCCCGCCGCCGTCGCCATGGTGCGCGGCGCGGTCGGCGCGCAAGATCTGGACGAGGCGGCGCTGCGTGACCCGGCGGTGCTCCGGATCGCATCGCGCCTCAGCATGCGCGAAGATGACCAAGCAAACGCAAATTTCCCTAAACAACGCCCGGCCCGCGCGCGCATCACGCTGACCAGCGGCAAGGTGGTTGAAAGCGACTGCCACGAGCCCCGGTGGGACGCCACCGCGCCGCCCACCGACACCGAACTGATCGCAAAATTCCACGGGCTGGCCGATGCCGCGTGCGGCCCCGCAGCCGCACTTGACTTGCGCGAAACCATCCTAATTGGTGCGTTTCCCGACCCGCACGAGCTGCTCGACCAGATCGCCCAGAATTTCCAGTGATCCGGCGCGGTTATTTAGCGCTTTCGGCACGGGTTTGTTATTGCGCCTGCCGTTGGCAATCGCGTCGCACCGCGCGCGACTCTGGGCCAAAAGGAAATTCGCGGTGGGGTCTTTCGCGGCACCCAGGCAAATGGCCACTTTCTTGGTGATAATATCCTCGGGGAGTGCGGTGGGCGGACTGCCCCCCCGCGTGGCAGCGCGTAACCTGGAGCAAGGTCGCGCGCGTTTAGAGTCCGATGAACGGAGCAATTGTTTCAGCAAGCCGGTCGTAGTGGTCCAAAAGCGCATCCGGATCAAGCGCCGCAGTGGCTGCGCCCTGCGGGCCAAAAGCGACCAGCACGCAAGGAACCCCCGCTGCGCGCGCTGTGTCGCGGTCGTTGGCGGTATCGCCGATCATAATGCTGCGCGCCCGCATGCCGCCCGCATCGCTGACCGCGCGCAAATATGGCGCGGGATCGGGTTTGCGCACCGTTAGGGTGTCGGCCCCGATCAGGCTATCAAAAAGCGGCGTGACCCCCAGCCTATCGACAAGCTCTGTCGCCAGCGCCTCGGGTTTGTTGGTGCAGATGCCGGTATGTACACCGGCCCGGCGCAATGCTTCGATCGCCGCAACTGCGCCGGGATAAAGCCTGGTGTGATAATCCAGCGATGCGGCATAATTCTCTAGCAGGATTGGAAATAATGCCTCGACCCTGATGTCGTCGGCCTGGCCTTCAAGGCGGGCCAACCCCAGCCGCAACATCGCGCGACCGCCTTTGAACGCGGTCAGTTGGTCCGTCGCAGGATCGAGCACATCGCCCGCCCCCGTCCCACGAAAACAGGCATTCGCCGCCGCGATCAGGTCGCCGCTGGTGTCTGCAAGGGTGCCATCGAGGTCAAAAATTACCGTCGGCATCGCGCCCCGCTCGGCGGCGGCTTGCCGATCACTGTTACGCATCGAAAAGTCATGTGATCGTCAAGACCCTTGCGGCAAACCCCCCTGTCGATAGAACGGAGCCATTGAAAAGGAAAGAACCGTCTATGCCAACCGCCCTGATCATCCTGGCCGCCGGGCAAGGAACGCGGATGCAGTCAGATCGCGCCAAAGTCTTGCATACCATCGGCGGCGTGCCGATGCTGGTGCATGCGATTGCAGCCGGCGGAGCGCTGGGGCCAGAGCGGCGCATCGTGGTGGTGGGGTCTGACGGCGCGGCGGTGGCTGCCGCTGCGCGCGGGTTCGATCCCGAGATACTGATTGCCACGCAGCAAGACCAGCGCGGCACCGGCCATGCGGTTCTGGCCGCCCGCGACCACCTGGGCGAATTCTCTGGCGACACGCTGATCCTTTACGGCGACACGCCCTTTATCCGGCCCCGGACGCTGGCCAATATGGCCGCGGCGCGAAGGGCCGGGGCCGACCTGGTGTTGCTGGGCTTTCAGGCCGCAGATCCGGGGCAATACGGGCGCCTGATTACCGACGGTGATCAGGTGCAGCGCGTCGTCGAATGGACCGATACCTCGGATCAGGAACGCGCGATAACCCTTTGCAATTCCGGCGTTATGCTGTCCGACGCGGCGGCGACGCTCGCCTGGCTCGGGGCCGTGTCTGCGGCACCGGCCAGCGGCGAGTTCTATCTGACCGATATCGTCGAAATCGCCCACCGCGAAGGCCGCGATGTACGCGTCGTCACCTGCGACGAGGCCGAGACCCAAGGCATCAACAGCCGCACCGAATTGGCACAGGCCGAGGCCGAATTTCAAGCCGCCGCGCGCGCCGCTGCTCTGCATTCGGGCGTCACCCTGATCGCGCCCGAAACGGTGCATTTCGCCTTTGACACGGTGATCGGGCGCGATGCCGTTATTGAGCCCCATGTTGTTTTCGGTCTCGGTACTACGGTTGAAACCGGTGCGCATATCCGCGCCTTCACCCATATCGAAGGGGCGCATGTGTCGAGCGGTGCTGTTGTCGGCCCCTACGCCCGCCTGCGCCCCGGCACCGAATTGGGTGAAGGCGCGCGCGTGGGCAATTTCGTCGAGATCAAGAACGCGACGCTTGGCGAGGGTGCCAAGGTCAACCACCTCAGCTATGTCGGCGACGCCACTGTCGGACAAGACAGCAATCTGGGTGCCGGCACGATCACCTGCAATTACGACGGGGTGATGAAACACCGCACCGAGATCGGCGCAGGCGTCTTTGTCGGCTCGGCCACCATGCTGGTGGCCCCGGTGCGCCTGGGCGACGGGTCAATGACCGGGTCGGGGTCGGTGATCACCCGCGACGTTGCGGCCGGCGAACTTGCGCTGGCCCGGGCGCGGCAGGAAAACAAGCCGGGAACCGCCGCCAAGATATTTGAAAGACTAAGGAAATTGAAACTCATGCGCGAAGACGGAACCGACTGATGTGTGGAATTGTTGGTGTATTGAGCAGCCATCAGGCCGCGCCGATCCTGACCGAAGGCCTGCGGCGGCTGGAATATCGGGGCTATGACAGCGCCGGGATCGCGACTGTCAGCAGCGGCCGCCTGGATCGACGGCGCGCCGTCGGCAAACTGGTCAATCTGTCTGACCTACTGGTCATGGAACCGCTTCCGGGAAAAGCCGGGATCGGCCACACCCGATGGGCCACCCACGGCGCGCCCACGGTCGGCAACGCGCACCCGCACAGGGCCGGACGCGTGGCCGTCGTCCACAACGGGATCATCGAAAATTTCCGCGATTTGCGCGACGATCTGGCCGCCCACGGGGTCGGCTTTGAAACCGATACCGATACCGAGACCATCGCGCTTTTGTGCCAGAACTTTCTCGATCAGGGCCTCGCGCCGGTGGCCGCAGCCGATGCAACGATCAAGCGACTCGACGGGGCCTATGCCCTGGTGTTTCTGTTCGAGGGCGAAGACGATTTGCTGGTCGCATGCCGCAAAGGTTCGCCTCTGGCGGTCGGGCACGGCGAGGGCGAGGTCTTTGTCGGCTCGGATGCGCTGGCGTTGTCGCCTTTCACGGACCGCGTGACCTATCTGGAAGAAGGCGACCGCGCGGTGCTGACGCGGCAAAGCATCGAGATCGTCGATATGCGCGGCAAGCGCGCCAACCGCGAGATACGCCAGATCAGCGGCGTCGCCAGAGTGGGCGACAAGGGCGGGTTCAAGCATTTCATGGCCAAGGAAATCGCCGAGCAGCCAACCGTTCTGGCAGACACGCTTGCCGCTTATATAGGCGCTGACGGCGACGTGAGGTTGCCCGACCAGGGCATTGATTTTTCGGCTGTTTCCAAAATTACGCTGGTGGCCTGCGGCACCGCGTACCTAGCCTGTCTGACAGCGAAATACTGGTTTGAGTCGCGCGCGCGGCTGCCCGTTGACGTTGATATCGCGTCCGAATACCGCTATCGCGAACCACCGGTGTCCGAAGGCACATTGGCAATATTCGCCAGCCAGTCAGGTGAAACTGCCGACACATTGGCAGCACTTCGTTATATTGCGGACAAGGCGGCGCAAACCGTGGCACTGGTCAACAGCCCGGAAAGTTCGATTGCGCGCGAATGCGATCTGGTGCTGCCGCTGCACGTTGGTCCCGAGATCGGCGTGGCCTCAACCAAGGCGTTTACCGGCATGCTGACCGTGTTTTCCGCTCTGGCGGTTAAAGCCGCGCACGACCGTGGGCTTATTGACGCGGGCACGCGCGCCGCGTTGACCGCTGACCTTGCCCGCCTGCCGGGGCTTATGCACAAGGCATTGTCGGTCGAAGCGACGATTGCTGCGGTCAGCCGAAAGCTGGCCGAGGCGCGCGATATCTTGTTTCTGGGGCGCGGGCAGATGTACCCGATGGCGCTGGAAGGGGCGCTGAAACTTAAGGAAATCAGCTATATACACGCCGAAGGCTATGCAAGCGGCGAGCTCAAGCACGGGCCCCTTGCGCTGGTCGATCCGACGGTTCCGGTCATCGTCATGGCGCCGCGTGACCGGCTTTTCGACAAATCGGTGTCGAATATGCAAGAGGTCATGGCCCGCGAAGGTCGGGTTTTGTTGATCTCGGACGCGAGCGGCATTTTGCAGGCGGGCGACGGGGTCTGGGCCTCGATCACCATGCCCGAGATGCCCGAAGAATTGGCGCCGATAGTCTATGCCATCCCGGCGCAGCTTTTGGCCTATCACACAGCGGTGGTCAAAGGCACCGATGTGGATCAGCCGCGCAATCTGGCCAAGTCGGTCACGGTGGAATAACTAGGCCCCCAAATGCAGGTCAGCGACGCTCTTGACGCCCTGAAATCTCGTGCCCAACCCGGCAAGGCGGCCGAAATGGCGGCCTATCACAAAGTTGACCGGGTGTATCTGGGTGTCGCGAACCCTGACATCAACGAACTGGCGCAGGGCTGGCGGCGCGATCTGGCGCTGGATGACCGGCTGGCCCTGTGTGCCGGGCTCTGGGACACCGATATTCACGAGGCGCGGGTGGCCGCGGCCAAGTTGTTGACCCAGGCCCGCATCCGGCCCGATGACAACCGAGCCTGGATGCTGATCGCGTCATGGGTGCCGGATTTCGACGCCTGGGCCGTTGCTGATCACGTCGCGATTGCCGGACAGAAAAGGTTGGTGGCCGAATCGTCGCGGCTCGACGCGCTCGAGGCCTGGACCATCAGCGATCACATGTGGACACGCCGCGCGGCGCTGGTCATGACCCTGCCCTGGGCCAAGATGCCAAATCCCAAGCCGCACGAGCTGGCCGCGCGTGAGCGCGTCCTGGGTTGGGCAGCAACCTGTGTGCCTGACCGTGAATGGTTTATCCAAAAAGCCGTCGCCTGGTGGCTGCGCGATCTCTCGAAACACGATCCGGACCGGGTGCGCGGCTTTCTGGCCGAACACGGCGCCGCGATGAAGCCTTTCGCATGCCGCGAAGCAGGGAAATATCTGTGAGCCGGGCGGGCTGTCAGCGCCGGCGCAATTCGCGCCGCATGATCTTGCCGGTGGCGGTCATTGGCATTTCAGCAATGCGTTCGACGCTGCGCGGCACCAGATGGGCGCCGGCCAGAATGCGCACACGATCGATCAGCCGCGCCTCCATGCCCGCCCAATCCACTCCATCGCGCAGCGTCACGAAGCCTTTGACCACCTGCCCCCGTACCGGGTCAGGCACGCCGATAACCGCTGCCATCATTACGTCGTCGTCGCCGGTCAGACAGTTCTCGATCTCGGTCGGCCCGATCCGGTAGCCCGCCGAGTTGATCACGTCATCGTCGCGCCCGTGAAAAGTGAAATACCCGTCATCGCCCGCCACCGCCAGATCGCCGGTCATCAGCCAGCCGTCTTGATACTTCGCCGCCGTGCTCTCGGGCTTGTTCCAATACCTCAGGAACATCACCGGATTAGGGGTTTTGACAGCAATCTCGCCCATCTCTCCGGGCCCCACGGGCGCGCCACCGTTCCCCATAAGCGCCACCTCGAACCCCGGCACCGGCTTGCCCATGGTGCCGGGTCGGCGCGCCATCGTGGTGCCGGTATGGGCCATGATCAGGTTGCATTCGGTCTGGCCATAAATCTCGTTGATCGGGCCGCCAAGCGCCTCGTGCCCCCACTGCGTCAAATCGGCGCCCAGGCTTTCGCCCCCCGACGACACCGACCGTACCGGAGTTTTCAAGCGGCCCCCCGTGGCCCGCATCAGTTTCAGCGCGGTCGGCGGAAGAAACAGGTTTCTGACCCGCCAATCGTCGATTAGGCGAAAGGCGGCCTCGGGCTCGAACTTGGCCATTCGGTGCGCGATCTGCGGCACGCCATAATAAAGGCAGGGCATCGCCATATCCATCAGCCCGCCGATCCAGGCCCAGTCGGCGGGCGTCCAGCCACGATCGCGCGGTTGCGGAAAGCCTTCGTGGGTGGTCTCGATGCTGGGCAGGTGGCCGATCAGAAACCGGTGCGCGTGCAACACTCCCTTGGGCGGGCCGGTGGTGCCCGAGGTGTAGATCATCATCGCCGGGTCATCGGCGTCGGTGTCGGCAACCGCGGCTCGGCCATGGGCGCGCCCGATCTCGTCCCAGAGGTTAAGCACCGGCTGTGGTGCCCGGTCGATGGAATACATGCTTGTCAGGTTCGGAAGGTCGCCGCGCAACGCCATGATCCGGTCCAGCTGAACGGCGTCGGTCACCACAACTTTGGCACCGCTGTCATTCAGGCGATAGGCCAGCGCCTGCGACCCGAAGAGCGTGAACAACGGGAGCGATATCGCCCCAAGCTTCATCGCCGCGAAATGGGCGATGATGACGGCCGGATGTTGCGGCAGGCAGATCGCAACACGGTCGCCCGCCCCCACGCCCTGGTCGGCCAGCGCCAGCGACAGCGCATCCGAGGCGTTTTTGATCTGGCCATAGGTCCAGTCCTGGGCACTGCCATCGCCATCCAGATGGGTTATGGCCAGCCTTTCCGGCGCGCGCACCGCCCAATCGTCGCAGGCCGCACGGGCGATGTTGAACCTTCTTGGCACCCGCCAGCGGAACCCGGCCCGCATCGTGTCCCAGTGGTTCTGTTCAGGAATAAGTCGTCGATCCATGATCCAAGGATAGGGCGCGCGCCGATCCGGGAAAAGACCAATTGGTGCCGGTCAATTGCAGGAAAGCGCGATTTCAAACGACGCTGGTCCCTCATTGGGGCCAACTGGTGTGACAGCCAGACCGCCCCCGGTCCAACGCACCGACACCACGTCGCGCCAGTTGCCCGAAGCCAGAACGAAAGCGACGTCGCCATCACAATCGCGCACCCCGCCGGTGATGAAATCCTGCCCGATGCGGTGATTGGTCACCGGTCCGGTGCTGGCCACGAACTCAAGCATGCGGTCGCGGAACCGGTAAACCATCAACGTCTTGGCCAGATGCGGGCGGTCGACATAGGCGATCTCGATAAAACCGTCGCCGTCAATATCTGCGGCGCCTGCCGGGGCCAGCCAGCGGTGCGACCGCCCAATCCAGTCGATTGCCGTAATCAGGCCCTCGGCCCCATAGATTGCCAACCGCGCGCCGAACTGCCTGTGGGTTTCAACCGCAATTACTTCGGGCACACCGTCGCCATCAAGATCAACCAGGCGCGGTGCGAGGTCCTCAAATACACGGGACCGGGGTAAAACCACACGCGCCGTTGATCCGTCCGACAATCCCATCTCCAAAGTGCCCCACTCTACAGCATCGCCAAGTATGCCATGATCGTAGCGTGTCGTCGGGTTGGAATATTCAGCCGATGTAATCGCCGGGGTTTCAGCCGAAACCGGCGCGCAGGCCGCCAGCACGATGACGGCGAAAGCGCGCATCAGATCTGTTTTTCTGGCATCCGCACGATCAGCCCATCGAGCGCGTCGCTAACCTTCAACTGGCAGGTCAGGCGCGAGGCGGCGGGGTTCGGCTCGTAGGCGAAATCCAGCATGTCCTCTTCCATCGGGTCGATCGCCGGCAGTTTATCAAACCAGGCCCCGTCGACATAGACGTGGCAGGTTGAACAGGCGCAGGCACCGCCACAATCGGCCTCGATGCCAGGAATGTTGTTGTCGCGCGCGCCTTCCATCACGGTCAGGCCGTTGGCGACATCGACAGCATGCTCGGTTCCGCCAAACTCGATATAGGTGATCTTTGCCATCTGCTGGTTCCTGACTGGTCCTGCCCGGATGGCACATAATCCATCGCGTAGTTATTTGCCAGAGTCCTTTCGGGGTTGTGATTTGGTGTAATTGTTCTATCTTTGTTCTCATGCTTGCATCTTCCCCTGCCGCCTGGCCGCGACCGCCCGCCGCCTGCCCCCACGCCCGCCTGGCCGAGGTTCCGGGGGGGGCCCGGGTCTCGGTGGCCGGGCTGGTGCTGGTGCGCCAGCGTCCCGGCACCGCCAAGGGGGTGATCTTTGTCACGCTCGAGGATGAAACCGGGGTCTGCAACGTGGTGGTCTGGGCCAAAGTGTTCGAGCAATTCCGCCGTGCGGTGATCGCCGGGCGACTATTGCGCGTGACCGGACGGCTGCAGCGCGAGGGCGGTGTCGTGCATCTGATTGCCGAGCATGTGGAGGACATCTCGGCCCTCTTGGACCGGCTGGTCGAGCCTGCAGCACGGGACTTGCCAGACGCGCCACGCGCTGCCATGACTGCGGCAAATGGACAAGATCGCCAACATACTGGACCTCGACGCCTTCCCGCTTGACCGCCCCGACAGCAAGGCCAGCCAGGCGCTGGTGCAGCGCTGCCAAAACGATCTCGAAACCACCGGCATGTTCAACCTCGAGCGCCTAATGCACGCGTCGGCCGCCCAGGCCGCCGCCGATGCGCTCGGGCCCAGGGTCGCGAACCAGGCATTCACCCACAAGCGCCGGCACAACATCTATTTCCGCCGCAATCTGCCCGATCTCAGCCCAGATCACCCGGCCAGGGCCGAATTTGAAACCGTAAACCACACGCTTTGTGGTGATCAGCTTGGCGAGACCGCGGTTCTGGCGCTTTATCACTGGCAACCGCTGATCGACTTTCTGGCCCGCGTGATGGGCCAACTCGCGCTTTACCCGGTGGACGACCCCCTGGCCTGCACCAATGTGATGAGTTACGGGCCCGGCGAGGCGCTGAACTGGCATTTCGACAGGTCCGAATTCACCACAACTTTGCTTTTGCAGGCCCCCGAAGCGGGCGGCGAGTTTCTGTACTGCCGCAATTTGCGCAGCGCCACCGATCCCAACTACGACGGCGTCGCGCGGCTTTTGAGCGGCGACGAGACGGGCACGCAGGCGATGTCGGTTACGCCTGGCACGCTCAACGTCTTTCGCGGTGTCAACACCGCGCACCGCACCCGCCCGGTTCAGGGCTCGAGAGCGCGTCTGATCGCGGTGTTCAGCTATTTCGACCGCGCCGGTGTGCGATTCACCCCCGACGAGCAGATCGGGTTTTACGGGCGCAGCGCCTGACCGACCCATACTCGTGTCAATTTGGGCAGCTTGCGGCAGTCGCCCAACCATTCGAGCCTCGGGCGGGGAGTTTTCCAACCAAACGATGACAAGAGCGCCACGGCAGCCGCACATTCCTATTATCATCTTGCCCGGAAATACTCCGGGGAGCGCGAGGGGCAGCGCCCCTCGCTACGCGGGCGACGCGTGAAACGCGGCGCAAATCCCTTTACCGAGCCTGACCACGAATTAACGATTCCGGCGGGATCAAAAATTCCTCGGTCGCAGACTGTAGGATCATTCCCCCAACGGCAGCGCCACGAACCGCGGCTCGCCGCCACGGCGCAACAGCAGCAAAAGCGACTTGCGCCCGGCCTCGCGCGCCTCGTCTATGCGGGCCTCAAGATCGGCGATCTCGGTCAATTTCTGCTGACCGGCCTCGGTGATCACATCGCCCGCCACCAGGCCTTTTTCCTCGGCCGGCGACCCTGGGTTTACCGCCCGAACCACCAGGCCTGACGAATTTACCGGCAGAGACAATTCGGCGATCAGATCTTTGGTCACAACCGACAGCATCATGCCCAGCAATTCGGCGCTCTCGGGCGCGCGATCTTCGCCATCGTCCACGGTGGTCCGGCCCTCGGCCGTCTCGCGCCGGCCAAGCGTGATGGTCAACGTCTCGGTGCCGCCATTGCGAAACACAATGACGCGCACGGTCTTGCCGACCTTGGCCGCACCCACCATGCGCACCAGCGCCCGCGTATCGGCCACATCTTGCCCGTCAAAGCTGAGGATGACATCACCGGACTCCATCCCGCCCTCGAGCGCCGGGCCCTCAGGAACATCGGTCACCAGCGCGCCCGCGGCTTGATCGAGTTCAAGCGCTTCGGCGACGTCTTCGGTCACGTTCTGGATCCGGACGCCCAGCCAGCCGCGCCGGGTCTCGCCAAATTCGCGCAGCTGGTCGATGACGCGGATCGCCACCTTCGACGACATCGCAAAGCCGATGCCGATCGAGCCACCATTGGGGCTGAGGATCGCGGTGTTCACGCCGATCACCGCACCGTCCATGTTAAACAGCGGCCCGCCCGAATTGCCCCGGTTGATCGCCGCGTCGGTTTGAAAAAAGTCGTCGTAGCTGCCTGAAAGCGCCCGGCCACGGGCCGAAATGATCCCGGCGCTGACCGAAAATCCCTGACCCAGTGGGTTGCCCACGGCCACGACCCAGTCGCCCACGCGCATCAGATCGCTGTCGCCGAAGCTGACAAAATCCAGGGGCTCGTCGCTTTCCACCTTCAACAGCGCCATGTCGGTGTTGGGGTCGGTGCCGACCACGCTGGCGGCCAATTGACCGCCCGCGAAAAACTCGACCATGATCTCGTCGGCACCTTCGATGACATGGTTGTTGGTGACAATGAACCCGTCTTCCGAGATCACAAAGCCCGACCCCAATGCCTGATTTCGGCGTTGCCGCTGATCGTCACCCTGACGGTCGCGAAATTCGCGAAAAAATTCCTCGAAAGGCGACCCTTCGGGGGCCACCGGACCGGGGTCGGTGCTGCCAGCCACCACCGTGCTGGTGGTGATATTGACCACCGCCGGGCTGACCTCTTCGGCCAGATCGGCGAAACTTTCCGGTGCCGCGCGCGCCTCGGTCACTGTGCCGGGACCCGCGATCAGGGCCAACGCCAAGATCAAGAGCCAAAGGCCACCAATCCAACTTTGTGGCGCGCGGTTCTGGGCAAGGTTCATTGCGGTCACGGGTGGGGCCTCCTCACTTTGGCGTAATCTTAGTTAAATTTGAACCAAGTTTACATTTTATCAACGCACCCTGGAATTTCAGTCGTCACAATGCCGCGAGCGGGTTTTCGGTCACACACCGAGCGATCGCGCCACCCAGACCAGCACCACGCCTGCTGCCAGCGCCACCAGGCCGATCACGCGCCGCCGCTCAACGGGTATCTGCGCAATGATCTGTGCCAGTTCTTCAAGACGCGAAGGGGCCAGCGCAAAGACCAGCCCCTCGACAACCAACACCAGGCCAACGGCCAGAACGATCCAGGCCATTAGCGTTCGGGCCGGTCCGTCTTGAAATAGTCGAAAAATTCGCTGTCGGGCGAGATGACCAGCGTCGAATTATCCGCCTTGAATACCCGTGTATATGCCGCCAGCGACCGGTAGAATTCAAAGAATTCCGGATCGCGGCCAAAGGCTTCGGCAAAGATCGCATTGCGGCGGGCGTCGGCTTCGCCGCGAACGATTTCGGCCTCTTTGCGGGCCACGGATACGGTTTCGACCACCGTCCGGTCGGCCAGGGCGCGGACCTTTTGCGCGGCTTCGTTGCCGCGCGCGATCTCGTCGGCGGCCTCGCGCTGCCGTTCGGCGCGCATCCGCTCGAAGGTCGCAGCGAGGTTCTGTTCGGGCAGGTCGGCGCGTTTGATCCGAACGTCGATCACTTCGATACCCAAGGCGCTGGCTTCGGTTCGCGACTGGTCGCGGATCTGGTTCATCAGCGCCACCCGGTCCGAGCTCAGGACCGCGCCGCTGTTGACCGAACCCAGCACCTGGCGAAGTGCTGCGTTCAGGATACGCTCCAGACGCGCCTCACCCGCAAGTTCGCCACCGGTGCCGACCGCACGGCGAAACTGACGGGCGTCCCTGATACGCCAGCGCGCGAAGGCATCGACCACAAGACGGCGGTCGTCCAACGGCGTGACCTCAAGCGGTTGGGTGTCCAGCGGCAGGATGCGATCATCGTAATAGATAATCTCGTGCAGAAGCGGGATCTTGAAGTTGAGGCCGGGTTCATTGATCACCGCAGTGATCTGGCCAAACCACAGCCGCAGGGCTTTTTGGCGTTCGTCCACGATGTAGATCGAGGACAACAAGGCGATCACGATGATCACCACGACCGGCAGAATGAAAGCAGAGCGCCGCATCAGTTCGATCCCCCGCTTCTGGTGGTTCGGTTCAACTCGTTCAGCGGCAGATAGGGCACGACGCCGCTTGTACCGCCAACGCCTTCGTCGATGATGATCTTGTTCACCTCGCTCAGCACCGCCTCCATCGTTTCAATATACAGTCTTTTTCGGGTCACATCAGGGGCCTTTAAGTATTCTTCCAGAACCGCAACAAAACGGCTGGCTTCGCCCTCGGCACCGTTGATCACCTGGGCGCGATAGCCTTCGGATTGTTCCAACAACTGCGCGGCTTCACCACGCGCCTCGGCGACAACGCGGTTGGCGTAGGCGTCGGCCTGTTTTTCCAGTGTATCGCGGGTCTGTTCAGCCGCCTGAACCTCGCGGAACGCATCAATCACCTCGCGCGGCGGATCGGCCTTGTCGAAGTTGACGCGTACGATGTTCACGCCCGACTGATAGCTGTCCAGCGTCTGTTGAATGAGTTCCTGAAGTTCGGCGGCAATAACGCCCCGGTCACGGTTCAGGATCGGCGCCAGGTTCGAACGCGCGATAATCTCGCGCATCGCCGATTCACTGACCGCTTTGATGGTATCTTCGGGGGCCGCCAGATTGAACTTGAAGCTCCGAAGATCGGTGATGTTCCAGACCACCTGGAAATCGATGTCGACGATGTTCTCGTCGCCGGTCAGCATCAGTCCCTCATCGGACCGCGAGCCGCGCCCGACGCCGATGTCGATGGTATTTTCCCGCGTCACCGCAAGGGTTTCCTTGGTGACAACCGGCCAGGGCGCAAAGTTTAGACCTTCGTTGCCGGTCTGCACGTATCTGCCAAACAGAAGTTCCACCGATTGTTCCGAAGTATCGACCCGGTAGAGCGACGCGAAGAGCCACAGTCCGATCAACAACAGAAGGCCGACCGAAATCGTCCCGCGCGAGAAGAACGAGCCAAAGCCGCCGCCGTCGCGACCACCGCCGCCGCCGCCACGACCGCCCATCAGGACCCGAAGCTGTTCTCGACCCTTGCGCACAAGATCGTCGATCTCGGGGATCGTCTGTCCGCCCCGGCGACCGCCACCGCGATCATCATCGCGGTCATCGCCGCCGTTTTTCCCACCACCGCGGCTGCCATCGCCGCCGCCCCATGGTCCGCCGTTATTGCCAGCCATCTTGTATCTTTTCCTCCGTCAAAGGACCGTCCAAATGCTAGTTGTAGACTTTCGTATCAAAATCAAGCGCGCCGCACCGGGGTCCGCATGGTCACAAGCTCTTCCGACATTGTGGGGTGAACTGCAACCGTTCGATCAAAATCTTCCTTGGTCGCGCCCAATTTAATTGCAATTCCTACCATCTGGATCAACTCAGCCGCCTGTGGCGCAACTATATGGCAGCCCAGCACCTTGCGGCTGTCGGTATCGACGATCAGTTTCATCAAGACACGGTCAGGCCGTTCGGCAAAGGCTGTCTGCATCGGCCGGAACGAGGTGCAGTAGACCTCGATCGGGCCCGCGTCGCGCGCCGCCTCCTCGGTCATGCCAATGGTGCCCATTTCCGGCTGGGTAAAGATCGCCGAGGGGATCAGGTCGTGATCGACCGGTGTCGGGTTGCCCTTGAAAACGGTTTCGACAAAGTTCATGCCTTCGCGGATCGCCACCGGTGTCAGGTTTACGCGGTGCGTAACGTCACCGATGGCATAGATCGACGGCACGCCGGTCTGCGAATATTCGTCGACCACAATTTCGCCCCGGCGCCCGATCTCGATCCCGATCTCTTCCAAGCCCATGTCGGCGGTATTGGGCGTCCGCCCAATGGCAAAAAGTACTTGATCAAAGTCGGTCTCGGTCCCGTCCGAGGCCTTCACGCGATAGGCATCCCCCGACGGCGTGATCGACAGGACATTGGTTCCGGTGTGAATGTCGATACCGCGATGGCGCATTTCTTCGGCGACCAGCCCGCGCGCCTCGTCATCGAAGCCGCGCAGGATCTGCGCACCGCGATAGAACTGACACACGTTGGCACCCATCCCGTGCAGGATGCAGGCGAATTCGCAGGCGATATAGCCGCCGCCGACAACTAGAACCCGCCCTGGAATTTCGTCCAGGCCAAAAATATCATCCGAAACAATGGCGTATTCGCCACCTTTGACGTCAGGAAGCATGGGCCGCGCGCCTGTCGCCACAAGTATATGGCGGGCAGTCACGCGCTCACCGGTCGAAAGCTCGACAGTATGCGCGTCGGCAAGCCGGGCGCGGGCATTGTAGGTGGTGACGCCCGATTTATCGAGCATGTCGCGATACACCGCTTCCAGCTGGTCGAGGCCGTTTTGCAATCGATCCCGCATCACCGGCCAGTGGAATTTTTCTCCGCTGACCTCCCATCCATAGCCGCGCGCATCTTCGATTTGATCGCGGTATCCGCTGGCGAAAACCATCAGCTTTTTCGGCACGCAGCCCCGGATCACGCAGGTGCCGCCCATGCGGTCGTCTTCGGCAAGGGCGACTTTGGCCCCAGCCTCGCCAGATGCAATCCGGGCGGCGCGAACCCCGCCCGAACCGCCGCCAATGACGAAGAGATCAAAATCAAATTCCATCGGCTTTGGGTCCTGCTTATTCAGCGACGCTCGCGAAAAGGTTCTCGGTAAGCTGCGGCAGCCCGACCGGACGCTGGCCGTGAAATTCGCGAACCTCGGTCGAGCCATCGGGATGGCCGATCACTACCCGGTCGCAAATATCCACGAACAGCCCGTTTTCAACCACCCCTGGCACTTGATTGAGGACCAGCGCGAGCTGGCGCGGCTTGCCGATGCGCGTCAGTTCAAGATCGAGGATCAGATTGCCCTCATCCGTAACGAAAGGTTGATCGCCGTCGCGCCGCAGCGTGACCTCGCGGCTTTCGACGTCGAGGGTCGCCAGAAGCTCGCCGATCAGCGCCCGCGTGGTCTGCCAGCCAAATCGGATCACTTCGACCGGCAGCGGGAACCCGCCCAGCCGTTTCACATCTTTCGAAGGGTCAGTGATCACGATCATCTGGTCGCTGGCCGTGGCCACGATCTTTTCCTGCAACAGCGCGCCGCCGCCGCCCTTGATCAGGTTCAGATCGGGGTCAAACTCGTCGGCACCGTCGATGGTGATGTCGAGCCATTTCGCCTCGTTCAGCGGCACCACCGGGATGCCCAGTTCTTTGGCCAGGTCAGCCGTTTGGGTCGAGGTCGCAACCCCGGTTATCCGCAAGCCCTCGTCGCGGATGCGCTCGGCAAGTCGCTTGACCATGAAGGCCGCCGTCGATCCGGTTCCCAGACCGACAAACATACCGTCTTCGACGAAATCGCAGGCCCTGAGCGCCGCCGCCATCTTGCCTTTGTCGGAAGGTGAAAGTTTTTCGTACATCAAAACGATTCCCCATGACGGCATTTCCGCCTCTATAGGCGCTCCCGCGCCAGGGTGCGAGGGGTTGCGATGCCGGGCCGGACGGCGGGTTAAGGCGCTATGCGGTGTAATCACCGGCCAATTGGCGAATTTCGCTGCTTTTGGTCGGTTTGGGCGTTAGACAGCGGATCGTCCGGCGCATAGACATCTGGAGCACGCAGCCGCAAGGGGGGCGGAAAATGTTCCTGTCTGTCTTTGATATCTTCAAAATCGGCGTCGGCCCGTCATCGTCGCACACCATGGGTCCGATGCTGGCCGGTGCCCGGTTTCTGGAACAACTCCGCGCCAGCCCGTTTTCAGTCGCCGGCCTGCGCGCCAGCTTGCACGGTTCGCTAGCCTTTACCGGCAGGGGGCACGCCAGCGACCGCGCCACCATTCTGGGCCTTGCCGGATTTCTGCCCGACACCTATGACGCCGAAAACGCCGAAGCGGCGCTCGCCGTCATCCACACCGACAAAATGGTGCGCCCCGAGGGCCTGGGCGATCTGTCCTTTGACCCGGCGCGTGATCTGATTTTTGACTACGAACGCACCCTGCCCGGCCATGCCAATGGGATGATCCTGACGGCAATCGATGCTCAGGGCGATGTTGTCGTGACCGAGACCTTCTATTCGATTGGCGGCGGTTTCGTGCTGACCGAAGCCGAGCTTGCCGACGACGCAAGAGGCCGTCGCGACTGGGGCAAGCCGTGCCCGTTTCCGTTCACCTCGGCGGCCGAAATGCTCGAGATGGCCGCGGCCTCGGGCAAATCCATCGCCGGATTGAAACGCGCCAACGAGCTGACCCGGACGGGCGCTGCGGACCTGGACACCGGGCTGACCCACATCTGGGAGATCATGAACGCCTGTATCGAACGTGGGCTTGCGACCCCCGGCATTCTACCTGGCGGCCTGAACGTGCGTCGCCGCGCGGCGGGCATTTACCAGGCGCTGACGGCTGAGCGCGGCATGAACCTGACCGCACCGCATACGATCATCGACTGGATGTCGACCTACGCGATGGCGGTGAACGAGGAAAACGCCGCCGGTGGCCAGGTTGTGACCGCCCCCACCAACGGCGCTTCGGGCGTGGTGCCGGCGGTGATCCGCTATTGGCTCGAACATGTCCCAGGCGCGGTGCCGTCACAGGTAGGAGACTTTCTGCTGACCGCGGCGGCCATCGGCGGGCTGGTCAAGCACAATGCCTCGATCTCGGGATCCGAATGCGGCTGTCAGGCCGAGGTCGGCAGCGCCAGCGCCATGGCCGCTGCAGGACTGGCCGCAGTCTTGGGCGGCACCCCGGAGCAGGTTGAAAATGCCGCCGAAATTGCGCTTGAGCATCACCTCGGCATGACCTGTGACCCGGTGGGCGGGCTGGTCCAGGTGCCGTGTATAGAACGCAACGGTCTGGGTGCGATCAAAGCCGTTTCCGCGGCCTCGCTTTCGCTTCGGGGCGATGGTCAACACGTGGTTTCCCTTGACGCCGCGATCGAGACCATGCGCCAGACTGGTGCCGACATGAGCCACAAATACAAGGAAACCGCGCTCGGCGGATTGGCGGTCAATGTGCCGAATTGCTGAGGATTTGCGCCGCGCTGGCGTGGCTCGCAACGGGGGCGAGGGACTTTACAGCGAAAGTGCGATGTTGCCACGCGTCAAAATGGTCTAGCCTGACCTGATGACCGAAGATCGCCCCTATATTGGCATCCTTCTGATGCTGGGCTTCTGCCTGTTGGCCCCTCTGAGCGATACTGTCGCCAAGGTCCTGATCGGGCGCCTGTCGCTTGGTCAACTGGTGACGGTGCGCTTTGGGGTGATGGCGCTTATTCTGGTGCCGCTGGTGACGGCCATGGGCGGGCTGGCCGCACTCAGGTTGCCGCGCCGCGTGCTGGGCCTGACCATCCTGCGCTCGGCCCTGCATCTGGCCGGCACCGCGTGTTTTTTCGGCGCGCTCCTTTACCTGCCGATTGCCGATGCGCTGGCAATAGTCTTCGTGCTGCCATTCCTGATGCTGCTGGCCGGGAGGTACTTTCTGAACGAAGAGGTCGGCGCGCGCCGGCTGATCGCCTGTTCGGTCGGGTTCGTCGGCACGCTGATGGTCATTCAGCCCAATTTCGCCGAGGTCGGTTGGCCGGCCTTTCTGCCGCTGGCGGTGGCAGTAATTTTCACGTTTTTCATGCTGATCACCCGGATGATTGCCAAAGCTGCGCATCCGGTGAACCTGCAGGCGGTGTCGGGCCTGGCCTCGATCACAATGATGCTGCCGGTAATGGCGCTTGGCGCTTCCCTTGGGTGGCCGGGGTTCGAAATCACGCAACCGACACCGGTCGATGCCGGTCTGCTGCTGGTTTTAGGGTTGCTGGCCACGGTCGCGCATCTTCTGATGACATGGTCGCTTCGACTGGCCCCCTCGACCACCGTCGCACCGATCCAATATATCGAAATCCCGGCCGCCGCGCTTTTCGGCTGGCTGGTGTTTCGCGACCTGCCAAACGGTCTGGCGGCGGTTGGGATTTTCGTAACCATCGGCGCCGGGCTTTACGTTCTGGCCCGCGAACACAGCCTCAGCCGGACAGGATCCGCACCACCTGACCGAGCGCGACCAGCGGCAGAATAACCAGCATTCCCGGTCCGTCAAAGCTAAGCGTCACCGGCCCGCCAAGCGCCTGATTTGAGGTGCCCACACAGCCATTCGGGGCAAAGGCGATGCCATCGACGGGCCAGCGCAAACCGGTCGACCGACCGGTAACCGGGGCCATCGGAAACAGCGACAGGCGCGTGCCTGCCATAAGGTCCAGTTCCAGCCGCAATGGCGCACGAAACGTGATGTCGCACGGACCCAGAACGATGGTCGGCGGTCGCGGCACCCTGATGATCGTGTTCAGCACCGCAAGCCCGTGATCCACCCGCACGCCGGTAAATCCGACAGCCAGCGCCAGCGGTGCGTCGATACGGGTCAGGCATTTCTCGAAATCGGTGGTATCTTGGTCTTGGACAGGGTGCAATTGGGCCGCCAACGTGGCGCGCGCCGCGGTGCTTAACGAATCAAAATCGCCGATCACTTTTTCAGGACGAAATCCGGCACCAAGTGCAGTATCTGCCCCGCCATCAGCCGCCACCAGCGGACCGCCAAAACTTAATGCTTGTTCAAGGTTTTCGCGGCTAAATTCACCCGCACCCAGCAAAACAATGGGATCGGGCGACTGGATGATCGGATCACGCATGGGGGACTAGTGGCATTTTCGAAGTTCTGCCACAATGTCGCCACGAAATGATCCCTTAATTTTCGCGGTTTTGTTCAATTCTATTGTACCCTTTATGGTAAACAAACTGTTGAAGGGCGAACAGAAAGTGAGCACGGACATGGTTGGTGACAACAAAATCCTGACGGTCTCTACGGCACGTTTTCGTGTACGTTGGAAGGATTTGATGACCCGTTCTCGACCATGCGGTCAATCGCTGAATACTTTCGGGACCTTGCGGCGGACGACCGGTACTTTGGTGCCGAGCCGCCGACGCCCGACCCCGAACGCCTTCATCATATCGCCGAGCGCGAGGCGCGGGCCCGGGTCGAGGCCCGGATTGCCGACGACGGTGCGCTGACATTGCGCCAGTCCGATGATAAACCCGCTGCCGTCGCGCTGGTTGACGCCCCGCCGGACATTCCTGAACCGGTTCCGCAGGTCGACGATGTCGACGACACACCGACTGACGAGGTGACCGAAGAGACGCTCGGGGACAGCGCCGCTGCGACATCAGAGGCCGAGGCCGAAAGTGCAAAGGCGGATGCAGACCAAGAACCGGCCGAGGTTGAGGCGACAACCGACGAAGACTTCGTCGAAAGCGCAGCCGCGGCAATTGGTGGCGCCGATGAAATTTACGATGACGAGCCCGAGCAGGCTGTTACCGCGCCGGCACGGGGAATGACGTCGGTTGCAGAAAAACTGGCGCGGATTCGCGCCACGGTCGGTGGATATCAATTTGCCGACGACGAAAGCGAAGAAGCAGCGATTGAGGCGACCGACACCGCTGGTCTGGCCGCCGCATTTTTCGACAGCGAAGACAATGTTGCCGCCAACCAAGCCGCAACCGCGGATCAGGCTGCGGATGACGATGTGAAGCCGAGCGTCGATCAAGGCGCTGATATCAAAGCCCCGTCCGATAACGCCCAGGCCGATGACGAAATTGACCAAGCCGAACCCGAGCAAAAAGCAACCGCCGGTGATCAGCCCGAGACGGCACCCGAACCGACTGCGGAACTGTCCGACCCCGAACCGATCAAGGCCGGGTTCGAAGACAAGGACGCCGAGACAGCTGATGACATCGCCGCACCCCATGTCTCGGCCGATGCGCCGGATCAGGGTGAGGCCGCTGAAACGGATCAGGCCGGGGCAGAAACCGAGGCCGACCAAGATGACCGTTTCGCAACCGGGGACGGTGTCACTCTTCTGGAAGGCACCGATATCGACAAAGGTAACGGCGCTGCTGATCGTATCTTTGAGGAAACCAACACCCAGCTCGAGGGTGCCGAGACGCAGCGCCGCCATTCCGCTATCGCACATCTCAAGGCTGCGGTTTCGGCTACGGCTGCCGACCGGGGCCTGATGGGCTGGCGGTCGAAGAAAGCCGAAGAAGAGAAAGAGGCCTACCGCGAGGACCTCGCCAAGGTCGTCAATGCCGAAGCCCCCGAGGCTGCTTCGGATCACGCCGACGGTGCGCCGTTGCAGCGCGAAGACCAAGCGTCAGAGATTGTCGCAGCAACCGCCGCAGAAGCTGCGCCCGCACCCAGCACCGCGCTCGAAAAGGGGCGAGAGATAGCGCCAGAGCCCGAGGAGGCGGACCCGGTAGCGCCCGGCGCTCCCGCCCTGCTGGTCTTGAGCACCGCCGAACGCGTTGACACCGATCCGGCACGTGTTGTGTCGGTCGGCGCGACCCACCCTGGCAGCTCAGGCGCCGCGCCGGCACTACAAAGCACTCCTGTGCGCAGCGGCGACGACGACCGAAACTTTGCTCAGCCGAGCGACGAATCCTTCAGCGAATTTGCCAACCGTTTGGGCGCGCGGGACCTGGTCGATCTGCTGGAAGCGGCTGCCGCCTATTGCAGTCAGATCGAAGGCCGGCCGCAGTTTTCGCGCCCGCAGATCATGCGCCACATCACCACGCATTCGGACGAGGATTACTCGCGCGAAGACGGGCTCAGGTCATTCGGTGCGCTGCTGCGCCAGGGCAAGATCCAAAAGCTGAAACGCGGGGTCTTTGTGCTGGGCGATACGTCCCGGTTCAGCGACGGCCATCGGTTGGCCGGCGAATAACCAGCGGCTTTGAACCGAACAACTGATCAAACCTGACGCCAGCGTTTGCGTCGCCTTTGGCGTCGCCCCGTGCGGGGGGTGTCAACCCCCTCGCGCGGCCCCCGGAGTATATATGGAGTGCGATACTGCCAAAGGGGCCGGAAATTGCCGCGCTTTTTGATTTCTCCATGGTGATAAAATCTCTGGAGGGTCCGTTAGGGGCAAAGCCCCACGGCGCAGCGATGCGCAAGACGCGCCACAAAACCAACTCCTTCGTCAGCTGATCATGAAATCAATGTGGATGTGGTTGCCGTCCGGGTCATGGATGCTGAGCGGCATGATACCCGCACCCGGCACATCGAGTTCGTCTGCGGATATACCGTTTTCGGCCAAATGCGCGTCTTCGGGCATCTGGCCCGAGAGATAGCGCAGAAAAAGGCCGGGAAGGATTTTCCGGTGCGCCAGATCGCCGGTTCCGCCGAATATCACCAGATTAAAACTCTTGACCGGAATGACGCGCGAAACCATGGCTCGCCCAGTTCGAGAGGGGCGGCAAGCTTGCCGAGGCCGATAAAACCAGTGCACCTGAACCACCCCCATTGCGCCAAGTTCTGCGTGCTGGGCGGGGCCAGTTGCTCGGTGTGGGCTTGCACGTCAGTGTCAGCCGTCGATCGGATAGTGCATCCGAATAGCCATGGCGTCCTGGCCCTTAAGGCGCTTGATTCGGTTGGCGCGCTCGGAAAAGATCGACTTGCTCCGGTAATATTTGCTGCCAATATCCATCACCTGACCCAGGCTTTGTACCAGCTCTTCCAAATCGATCGACTGAATTATGGAGTGGTGCAGATCGCTTCGCATTGAAATTGTGGACGAAAGTATTTGCGGTGAAGCGCGTGCAAATTTGAAATCAACATAGGCGCCCGCGTTGGCAGAAAACGCAGCGATCGCGGCGCTGATCGCGGATATGGTCGCGGCGAGCACTGTGAGTTGTCTCGCAATTGTCCCCCTAGTTCTGGTGCGAGCAGTGGTATTTGAATTGAGTAAGAAGAAGGAGTGAATTGTTCGGTGTCTAGCGGCCTGAGAGGCGCAAAACATTACTTCCAGCATCTAACTCTTATTTCTTGGTCTGCGAAAAACTCGTCAACTTCAAACTTGGAAATCAATATGAATATGATTGCCGTCAGGATCGCGGATATTGACCTGGACGATATTTGTGCCGTGCACTTTCACTTCGTCGCGCGCAAGCCCTTCAGCGTCAAGAAGTTCCCGGAACCGCTGAAATTCAGTGGCCGCCAATGCAAAATGTTCGATCCGGCCAGCGGTTGCTGGGGTCTTTTCCGCATCGACCAGATGCACCAGTGCCGCGTCGCCGAGATAGAGCCAAGCACCATCGCCGGAAAAAGGCGGGCGCCAGCCTTTTTCAAACCCCAGCACACGACAGTACCAATCGGTCATTTCTGCAAGATTGGCGGTCAGGATATTGACATGATCAAATGCGTAGACCGGCATCAGGCGTCAAGTTCGGCATCCCAGTAGAGGAAGTCGATCCAGGTCTCGTGCAGGTGGTTGGGCGGGAATTTTCGACCAGTGTTACGCATATCTTCGGCCATCGGGCGGCGTGGTTTCTTGATCAGCGACAGACCCGACCGTCTGAGCGACCGCGACCCCTTTTGCAGGTTGCAGCGCGAACAGGCCGCAACCACGTTTTCCCAACTTGTGCGCCCGCCTCGGACCCGCGGCACCACGTGATCAAATGTCAGATCGCCTGTGGCCCAACAATACTGGCAGTGGAATTCGTCGCGCAAAAACAAGTTAAACCGCGTAAAAGCCACCCGTTTTCGAGGCTTTACATAATCCTTCAGCACAACAACCGAAGGGATATTGATCTCAACCGAGGGGCTGCGGACAACGGCGTCGTATTCAGCCAGAATGCTGACACGGTCCAGATAGGCAGCCTTGATCGCGTCCTGCCAGGGCCAAAGCGACAATGGATAATAGCTGAGCGGGCGGTAGTCCGCATTGAGAACCAGCGCCGGATGTTGGCGCAAGCTGCCAGGCTCGCGCACGAAATTGGTTCGGAACTCCTGGAGGCCAGGCTCGTGACCCATGAACAAATTTCTCCCGCCCTGACGGAACTGAAAACCTTCGGGGCGGGGGTGCCCGCCCTTCCTCGGGGCGACTATATATGGCGAATGCCCGCTGTCCACCCCGAGATAGGGTGGCTGTTTCTGCCTGCGGTCCTAGCGATCAGCACCGCGACGCAGGGCGTGTTCGATGCGGTCGGCCAAAGCACGGCGATCCTCAGAGCTTGCCTGGGCGATACGCTCGATCAGCGCGTTTTGGCCGATCTCCTGAACATGCACGGTGACCTGGCGCTGGCGTGCCAAGGCTTGGGACAGGCGGCCCGGGTCAAAAGGATCGGCGCGCAGAGCACCCAGCAGTTCGCGCAATGCGCCGCGCATCTGGCTGCGGGCGTCGCGCAATTCGGGCGCGCGCCGGTCCAGGGCTTCACGCAGGCCGCGACGTTCTTCGCCACTGAGCACGCCGACAAGCGGACCGAGCCCGGCATCCCGCAGGCGCGGCGGACCATCGCGACCGCCGGGCCCGCCCAGCACGACGACGCCTATGACAAAGCCCGCCACCAAAAGATTGGCGGCCAGCGAGGCAAACAGCAACACTTTCAACCGCAGACCGGGGCGCATAGCCGGTGAGCGTGGCGGCACCGGATCGGTCGGTGGCAGAGGGGCGTCATCGGTCATGGTTGGTGCCTCACAATATATCGCCGTAGCTGGCCCAGGACGACGTCAGATCTACGTTGAAAATATCCCACAGACCGCTTGCATTCACTTGCAGCATGTCCGGCGGACTGACCCCGATCCAGAGGCCAAGAATGCCAGCGGTCACCAGACCACCGGCGCCCGGAACCCCGCCGATCGCGCCCAAAAGCCCGGCCAGCCGGCCGTTGGGCCGGTTATCTTTCTGCACCGCTTTGCCGCCCGCAATCGGGCGCTCACGCATGCCATCGTCCAAAACACGGGCCGTCAGGGCCTCGGGCGGCGCAATGTGCGTGTCCGCAGCCTCGGCAAAGAGGCGCTCGAGCATCGCGTCCCCAGAGGTTTGAGGTTGCGAATTTTTGTCTCTATCAGTCATCGCCAATACCCAATTCGTCCTTTCTGGGGACCAATGCGGCGGCCAGCGCGCGCTTCCCCCTTGCTGTCAGACTTTCCACCGCCTCGGTACTTATGTCCATTATCGCCGCGATCTCGGGGTTTGCGAGCCCTTCAAAGTGGCGCAGCACCACCGCCTGCCGCTGCCGGTCCGGAAGCTCGGCCAAAGCCCCATCCAGCGCCTGCATGCGTGCGTTTAGCGCAAGTCGCGTTTCGGCACTCGGGGCCGCGTCCGCAACCTCTGGCGCAGCATCCAGTCCGACCGTGCGCCGTTTACGCAGTCTGTCGGTACAGAGGTTCGCCACCACCCGGTAAAGCCAGGTCGAAACCTGCGCCCGCCCAGGCTGCCAACGCGGCGCGATGCGCCAAAGCCTGAGCATTGCTTCCTGGGCCACGTCTTCGGCCTCGGCACGGTCACCCAGCAGCCGCGCTGCATGGCCAAAGACCTTCGGCGTCAGCCGTGCCGTCAACGACCGCGCCGCTGCCGCGTCGCCGCGGGCGTAAAGCGCAAGAAGCGCTTCGTCGGTCAGGTCGGCAGTGGCGTCCAATGGCATGCTCATCCTAGCTTGGGTCGTAACCCCGTTCCCCCGTTGACGCAATTCCGGGCGAGCGGCACGGGGAGAGCCGCCCGCCCGGTCGGCGACGCGCTAGGACCGGATCGGCCTAGCCACCACCATGTCCGCGCCTGCCACCGTGACGGCCCTTGTGATCTTCCATTGCCGTTTCGAATTCTTCTTGCGACACGACACCGTCACCGTCGCTGTCCCATCCGCGCGGAAAACCCGCATCGTCCAGCCTTGGGCCGCGGTCTTCGGCCATCGCTGCCAGTTCGTCCACGCTCAGCCGCCCGTCGTCGTCTGCATCGGCGCGTTCCAGCATTTTCTCGAAGCGTTCGGCGACATGTTCGGCCTGACGCGCCTGAATCTGGGCCAGCATCTCGTCTGCGGTGATAAACCCGTCGCTATTGGCGTCGAGATCGCCCAGCCGGCCGGCCTTTGCCGCCTCGAATTCAGTTGCGGTCAAAACCCCGTCGCTATTGGCGTCAAGCGCGGCAAAATCGGGTCCCTCGCCGCCGCCCGGGCCCCGTGCCAGCGCGGCAGTGGTCATCAGCATCGCGCCGCCGGTCATCAGTATGCCCGCAATGACGCTCGGTTTACGCATATTCACTTTCATCGGTTTCTCACTTTCTCGTTTGATTTCGGGCCGCCTCTCAGCCCGTTGATGTGTGTTTTACGCGGGGCTGGCGGGGTTCCGTCGCTGGTGCTGCATTTAATTGCGACACGCCGCCGCGCACAGCGTGTTTTTGGTGTTTCGGGGGAATTTCGATGCGATAGGGGCGTCCGGATTGCGACGGCGCGACCGACGCGAAAAGAAACCCAACAATACCTGATGAACTGATCAAAGACCGGGACGTCCGGCGCTCGCTGGAATGCGGCTGGCGCAGGAAATGCCCAAACTGCGGGGCGGGTCCCGTGCTCAAAGGTTATCTGAAGGTCCGCAACCATTGTGCGGTCTGTGGGCAGGAATTGATGCACCATCGCGCCGATGACGGCCCGGCTTATCTGACCATTCTGATCACCGGTCACGCGACAATTCCGTTTTTCCACATCGGGTTCGCGGTCTTTGATCTACAGCCTGTCCTGGTGGCGTCCATTATATCGGTTGGCTGTGTGGCATTGGCGCTTTATCTGTTGCCCCGGATAAAAGGCGCGATGGTTGGTTTTCAATGGGCCAAGCGGATGCATGGGTTTGCGCGCGCCTGAACCTACAAGGCTGCGGGATGGATAAATCGGCAATCAGGGACGCGGCGACCGTCATCGTGATGCGCGACCCAACGGGCGCGAGCCCCAGCGTGCTGATGGGCCAGCGCGGCAAGAACGCGGCTTTCATGCCCGGCAAGTTCGTCTTTCCCGGCGGCGCAGTTGATGCCGCCGATCACGACGTGACGCTGGTGCGCGAACTGGCCGAGCCCTGTCGTACGCGGCTGACCGACCAAGCGCCCCCGACCATCGCCCCGGCCCTTGCTGTGGCGGCGATTCGCGAGCTTTGGGAAGAAACCGGGTTGGTGATCGGGCGCCCAGGCAAATGGCCGGGTCCGCCGCCTGACTGGGTTTCCTACGCGCAGACCGGACATCTTCCCGATGCAACGGGCCTAAGTTTTGTCTTTCGCGCCATTACGCCGCCGGGACGCCCGCGACGGTTCGATGCGCGGTTTTTTCTGGCAGATGCCGCGGTGATCCAGGGCGACGCCAACGATTTCTCGCGCGCTTCAGACGAACTGAGCCACCTGCAATGGATCCCCCTGAGCAAAGTGCGCGGATTTGATCTGCCCTTTATCACGCAAGTTGTGCTGGCGGAAATAGGCGCAAGCGGTCGCACGAAGGGCCCGCCCGCAACCGTTCCGTTTTTCAACAACAATGACGAAGAAAGCCTTTTTCAGCGGCTGGGCGGCTCAGGCTAGGGCCAGGATCAGAACGACGATGCTGATCAACAAAAGACCGATGCCAGCGGCCTCGCGCCGCGTTGGCCATTCGCCAAACCAAAGCACCGAGGCGGCGTAACTGAAGATCAGTTCGACCTGGCCGAGCGCGCGCACGTAGGCCACGTTGGTCAGGGTGAAGGCGGTGAACCAGCCCAGGCTGCCCAGCATTGATGTCAGTCCAACCAGGCTTGCGATGCGCCAGTTGGCGAAAACGAGGCTCATCTGCCCGGGTTCCCGCCATAGCAGCCAGAGCACCATGACTATGGTCTGAATGGATGTAACGGCCGCCAGTGTCATGGCGGCGCGCATGAGAACGTCGCCCTCGGGCAGCGACAGCGAGGCGCCGCGATAGCCAACCGCCGAAATCGCGAAAAGCGCGCCCGAAGTGAGGCCAAGTGCAACCGCACGACCATCGAGCCGCGCAATAAATCCCTGGCTGGAGCTGGCGTCGGGGTTATCCGACAAAAGCCGGAGACCTGCGAACCCTATGGCAATGGCCAAAAGCCCTGCGGCATGGACCGCTTCGCCCAAAAGGATGTAGGCCACGAGAACGGTTTGCAGGGTCTCGGTGCTTTTGATCGACATGCCAACGGTGAAATTTCTGAGACCAAAGAGCGCGACGACGCAAGCCGTGGCGATGATCTGCGAAAGGCCCCCCGTCAGCACGAATGCCCAAAAATCCCGGCCGCCGTTCGGGAGCGATTGATCCGTCGCGGCCCCATAAACCATCACGGTTGCGATGGCCAAAGGCGCGGCAAAGACGAAGCGCGCGAACGTGGCCCCGCCGGTGCTGAGCGCGCTTGCCTTGAGGTGCTTTTGCAGCATGAAGCGTAGGTTCTGCACAAAGGCAGCGGCGATCGTTATGGGTACCCAGGCGGCCATGACCGCCCCATCTCATGTCAAGGGCGAGATTTCCAGCCCCGCGCCCAAAGCGGATGCGGCACCGGGTCTTTGGCACGCCAGAAATGGCGCGCGAAAAGCTCGGCGTACGAGCGAAAGCGATAGTCGCCGTTCTGGGTCAGAAAGCGATCCTTGTCGCGGGAATAACGCGCCGGCAGCTGATACCAGGCCAGACCGGGGTGGTTGTGATGCACAGAATGCAAATTATTGTTGAGAAAAAGCAGCGCCAGCGGGCCGCGATCCTCGATTATTACTGTGCGCTCGGCGGCAATTTCGTGGGCGCGATGTTCGGCGAAGGTGCGGATTTTCAAAAGTGCGATGCCAATATAGGCGGCGATGACATAGGCCAGGACGCCGAGCGGTGACACCAGCCAGACCCATACCACGACAGGGATCAGCGCCGGGATGTGCCAAAGCCAGCCGCGCAGAACGCGCCAATCACCGGCGCGCCAGGCCCGAAGATCCGAGCCCACGAAAAATATCTGGCTGATCAGGGGCCCAAGGATCAGCCGGCCCAAAAGCGTATTGTTGGCGGACAGCAACAGCCGGCAGGGCAGGCTGAGCGCCGCCCAGTCGGCGGCGTCCATGAAATTGGTCTCAGGGTCATCGTAGGGGTCGGTCAGCCGCGCATCCTTGTGGTGGTCAAGGTGCGTGTCCCGAAACCGCTGGAACGGGATGGCCAGCGACAGGGCCGGAAAGACCAGCGCGAAGTTCAACCAGCGGTGTGGCGTCGGGTGCCCGTGGATAACCTCGTGCGTCAGCGACGAATGAAAGGTGATGGCGACGCCGGTCGCGATGACGCCAAGGGCTGGGCTGAACCCGGCCAGCGCGGTCGTGGAAAACCCCCAGAACAGATAGCAAAGCGCGATAAGGATGAGTGTTGGCCATTCGATGGTGCGCGATGCAAATTTTGCGTTCACGTAATCGGTCCAGAATTTGTTGGTGTCGAAACACGATATATCCGGGCATGGCGGTTGAAAATTCGGGAATTTAGCAACATAATATCAACGCTTCTTATATTTATCAGCGAAGTTGTGAAATATGGACAAACGTGATCGAGCCGCGCTTTTTCGACAGCGGTTGAACCAGGCGATGACTGAGGCGGCCACTAATCAAAGCGCGCTGGCGCGGGCGGCGCGGGTTGACCGGTCGACGATCAGTCAGGTGCTGGCACCAGGGGGAACGCGGCTTCCTAATGCGCAGGTAGTGGCCGAGTTTGCGGCGGCTCTGGGGATATCGGCGGACTGGCTCTTGGGGCTGACCGAGCGGCCCGAAAGTGCGGCCGAGCTGATGGCCGAGAGCCTGCTGATGACCGAGGCGCCGCGCGCGTATATCGACGAGAATATCATCGCCTGGCACCGCGAGGCGGCGGGGTACAAGGTGCGGCATGTGCCAGCCACCCTGCCCGACATGCTGAAAACCCAGGCGATGCTGGAATGGGAATACGCGCCGCAGCTGGGCCGGACCACGGCGCAGGCAATTGCGAGCAGTCACGAGCATCTGGAAGCGATGCGAAGCACTCATTCGGATCATGAAATAGCGCTGCCGTTCTTCGAGCTCGACAGTTTTGCTGCGGGTCAGGGATATTATTCGGGCCTGCCGGCGTCGATCCGGCGCGAACAGATGGACCGGATCGAGGCGCTGTATGACCAGCTTTATCCGTCTCTCAGAGTGTATGTTTTCAACGCGCGGCGGGTTTTTTCGGCGCCGATCACAATCTTTGGACCGCTGCTGGCGGCGATCTATCTGGGGCGCAATTACGTGGTTTTTCGCGACGTGGAGCGGGTCCGGGGGATCACCAGACATTTCGACTGGCTGATCCGCGAGGCCGAGGTATCGGACCGGGAATTCCCGGCCTATCTGGCGCGGCTCAGGGCGGAAAACGGGCTGGCGTGACAGTGTCCACCCGGAAGATGGTTGGGTATTTGACGAACCACGGGTCAGCCGGTGCGTGGGTGGGTTTCAAGGTTGAAACCATGGCTAATACCAACGGCATTTAACATTGACCGATATGGGCCCATTTTCGCATTCCGATTGATGTGATGGTTTCGGGCTGTGCGACGAGCTTGTTCCAAGCTTCGCATCCAGCATCGACGATGGCATTGTAGTCTTCGAACACGC
>JAKZRT010000044.1:0-4364 GCA_047518005.1 Brevirhabdus sp.
CCCGCGGGGTGCCGATGGTTCTGGTCAACGCCCGGCTTTCCGACCGCAGTTATCGCCGCTGGTGGCTGATGCCCTGGACTGCCTCGGCGCTGTTGAACCGGTTCCTGGTTATTCACGCTCAGGACGGCGTGACGTCGTACAACATGCGGCGGCTGGGGCTGAATCCGGACCGGATCGAGGTGACGGGGACCCTGAAAGAGGGCTCGTCGGCGCTCCCTTTCGACGAACCGGAACGCGCCGACCTGGCCCAGGCAATCGGGCGGCGCGGCACTTGGCTGGCGGCGTCGACCCATCCGGGCGAAGAGGAACTGGCCGCCGATGCGCACCGCGAAATTCTGCGCCGCGCGCCGAGGATGCTGATGATCCTGGTGCCGCGCCATCCCGAACGCGGCCGCGACATCGTTGACATTCTGCGTCTGGCGGGCTGGCGCGTCGCGCTGCGGTCCGCCGACGAGCCGTTGCAACCAGACACCGAGATCTATGTGGCCGATACTCCGGGCGAAATGGGTCTGTGGTACCGAATCGCTCCGATCAGCCTGGTCTGCGGATCGCTGGTCCCGGTTGGCGGCCATAACCCGTTCGAACCTGCGGCCCTTGGCTCGGCCATCCTGCACGGGCCGCATGTGGCCAATTTCCGAGACATCTATGAACGGCTGGCGGCGGCCGGCGCGGCGAAGCTGGTGCGAAAGCCTGACGAGATTACGACCGCCGTCACCGCCCTACTGGCCCCTGACCAGGTGGCGGCCATGGCCCATGCAGCCTGGGAGGTCTGTTCAAGCGGCGCGCGGGTTACCGACCGTGCGCTTGAGATGCTGCAAAACCAGCTCGACGAGGCCGGGTGATGCGGGCTCCCCAGTTCTGGTATTCGCCTCCGGGGGTTTTGGCGCAATGTCTCGCGCCCCTTGGCGCGATGTATGCGACCGCGACTGCACGGCGGCTGGCAACGGGCGCGCGCATCCGCCCCGGTCTGCCGGTCATTTGCGTCGGCAACCTCAGCGTCGGCGGCACCGGAAAGACTCCGACCGTCATCGCCCTGGTCGAACGGCTGCAGGCGCAGGGGCTTGCGCCGACAGTGCTCAGTCGCGGCTACGGCGGGCGGCGGTCCGGCCCGCACCGCGTCGATGCGGGCACTGACAGCGCGGCGGATGTCGGCGACGAGCCGCTGCTGTTGTCAACTTTTGCTCCGGTCTGGGTGTCGCGCGACCGCGCCGCCGGGGCCCGCGCGGCGGCCGCGTCGGGGGTCGATGTCATCGTCTTGGACGACGGATTTCAGAACGGCGATCTGACCCACGATCTGTCGATCGTCGTGGTCGATGCAGAACGCGGCTTCGGCAACGGCCATGTCCTGCCCGCAGGCCCGCTGCGCGAGCCGGTTCCGACCGGCCTGGCCCGCGCCGATCTGATCCTCAGCATCGGCGCACCCAAAGCGCAATCGGAATTCGCCGCGACGCTGCCAGAAGCGACGCCGGAACTGATAACCGGACAGCTGGCGCCGCTCGAGACCGGCATGGACTGGGGGGCCTTGCGCGGTCTCGCTTTTGCCGGCATCGCGCGGCCGGACCGGTTCTTTGCGTCGCTCCGCGCGCTTGGTGTCGATCTGGTCGAAACCCATGCGCTCGACGACCATCAGCCACTGGAACCGGCGCTTATGCGTCGGCTTCTGGGCCGGGCGCGGGCAACTGGCGCGCGGCTGGTGACCACTGAAAAGGACGCCGTTCGTCTGCCGAAAAGCCTGCGAACCGAGGTTCTGACCTTGCCGGTGCGACTATCGTTTGATCAAACCGCCGCGCTCGATACTGCTCTGGCCCGGGCGCTCGGCTGAGGCCGCGCCACGTACTATCATTTGTTTGACTATATCTCTTGCGCTGCGGGTGCTCCATCCGACAGTCCAGGGCCTTGCCCCAAATGCTATTCTTTGTCGCGGGCGCGTTTATACGCAGGTCGATCCATCATTGTTTTCAGATAATCTCGCAGTCGCGGCTCGGAAATCTCGAACTTGGCGTTGGTGGCCCAGGTGCCGCAGTGGGTCAGAATAAAGTCGGGCACGGTCATCAGATCGCCCATCAAAAACGGCCCTGGCCCCATGCGACCGACCAGCGTTTTCTGGCTGCGCCGAAATTCCCACCGCAGGGTGTCTTTGATCCCCGACACCCGAAGTTCTTCGGGCAGGATGAAACCGTGCCGCGCTGCAGTCCAGAGGTTGGCGTCGAACTCATCAAGCAAAAACTGGGTCAGACTGTCTTGACGCGCGCGGTCCAGGGTTCCGGCGGGGTGCGTGAAGGCGCTGTGTTTGTCGGCCAGATAGGTCAGGATCGCGGTGCTGTCGGTAATCGGCGTGCCGTCGTCGATCAGGATCGGTACCTTGCCCGCCGGGTTCAGCGCCCGTACTTTGTCCGACCGGGGTCGGGCGGGTTCGTGGTCATAATCGACGCCAAGTTCCTCCAGCATCCATATCACCCGAATACTGCGTGACCGGACACCGCCAACGATTGTGTACATCACCGTGCTCCCATCATTGCCAACCTGATCATAGTGCGCTCCATCACTGCCATCGCCGGCGCGCGCGAGGTCGAGCGCAGCGTCAGGTCGGTGTCAATCAAAAGCGCCAGCGCGCGCTCCAGCGATCTTGTCCCCCAGCTCTGAGCCTGCCGGGTCATGCGGTCACGACGCGGCCCGAAAACCGGCGGGCGCAGCCGGGCCATACCTGTCGAGGCACCGCCAGGATCCGAGGCCGCCGCGTGCAGGGCCCGGAAATGGCGCGTGGCGGCGATGCACAGTCCCACCGGCTGAACCCCCTGCGCCGCGAGCCGCCGCAAAACCGGGCCAACGTCGCTGGCGCGTGCCTCGGCCACCAGGTGAAGGACATCATCAAGCGCCGCCTCGGTCGACAGCGGAGCGATGGCGGCGATATCTTGTGCATCAACGGGCGTGTGGTCGCCCAGCTTGTAAAGCGCCAGTTTCTCGATCGCTTGCGCGAAATCACCGGGGTCCAGAACCTGCGCCAGGGCGGTCAGATCGGTCATCACCTCGCGCGTCAATTCGGTCAGTCCCGCCGCGTCCAGCGTGGCCTCGATCTCGGCCGCATCGGGCGGGTCATCATAGATCCCGACGGCATAGGCATCGCGGTGCGTCTCGAAGGCCTTTCGCAATGCCGAGCGTGCCGCCAGCGATCCGGCGGCAACCACCAGAACTGCGTCACCGGCGCGCCAGTCCTCCAGGGCGGCTGCAACGGCGGGGGCTGCGGCATCGCTGGCCTGTTCGACAAAAACCACCCGCGGACCGGGAAAAAACCCGGTCGCCCGCAGGGCGTCGGACAATTGGGCCGGGTCGCGGCGCAGGTCGGCGCCCATCAGCCGGGTCAGGCGCATTTCGTCTCCGGCATTTGGCCCGGCAAGGGCTGCAATCACCTCTTGCCGCTTCAGCGCGACCCGCATCGCGTCGTCGCCATAAATCAACAGACCCGCCTTGTCGGGATCGGGGCGGGCGAAATACTCGCGTGCTGCGCGCCCCGCCAGTTTCATCCACCAAGTCCCTGCACCGCTGCCAGACGGGTAATGATCTGATCTGCAAGAATGACCATCAACCGCTGCAAGGCATCATCGCGCGCGAAGGCCGTCGATGCCGTGGTCCCGGTTGTGCCGTAACTGGTGAATCCCGATACGATTCCTTTGGCCAGCACCGCGCCGCTGGCTTGATCGGTCAGGACATAGTTGACCTGGCCGTCGATCTGACGCCGCGTGATCACCTGATCGGGGGTGATCCCTGCGTCGCGTTCGTGGGTCGAGAGGCGATAGCCAAGATCAAGATCCGGACCCGAAGCGCCGCCCAGCCCGCGCGCCAGGTGATCGCGCAGCGCAAAGTCGTTGCGCGTGTTCGGATCGGCCACGCGCACCCGACCGCGAAGTGCGGCCAGCGATCCGCCGGGCCCGAGGGCGGGCGAAAACCCACAGGCCCCGACCAGCGCGAGCATCGGCAGAGCCGCCAGAAAATAGCGGCGGCTTGGGAGATCAAATGACCACATTAACGATCCGGCCGGGCACGACGATCAGCTTTTTCGGGACACCGCCGGCAAGCGCCCGCACCACAGCATCATCCGCTAGCGCCAGCTTTTCAACCTCGGCGCGCGCCAGGTCCTTGGCGACGGTGATCTCGGAGCGGCGCTTTCCGTTGATCTGGATCGGCAGGGTCACGGTTTCATCCACCAGCCAGGCCGGGTCGGCCACGGGCCAGGCGGCCTGTGAAATCAGGCCCTCGCCGCCGAGCATCGCCCAGATTTCCTCGGCCAGATGCGGGGTGAACGGCGACATAAGTTGGGCCAAAATACGCAGGTTGCAACCTTGAAACCTTGGCGAAGTCTTTGATTT
>JAKZRT010000045.1:0-5791 GCA_047518005.1 Brevirhabdus sp.
GGTCGAAAACTTCTTCGGAAAGCTGAAGGAATACAGAGGGATCGCAATGCGTTCCTGCAAAACAGATGACAGCTTTAAAGCATTCATCTCGCTTGCTGCAATCGTCATTCAAACACGATGAACGTCAACACCCCCTAGCAAGACAGCGTGCCAGTGGCTCTGATCAGAGTCCGTAAAAGATCGCTTGTGTTTTCGAAGTGATATTTAGTTTCAGGGTAAGCGGAATATCGCGCCCGGATCGAGCAGGTCGGCGTCAGTAACGGACCCATAAGTCGGTCCAGCGCCAAGGATTAGAGAGAGCCATGAGCAAAATGCATGTGGACGAAAACAGCGCCGAGATCCCGAGTGACGCATTAGAGCCTGGTACGGACCTTTTGCACGGGCAATACACGATCGAAAGCTTCCTGAACGCGGGCGGCTTTGGCATTACCTATCTGGCGCGCGACAGCCTCGAGCGCATTGTTGTCATCAAGGAATGTTTCCCGAGCACCATGTGCTGCCGCACCCACAACGTCGTACGCGCGCGCAGCCGGGCAAATCAGGACGAATTCAGCTCGGTGGTTTCGCTTTTTGGTCAGGAAGCCCGCAGGCTGTCGAAACTCACGCACCCGCACATCGTGGGCATTCACCAGGTCTTTGAAGACAACGAGACGGCCTACATGGCGCTTGACTATGTCCAGGGCTATGACCTGATGGACACTATCGAGCATATCCAGGCGCGGTTAGAGCCCAGAGATGTCAAGGCGGTGGTGACCAAGTTGCTGGGCGCGGTGGCCTATATTCACAGCCACGACATTTTGCACCGCGACATTTCGCCCGACAACATCCTTATGGACGCCGATCGGGAACCGATCCTGATCGACTTTGGTGCAGCCCGCGAAGAGGCGACCCGTGCGAGCCGAATTTTGTCGGCCATTCATGTGGTCAAGGATGGATATTCGCCACAGGAATTTTATCTGGCGGGTAGCGAGCAAAATGCCTCGTCCGATCTCTATTCGCTGGCCGCCACATTCTACCATGTCATCACCGGCAAGACGCCGCCCAATGCGCAGCGCCGGGTCGCAGCGATTGCATCGGGCAAAGACGACCCCTACGTGCCGCTGTCCAGCCGGACGATCCCAGGCTACGACGAATTTTTTCTCAGCGCGATCGATATCGCGATGAATGTATTTCCGCAGGATCGTTTGCAAGGCGCCGATGAATGGATCGAGCGGATCGACACCGTCAAACGCCGCAGCGCTAAACTAGTCGAGGCGCAAAACGACAAGAAATTGGAAAGCTCGATCAGCCTGCTGGTTGCCGAAACCAACGAGGCTGTGGCAAATTCACCCAATTCGCACCCGAATAAACCGCAGTCATTGACGACAAAACAAATTGAAGCCAGGCCGATCAGCCTGCGCCGGAACAGCAAAAACCCAGAGCTTCGTTCGCAATCGCCAGATTTTGTGCGCGCCCGCTTGAACGAAAGCACGATACCGATTGAACCCGAAGTTCAAACCAATGGCAGCGCCCGAACCACGTCGCTGATCCTGCGGTTGTTTAATTGGACGTTCAGGCGCGACGGCGCCGCGAACGACTTGGAACAAAGTCGTAAACATGAGGCAAACCAATGAGCTTTCTTCGCGATATGATTTCTGGGAAATCCAGTCGGAAACAATCGGCAGACGGTCAAGATTTTGACATTGAGGGTCTGGAAAATGACCAGGAAACCTTGCGCGGTGTTCACGAGCGCCTGGCCCAATCTCCCGAGGCCCAGAGCAAGATTGAAGACGGGGCAGGTTTTGAAGACAAAGCCGGGTTTGAAGACGACGATGGCTACGCATCCAACGAAGGCGTGGTTATCGGAGACGCCGATGGCGAATTTGATGTCGCCGAACTTGATGACGAAATTTTGGATGACGACGCGTGGGGCGAAGACTTTGACGGGGGTTTTGACGAAAAAATAGACGACGAAACGCCAGACGCGCAGGAAACTGCCGCGGACCTCGACGTGGATGACACCGAGCCCGCTTTGGACATAACCGGTGAGGGCGACGAGGACGCGCAGGCGCCCGAGGAAACTGCAGCGAGCTTTGAAGACAATGCCGAGGAAGCGATGGGTGCGCCATTGCCCAAAATTTCGGAAGATGACATTCAGCGCGCGATGAAGTTGCGTAAGAAAATGTGGAGCGATGTTCCAAAGGACGAAGAACTGGTGAGCAGGGATGCCGCCCCTGCACCGGCGCCGGCACCCGAACCGACACCCAGCGATCTTGAATCCTATCGCCCGGTGTCGCGGCCAGTGACCCGGCCAACCTCCCGGTCGGTGGGCCATCAATTCAGCGAATTAGGAGATTTGCGAAAACCCGCCACCGAGCCAACTGCCAGCGACTATACAAAGGAAGCCAAAGAATTGCCTGGGGCAGCGCCGGAAACGAATAATGTACCGAAGAAAATAGACGTCGCCGAAGTGGCCGACACACCGCATTTGCAGACCGAAATCGCCGAGGCCGATGCCGTCGAAGCGCCAGAAATTCCAGAAATTGAGGACACCGGCCAAAATGACGATGCGACGATCCAGTCGCTGATGGAAGCCGCCGCGGCGGCCAATGCGGCTGAACCTCAGATCGAAAGCGACGTGGATCTGTCGTCGATCGGCCAAGTGCCGACACTGGCCACGGGACGGGTGGGGCAAGGTGCTGGCCGGGTCAAGACCCGCCTGCTCGGCTTTCAGTCTGGCGAGACAGATGACAAAGACATCTTTGACGCCAAGAGCAACCAGCCGACGCAGCCAGACCAATACCCTGTTGGATGGTTCGTTGTCGTCCAAGGATCAGGACGCGGCTCATCCTTCAGCCTTCATGCAGGCGTATCCCTGATCGGCAGGGGCGAGGATCAGGCGGTGCGGCTGAATTTCGGAGACACGTCTATTTCGCGCGACAACCACGCCTCGGTCGCCTTCGATGACGAACAGAACAAATTCTATCTTGGTCACGGCGGCAAATCCAATATTGTGCGGCTGAACGACAAACCTGTTCTGAGCACCGAAGAACTTTTGGACGGAGACGTCATCCGAATTGGAGAGACCACGCTGCGATTCACGGCTCTTTGCGGTGTTGACTTCAACTGGACGGCCAGCCATGGGGGCGAAACGGGTCATGCAGCGATCGCCTGACATCAGGTTTGACGTAGCTTCTGTCCTTGGTGTTGGACGCCGGGACCATCAGGAAGACGCGCTGGCCACGGATTTCCCGCTTGGGGCCGGGTTTGGATATGCCGTGCTGGCCGATGGTATGGGCGGTCACGCGGCCGGCGATGTGGCCAGCAAGATCGTGGTGACCGAGGTATTCAGCGAACTCAAACTGCAAAGCGGCAATCGCGACGCGTTCCTGGCAAATACCGCGCAAATTCTGGCGGATGCGACGAATGCGGCCAACAACTGCGTCAAGGCGCATTCCGATACCAACCCCGGTGCCCAAGGGATGGGGTCGACCCTGGTGGCCACGGTTTTCATTCAGGACAAGATGCATTGGATATCGGTCGGAGATTCGCCGCTGTTTATCTTCCGCGACGGTGAACTGTCGCAACTGAACGAAGATCACTCGCTGGCCCCGCAAATCGATTTCATGGTTCGCTCGGGCATGATGGACCCAGAGGTTGGGCGCACGCATCCCGACCGCAATTGCCTGACTTCGGTGCTGATCGGGGGCGAGATCGAGCGGGTCGATTGCCCGGAAGAATCCTATCAATTGCAGGACCGGGACACGCTGATCCTGGCCAGCGATGGTATTCAGTTTCTGACGGACACGCAGATTCAAGACATTCTTGGCATCATGTTGGATGAAAATGCCAACGACACGGCGCAGGCATTGCTAGACGCAGTGACCGCCCTTAACGACCCCGACCAGGACAACGCGTCGTTTTCCGTAATCAAATGCCACGCAGTGCCCGAGATCGAAACAGACTTTGACGTGGCTTGGGATGATAGCCCTCGCCCCGGCGCCGAATACGGGCGCGCCGCGAACGGAAGGCCGGATGGAAATGAACAACCTCTGTCGTTCAGGGGTGGCATGAGGCGGGACAGCTGAGCTTATGACCACTGGGGGCGATTCAGAACAACAGATTGTCGCGCAGCTAAAGGCGACGCTTGCCAGCGGGGCACTTGCACCGTCTGCACGTCAACGCGGCCAAGCGATCTTGGCCAGACTGACATCGCCTGTGCGGATTGCCATTCTAGGGCTTCCGGGAGCCGGCAAGACCGAGCTTATGAATCTGATTGCGGGGCGCCGGGTGGTGCCTGCTGATGTGAAATTCCCGTCATTCGAGCTGAGCGGTTCTCCTGATATTCGTTGTTACATTACCGATGTCGATGAGGTCGAAGTCGAAACCGCCTGGCCCGTGGCGACAGATCTTGATTGGTCGGGCAGTACGATGGTTCGCTTGGAATATCCCTTGCCCGGCTTGGGTAACATTGCGCTGATCGAAGTGGTGACAGACGGCACCGACGAGGACCTCGCGCTGGCCGCTGAATGGGCGGCAGGGCGCGCCGACATCGCGCTTTGGTGTGCTCAGGAATTCGGACCTGCCGAACAGGCGGCATGGAAAACAGTGCCCGACGTCCTGAAAGACCACAGTTTTCTGGTTGTCACAAAGGCGGATCTGTTGGTGGCCGCGGGGATGCTGGTCGAACAGATCAGCGTCTTGACCGATCTGGTTGCCGACGATTTTCACAGCCTGATTCCGGTGGCGACGCTACAGTTCTTGAATGCCATAGAAAAATCCGGATCCGTGCCTGCGAAAGTACGGGCCGCCTCGGGCGCGGCGGCGCTGATCGACGAGGTCCTGTACCACGCCACCCAAGGTCGCCAGTCCGACCTGGATGGGGCGATGTATTTTCTCAGCCGTTACGGCGTTGATGGGCAAGGGGTCGATGCTGCTTTGGAGCCAGCGCCAAATCGCGTAGTTGACCCGGCAGACAGCCAAGAGGACACCGCCGAATGGCTGCGGACGGCCCGAGACCACATCTTCCGACGCGGCGCGGAACTCTTTGATTTGTCGTCGGAAATGGATGAGTTGGCGGAGGGCGTTCTTGCACATTGTTCCGAAACGCTCGGCCATCTGGTCGAAAAATCAGCGGCAAAAAATGCGACATCCGAAGCCCTGCAAGACGAACTGGAAGAAGCCGCGGAAATGCTGATCCTTCTGGGACTTGAAGGGGGCGACGAACCGGCAGCTGATGCGGCAACGGTTGTTTTGCAACTGGCGCGCGAATATGCGGTGAAAGCTGCAGCCTAGACCGAGCTTATCCGGCAGATTGGTCGCCAGCGTGCCACAAAAACGCCACTTTATCCTAACATTATCAACGGGCTGTGCCCGAGCATCGATTTGACCTAATATTTCGGGTTTGACCAAAGACCGTCTGGACAGTTGGATCAATTGGGGTCTCCAGTCGACTGAAGTAAAACAATAATTTTGGCCGTCCTGGATGAATGCTGAAACCGATATAGAAAAACAGGCGTCAGAGCAAACCTTCGCAAACGTTCACCTGTTGAAGGGCGCGTTTGCCGGTTTGACTCCGCTGGTCGAAGAGATGCGCGCGTTAAACGGCGATCTCGACGAAATCCTCAGTCTCGGCGATGAGACAACCGTCAAAGCCATGCGGCGGCTTCGGTATTATACCAACGGCCCTAGTCGTTGACCGTTTTGGCCCATTGTCTGGTAGTGATTGACGTGATTGCGGTTTTGTCGTTTGCAAAGAAGTTCCATGCTTCGCAACACCTGTCGACGATCTGCTCATAATTGTCGAAGACGG
>JAKZRT010000046.1:0-31357 GCA_047518005.1 Brevirhabdus sp.
CCTGGCGAAGCTCGCCTGCGGACTTGTCTTTGCGCGTAATCCTTACTGCCATCAAAGCCTCCCTTGCCTTGATGCCACTGAATCAGATCACGCCGCTCGTGGGAATCCCCTTGAGTCAAATCTGGGGGCCGTTGGTATAAGCTAGACCGGTTCGGTCAGGATCGAGGTCAGCGGGGCCAGATCATCGGCCCCGCTGGCGATCCACAGCGCATCGGCGCGGTCGTTGCCGACCAATGCGGCGGCCTTCTCGCGTAGGCGGCGGGTCCGGACCCCGGTGTCCAGCGGGTCCAATAGATCGTGCCGCCCCCGCAGCACCCGGCCATCGGCAAGCGACACCTCGACGCCGGCCTCGGTCTCGGCGAGACGGTCGGAAAAATCCGCGTCGATCCGGTCGCGCAGCGCGCAAAGCCGTGGATCGGTCGCGGTGACGTCGGAAAAACTTGCAACGGCAGTGGTGGAAACACCCGACAGCGCCATCGCCGCAGCCAGGCGGAAGCTAAACTTGGCCTCAAGCCCGGTTTTCGGTGCCGCAATATTGCAGACATTTCGCCAGCACGGATGCGCGGCAGTACGGACAGCCGTAATCAGATCTGGGTTTGGCAACGGGTCGATTGATGCAATCGATTCCAGCATCGCGTGAAGCCCGTGACAACAGGCGTGAAACTTGTGGCTCACGGTTTCAAACCGCCAATCCGACCCCAGGCGTTCAAAGGCCTCAACTTTGTTGGCCCCGTGGTGCGTCGGGCCAAATCCCTGCGGCCCGTCGACGGCGCGCGCGTCCGAGACAAAGCCTTTGGCCGCCAACAACGCCGCTTCGACCCCGTTGGCTGCGGCGATCCCGGCATTCAGAGGTTTGCCCATTGTCCCGAACTGCGATTTCAGGCCCGAAGCGCGGGTGCTGACCACGCCCAGGGCATGACCCATTTGATCGGGCGACAGGTTCAAAAGCCGACCCGCTGCGCAGGCGGCCCCGAAGGCACCTGCCGTGGCGGTCTGGTGAAACCCAGCCTGATAATGGTCGCGGCCCAGCCAGATGCCGACCCTGATCGACGCCTCGGCCCCAATCAGAGCCGCATCACGAAACGCCGGAGCGTCGGCCCCCGTGGCCTCGGCCACAGCAAGGGCCGCCGGGACCACTGCGACGCTCGGGTGGCCGATATGAGCAAAATGCGTGTCATCGTAGTCGAGCGCATGGGACGTTGCCCCATTAACCCACGCAGCAGCGCGTGGGGGCAGTTTTTGCGGTGATCCCACCACGGACGCGACGGCGTTCCCACCTTCGCCCCCAGCCAGCGAGCGTACGACCCCTGCCACTGGCTCTGCCGCTCCGGCAATTGCGCAGACCGCCCAGTCAAACAGCGACAACCGCAGCCCGGGTTGCGCGGATTTTGCCGACGCCGGCGCGCCAAGAGCAAATTCACCGAGCCGGGTCGCGAGGATCATTGGTTGCTCCCGTAAAGCGCCTCGGCGCGCGCCTCGAAGGCGCGACCGACCCGCTTCATGGCCTCGCTGAAAACCAGACCGATAATTTTTCGCAGCACGGCGTTCTTGAGCTCAAAATCTACGAAAAACTGCGCCTCGCACCCCCGATCAGTGTCCAAAAATTCCCAGTGAGACCGGAGATATCGAAACGGTCCGTCGAGGTATTCGGTGTCGATCCGCAATGCTTGGGACCTGAGCGTCACTCGACTTCCGAAGCGTTCGCGAAAAACCTTGAACGAGATGACGAGCTCGGCTGCCAGGATCTCGGTGTCTCCCTCAATCTGGCGCGAACGGATCCGCGCGCCAGCGCACCAGGGCAAAAATTCGGGGTAGCGCTCGACGTCGGCCACCAGATCGTACATCTGTCGCGCGGTCCATGGCAGATGGCGGGAATCGCTGTGGGTCGGCATGCGCGGCCTTTTCAAGGTGACAGTTGCTGATGATGTCTTAAACTGCACCGGGGAATGCAAGTCCCCGTTTGGGGAAATCGGGGAATCCACATGCCGACCAGAAATTACGAGATCGAGGAAATGATCTCGGCAAAGACCATCGCGGCCCGGATCGAAGACCTGTCGCGCGAAATTAAAGAGGCGTTTTCGGGCACCGACAAGCTGATCGTGGTGGGGCTTCTTAGAGGGTCGTTTGTGTTCATTGCCGATCTGGTGCGCGAACTGGATCTGCCGGTCGAGGTCGACTTTCTGGAGGTTACGTCCTACGGCGACGCGATGGAAAGTTCGCGCGAGGTGCGGATTCTGAAAGATCTGCGGGGCGAGATCGGTGGGCGCGATGTGCTGGTCGTGGAAGACATCGTCGACACCGGCTTTACGCTGAGCCATGTGGTGAATTTTCTGAACGGTCGCGGGCCCAACAGGTTGGAAACCATCGCGCTTTTGGACAAGCCGTCGCGGCGCGAGGTCGAGATCAAGGCAACCTGGACCGGCTTTGAGATACCGGACGAATTCGTGGTCGGCTATGGCATCGACTTTGCCCAGAGAAACCGGAACTTGCCGCACATCGGCTGTGTCCGCTTCACCGAATGAACTTGCGGCATTTGATGCGGATGGCGCGGATGGCGCGCCATCCACCAAGCCCGAAAATGGTCAAAGTTGTGCTTGCGGTCCTTGGCGTGGTGGCCGTCGCCTGGGGCGTCGAGGCGCTGGTTGGCTGGCCAGACTGGCTGACGCCGCGGAACAATTTCTCGCGGCGTGGCGGTGTCTGAATTGGCGCCGCGCCTGCGCGTGTCGCACCGGGGCGAGGGGCGCTGCCCCCTCGCGCTCCCCCGGAGTATTATTGGCAAGATGATGATGATAGCGGACCGGCACCCGGGACTTCAGCCCGGTGTCAGACCTTCGATCACCGCCTGCGCGGCCCTCTGCCCCGGCGGTGGCCCGTCGCCGCCGAGGCGGGCCACGGTCGTCGCAAGCGCCGATCGCTGGGCGTCGGGGTGGTCGAGGAGGTGCAAAAGCGCTGGCGCGATCAGGTCGGCGCGGCAATTCGCGCCCAGAAATTCAGGCACGGCGCGGGATTCAGTGACCAGATTGACCAGCGTCACGGTGTCAACTTTCAAAAGCCGCCCGATCAGGGTCCTCGAGAACCAGTTCATGTCATAGGCTATGACCATGGGCGTTCCGGCAGCAGCCAGTTCAAGCGAAACCGTGCCCGAAGCTGCCAGAGCCACGTCAGCGGCGGCAAAGGCGGCGCGCTTTTCGCTGGCGAAAGCCTGCTGTTGGACGCCGCGCGGATCGAGCAGAACCGGATGGCCATGCCAGCCAGCAATTGCCGGCGCCAGCATCGCTGCCACGCCTTCGGTGGTCGGGACAATCACCCGAACGTCGGGGTGCTGGACGGCGACCCGCGCAAGCGTCTGGCCGAAGGTTTCCGCCAGTCGGGCCACTTCGGCCCTGCGCGAACCCGGCAGGGCGAGGATCAGGGGGGACGCCGTGCCCAACCCGTGACGCGCCCGAAACTCGGCGATCTCGGCGCTGGTGGAAGCGGGTTCGACAACCGCCGGGTGGCCGACAAAATCGGCGCGCATTCCTGCGGCTTCCATCAAAGTCGGCTCGAACGGCAAAAGGGTCAGCACCTGATCGATGACCTCGGCCATCTTCGCAGCACGCCCGGGTCGCCAGGCCCAAACTGAAGGCGCGACATAGTGCACCCGGCGCAGATCGGCGCGCGCGGCCTTGACCCGGCGCGCCACGCGCAGGCAGAAATCAGGGCTGTCTATGGTGATCAGCGCATCTGGGCAGGTCTCGATCACGGCGTCGGCGCTTTGGCGCACCCGCGCCATAAGAGAACGCAATCGGGGCAGAATCTCGGCAATGCCCATCACCGAAAGTTCGTCCATCGGAAACAGGCTGGTCAGCCCTTCGGCCTGCATCCGCGGGCCGCCGACCCCGGAAAATTCGGCGTGGTCATCGAGCGATTTCAACCCGGCCATCAGCGCCGATCCCAAACCGTCGCCCGAGGCTTCGCCTGCGATCAGGAAATACCGCATCAGCCCGCATCCTGCGCCCAGAGGCTGAGCCCGCGGACGGTTACGGCATCTTTGGTCCGGTCCCGATCAATAACCAGCACCTGACCAACAGCGATCATGATTCCGCCGAGACCTGCCGCGGCCGCGCGGGTTACCGTCTCGGGCCCGATTGCGGGCATATCGACACGCAACTCTTGCCCCGGCTTCGGCAGTTTGACCAAAACGCCCCCCGTCGTATCGGCACGGGTTTCGGTCACGAAGGACAGCAGCGCATTGGTGCCCTGTACCGTTTCAATCCCAAGGCAAAGCCCATCCGCCACCACAGCGGCCTGTCCGACATCGAGCGGCCCGAGGGCCCTTAGGATGGCGGCAGCCTTTCGCGCGTCGGCCAGCAAAATTTTGCCTGGCTCAGGCCCGGCGATCAAACCGGCACCGGCCAGTAGTTCCGGCACCGCCTGATGCGCGCCGATGACCGAAAACTTTTGCTCTTCGATCGTCGCGATCACCAGGCGCAGCAGCGCATCATCGCCCCGCCCCATGGCCGCAACCAAACTTGGGGCCAGCCCGGCGGTCAGGCCGTCAAACAGCGCCGGATCAAGGTCGGGCCGGGTCATGGCACCCGCCAGCACCACCTCGGTCACGCGGGCCGAATTCAAATCGGTGAACAGTTTTCCAAGCTGTTCGAACCGCGCTTCAACGACTTGTGCACCTTTCGGGATCTCTGACGGAACCCCTGCCAGGGTCACAACAATTGCCGAAGGATCGGCGGCAAAGACCACGCCGGGCAGGGCGCCTACGCCCGCAATGATTGCGCGGACCATGGCCTAAACCGGGGTCAGGAACGACCGGTCGCTGTCGCCCAGCACAAAGCGCACGATCTCGGCCACATAATCGCTGTCGGCCTCGTCGCCCAGCCTTCGGGCCCGATCCTGAAACGCGCCTTCACCCTGGGCCAGCATCTGATAGGCGGCCCGCAGCGCGGTGATGTCGGACCTTGCCACGCCGCGCCGTTTCAGGCCAACCAGGTTGAGCCCGTGCAGATCGCCGCGCGGCCCCTGCACAAGACCGAAGGGGATCACGTCACTGGTAACCATGGTGACCGCCCCGATGATCGCCCCGCGTCCGATGCGCACAAACTGGTGGATCCCCGACAGACCGCCGATGATCACGTCGTCCTCGACAACGCAGTGACCCGCCAGCGCCGAGTTGTTGACCATGATCACCCGGTCGCCGACGTGCGCGTCATGGGCGACATGGGCCCCGGCCATGAACAGGCAGTCATCGCCGACGCGGGTGACGCCACCGCCGCCTTGAGTGCCGGTGTTCATGGTCACACCCTCGCGGATTCGGTTGCGCGCACCGATATCCAAAGCAGTTCTTTCACCCTTGAATTTCAGGTCTTGCGGAATTTCTCCGATCGTTGCGAAAGGAAATATCACGGTCTCGTTGCCGACCCTGGTGCGGCCGGTGACCACGGCGTGAGACTTGACCACGACGCCGACCCCAAGCGACACTTCGGAACCGATTACCGAGAAGGCACCAACCTCGGCGCCCTCGCCAATATGCGCGCCGTCTTCGACACAGGCGCGATCGTGAATTCGGGCAGAGGAATGGATTGCCATGCTTACTTGACCGTGGGATCGTCGATCATGGCGGTAAATTCGGCTTGGGCTGCAACCTCGCCCCCGACCGTGGCGACGCCAGAGAAGCGCCAGATTTTCGCGCCCGAACGGAGCGTGGTGATGTTAAGCCGAAGTTCATCGCCCGGCACCACCATTCGGCGGAATTTGCATTTGTCGAGCGCCATGAAATAGACCAGCACCTCGTGGTCGATCAGATCATTAGTCAGACCCACCATGACCGACGCTGTCTGGGCCATGGCTTCGATAATCAGCACGCCCGGCATAACCGGCATTCGGGGAAAGTGCCCCTGAAAATGCGGCTCGTTGGCCGTGATCAACTTGATCCCGACTGCACCTTTGCCAATTTCGATGTCGACCACCCGGTCGATCATCATCATCGGATACCGGTGCGGAATGATCCGTTTTATCAGGTCCAAGTCGGCTTCGGTCGTGGTCTTGGTCATTTATGTTCACTCCAACCCATTTCCTTGCGTTGGGTTACCAACCCGATTCAAATGAGACAAGCACCCAGGGCCGCGTCTCAATTTTCGCCTCCCTGTATGTTACCTTCGCCCAGGCGCGCGTCAATTCGCGCCACCGCCAGATCGGTGACGTCGATCAGGTTGACCGAGATCAGGACGGTGCGCTTGTCAAGAATAGCGACCGCCAGTTTTTCGCGAAGAATCTCGGCCAGAACCGGCACGATCGCCTGGAAAAACTCGCGCCGCGCCTGGTTTAGCCTGCCGCCTATATCGTCACTTTTCTGGCTCTGTTCGGCACGGACGATTTGGACTTTTTCGTCAAAGGCGTCGGCAAGCTGGCGAAATTGATCTGCCGCAAGCTCTGGTCGTTGCTCGGTCAGCGCGGTTTCTTCCGCAATCAACGCGTTTTCAATCTGTGTATTTTCGGCGACCAGTTCGCTTGTCGCGGCTTCGACATCGGCCAGGATGCGTTGTCCGAACCGACTATTTGTGAAAAGTTTTTCCTGATCAACGACAAGAAAGTTTCCGGGGCCAATTCCGGGAACCGTGCGTTCGGTGGTCTGCGGGGTGGCCGAAGTTGCAATCAACGTCAGAACCGTCGCGGCGACCGCCAATGTCCGCCGCCAGGGCATCTTAAAATTGCGCCGATATGGTCAGGTCAAAACTTTGCGGCAGGTCGTAGGACTGGCTTTGCAAAACTTCCGAGAAGTTGAACCGCAACGGGCCAATGGGCGTTGTCCAGAAGATAGAGACCCCGACCGCCGAGCGCAGATGCATGCTGTCATCGACCAGATCCAGGCCGTCGGCGCCACCGGCCCTGCCGTCGGTGTTGTCCAGCCCCCAGATCGAACCAATATCGTAAAATACGCCGCCCGAAATGCCGTATTCCTCGGGCAGTCCAAGCGGAAACTGCGCCTCGAACTTTAGGGCTGCATAGTAGTTGCCGCCAAGCGAATCCATATTGGCGGCCACCAGATCACGGGGACCGAACCCGTTCTGCTGGAAACCGCGCATGATGCGGCTGTTGGCGAAATATCGATCGGTCACTCGGCTGGCGCCCGAGAACATCATCAGCGCCCCGCCTTCCAGCGTGGCGGTCAGGGTTACATCTTCGTTCAGAATATTCATCTGGCCCATCAGCAGGGCCGAAGTCTTGATATATTCGCTGTCGCCGCCCAGCCCCGCCAATTCCTGCCCGGCACGCAGAAAAATACCGCGCGTGGGATCGAGCCCGCGGTTGCGCGTGTTGAAGCTGTAAAAATAACCAACCGCACTTGTCAGGCTGCTGCCTTCTTCACCGCTCAGGATCGCCGACGACCCCGCATCGACGCCAGAAATCGTGTCGCGCGATAGCGTATAGCGGGTTTCGAGCCTGGAATAGTCGCCCACAGGAAATGTCAGCGATTCCAGAAGGCGCACGGTTTCTGTGTCAAACGTAGCGTCTGCATCGTCAGAGGTGCCAACAGAAAGCGACGACCTGAACCGCACGTTGCGACCCAGAAAATAGTGTTCGGAAAAGCTTCCCGAGACATTGTTGGTGTCCTGAGAAGTAGTCAGAGAAAACGATATCGCCTGACCGCGACCCAGAAAATTCGCCTCGGACAAGCTGATCACGGCGCCGGCTCCGCTTTCGGGCGAATAACTTGCGCCGAAACTCAGGGTTCCGGTCGGTTGTTCAGTCACACCAACATCAACAATTACTCGGTTTTCAGCCGTTCCCTGGCGGGGTACGGCATTGATCTCGGAAAAGAAACCAAGCGCGCGGAGTCTTTCGGCAGCCGAGGCGATTTCACGCGGATTGAACGGGTCGCCTTCAACCACGCTGAATTCGCGCCGAATAACCCGGTCAAGCGTTGTCGCGTTGCCCTCGATGTCGATCCGTTCGACAAATATTCGCGGACCGCGAACCAACGCAAATTCAAGATCCAGCCGGCGTTCGCGGTCATTTCGTGTGACCCGCAGTTGAACCCGAACAAAACTCAGCGCCAGATCGGTGGCCAGTTGTTCCAGCCGGTTGATGTTGCGGTCCAATAGCGAAGGCGAATAGACCACGCCGGTTCTTAATTTCACCTCATCTTCGAACAGCGCTGGATCGACTTCCGGAATGTCCGAGGTGACCGAAATATCGCCAATTCGAAACTGCTGGCCTTCCCGCAAATTGAAAGCGACCAGAAATGCGTCGCGTTTGCGCGTCAGCGTTGGCGAGACCGACAATACCTGAAAATCAACATAACCGCGCGACCGGTAGAATTCGGTCAAAAGCTGGCGGTCAAAGGCGATACGGTCGGCCAAAAATGTGTCGGACCGGATCAATTGGCGCAAAAATCCAGCCTGTTTGGTTTCCAACACCCGGCGAAGCCGCCGGTCCGAATAGACGCGGTTGCCGACAAAACTGATACGCTCGATCTCGACAACGCGGCCCTCGGTCACTTCAAAGACCAGATCAACCCGGTTGTCCGACTGCCGGATGATGCGCGGCACTACGGTCGCCGCAAAACGCCCGGCAGCGGCATAGGCGTCAGCGATGGCGGCGGCATCGGCCTCGGCCTGAGCGGACGAGAACACGCGCCGCGATTCACTGGCGATCAGGGGCAACAACGCCTCGTCCGACAGCCGGTTATTGCCTTCGATGGCGATCAGATTGATTGTCGGCAATTCGATAAGTCGAATGATCAGCGTCGCCCCTCTGGGCACCAGATCGACGCTTGAAAACAGCCCGCTTTCGCGCAATCGCTGGCCTACAGCGTTGAGTTCGCCGGCAGTGAGAAGTTGGCCAAGGTCAAGCTGGGCATAACTCAGAACGGTCGCGTTCTCGATGCGTTGATTTCCCTCGATTCTGACCGAGTCAAACGAGAATTCCTGTGCCGAGACAGGTGCAGGCGAAAGGGCTGCAAAAAGGACCGTAACAACAAGAAAAACCGACACCAGCGCGGCTTTGGCCGACCTGCCACTTAGATTCGCCATAGACGACGCCCTACCCTGCTCGTTGTCCAATGTCGTTACCCACAAAGGGTCGCGTTGTCAAAAGCCGTCAGGGGAATATGGGCGTGTTCAGCGTAGACGTTTAGAACGCGGAAAGTGGATCAGATATGGGTCACCGCCGGAAGATACCCGATCATTGAAATCAGCCAGGCGCCAGCCATCAAGGCAACCGCCAATGCGCCGGCACTGATCATACGATCCCAATTGAGATCGATCAGCAGTGACAATCCGCGGTATCCGCTTTTGATGTTTTGCATAGCCAATGGCTTTCTCTACCGTGCCCTGTGAAATTATTAGGAAAATCGGGCGCGATTGTGGCGAGATCAGGGGCAGAATATGTCGTTCGACAGGGCAAAGACCATGAATGTCAGGATAATTGCCAGCCCGCCGGTCATCATGAGCTGCAACAAGCGGTCGCTTGGGGCGCGGCGTGTAATCGCCTCGTAGGCGTGAAAAACAAGGTGCCCGCCGTCGAGAATGGGAATCGGGAAAAGGTTCAGAAGTCCTACGGCGGTGGACAAAACCGCGATCAGCCAAACGAAATTCGTCGTGCCCTGACTGGCGGCCTGACCACTGATCTGGGCGATCCCGATCGGACCCTGCAAATTGCAAGTGCTGATAGTGCCGACAACAATATGGTAAATCCCCGACAAGCTGTTGGTGATAACGGCCGTCATCTGTCGAAATCCATAGTCCAGGGCCGTGATCGGCCCGACCGCCTCGGTCTGGGGGATGAAAAATAACCCTCCGGTGACGCCAATCAGCCATCGGGTCTCGAACCCGCCGTCAGCTGTCGGAAGATCAGTGCGTTTGGGTGTCAGTGTTGCCTCAAACACTTCGCCTTCGCGCCAGACCGTGAGTTTCAGGGGGCGACCATCCGAGGCGCCCACCGTTTCGCGCAGCTCGCGGAATGCGCTAATCTGTGCGTCGTCGATTGCGAGGACAACATCGCCCACTTGCAGATTTGCGGCCATCGCTGCCGATAGCGGTTGAAGCGCGTCGACAATCGGGGGGAATCCGAAGGGGCCTGTGACATCCAGTTCGCGACCCGAGCGGTCAACCGTATACGTTAGCAGCCCTGGGACTTCGATTGCTTCGAAAACCGAATAAAGCGTTGAATAATCGCCGGTTACGGTGCCTTCTACAGCCAGAATCCGGTCACCCGGTTGCGGGCCGCCGCGCATCTCGTCCGGCATGGATTGCAGCGAACCGATGGTCGGAACCTCAACCGCCTGACCCTGGACAAGCGCGATTCCAGCAAAGATCACCACAGTCAGGATAAAATTGAAGACCGGCCCTGCCGCCACCGTTGCCGAGCGTTTCCACAGCCGCGCACCGTGCATGGTGCGCTCGACCCCGGACGGATCCATCCGGTTCATCAGTTTGCTGTCGCGCCCCGAGGCGGCGTCGGCATCGCCCAGAAATTTAACGTAGCCGCCGAAGGGGATCGCGGCCAGTTGCCATTGCGTGCCGCGTCGATCGGTCCAGCCGAAAAGGCGCGGTCCGAAGCCCAGGGAAAAAACCTCGGCGTGGATGCCGCACCAGCGCCCGACGATGTAATGGCCGTATTCGTGCACCGCCACGATGACCGAAAGCGCCACGACGAAGGCTGCGATGGTGAAAACGAACCCTCCGAGGGGCAGAGACTGAAGAAATTCCAAACCGTTACCTGTTATTGCGGCGCTTCGCGATGATTTGCCTGGCGGCATCACGCGCCAGAGTGTCGGTTAATTGGATGGACTCAAAGCCAATATCGGGCGATTTCGCGCCCCCGCCCCCTATGTGACGCTCTAGAACCGTTTCGACAACCCCGACCATATCGGTAAATCGGATTTCCCCGGCGATGAAGGCGTCCAGCGCGGTTTCTTTGGCGGCGGTAAATGCCGCCCCGGCAAGCCCGCCCGCGTCGATCACCCCGTATGCCAGACGAAGTGCAGGATAGCGGGCCGGGTCGGGTGCGCTGAAATTAAGCTGACCAACCTTGGACAGATCAAGCCGGTCGACCGGCAACGTCACGCGATCAGGCCAGTTGAGCGCAAAGCCAATTGCGTGGCGCATATCCGGTGGACCTAAGTGCGCGATCACGCCGCCATCGGCAAATCGGACCAGCGCATGAACCAGGCTTTCGGGGTGGATGAGGACGTCGATCTGCTCGGGTGAGAATCCGAAAAACGCATGAGTTTCAATGATCTCCATGGACTTGTTAAACATCGACGCGCTGTCGATTGTAATCCGCTGGCCCATGGACCAGTTGGGGTGATTTGCGGCCTCGGCCGGGGTAGCGGTTGCCAGCCGGTCAAGCGGCCAGTCGCGAAACGCGCCGCCCGAAGCGGTGAGCGTCACGGTGTCGACCGTCTCGGTATCCTCACCCCGAAGCGCTTGGAATATCCCCGAATGCTCGCTGTCGACCGGCAGGATCGTCGCACCATGTTTTCGGGCCTCGGCCAACAGCAACGGCCCGGCGGCGACCAGACTTTCCTTGTTGGCCAGTGCCAGGATTTTCCCCTGGCGAAGGGCGGCCAGTCCGGGCGCCAGACCCGCCGCGCCGATGATGGCCGACATCACCCAGTCGGCTGGGCGTTCGGCGGCCTCGATCAGGGCATCCACGCCCGCCGCCGCCTCGATTCCAGTACCTGAAAGATGGTCCTTAAGTGCCTGATATTCATCTGGATATGCGGTTACAGCCAGGCCTGCGCAATGGGCGCGCGCATCATGCGCCAGTTGCGCGACATTGTGCCCGCCGGTCACGGCCTCAAGCGCATAGCTACCTTCGGGCGCGGCCCGCAAAAGCGACAGTGTGCTCTGCCCGATCGAGCCTGTGGCACCAAATATCGAGACCCGCCGCATCACGCCTAACCTGCCGGAGAAAGCCCGAAAACGAGCGCGATTATCATCAACGCCAGGGCTGCACCGAGCATCCCGTCGAACCGGTCCCAGACGCCGCCGTGGCCGGGGATCAGGGCCGAACTGTCTTTGATATCCACCCGCCGTTTCACCCAACTTTCGAATATGTCGCCCATTTGCGAGGCCAACGACAGGGCGATGGATGCCGCCACAAGCGCCGGACCGGCGATGACTAGCCCGACGGCTCCGGCGCCGACCCAACCCGCCCCGGTGCCAGACCAGGTTTTTTTCGGGCTGATGGCCGGCCAGAATTTTGGCCCACCCAACGCGCGCCCGGCGAAATATCCGGCAATATCCGTGACCACTACAACTGTGATCAGCCAGATGATTGTTTCCAGACCGAATCGATCGAATGCCCAGAAAAACGCAAATGCGCCGCCAAGGGAAATGACATGAGCGGCGGCCAGCAAGCTTTTGTTACTAGACGTCATTCCTACGTTTACAACCACCGGAGCAAGCAACAGCGGCACTGCATATTGCCCGGGCAGTAGAATTGCCAGACCAAGCCCAAGACTGGCGATAATCGCCGCGGCCATAGGTGCGCGGGCACCGGTCATCCGCGCCGCCTCCCAGACGACCAGCGCGCCCAGCCCGACGATAAGCGCAAAGAAAAACCAGCCGCCCAGCCAGATCGCGCCGCCGCACAGAACCAAGAGGACGAGCGCCGAGATGATGCGAACCCCCAGGTCGTGCCACTGCCCGGGGGTGTCGGTCATCCGGCCACGGCGCCGTACCGCCGCGCGCGCGCGGTAAATTTCGACAATATCCGTTGGAATTCCTCGGCGGTGAAATCTGGCCAGAGCGTATCGACGAATTCGTATTCGGCATAGGCCGATTGCCACAGCAGAAAGTTCGATATCCGCGCCTCGCCCGAGGTGCGGATCACCAGATCGGGATCGGGCAGCACATGGGTGTCCAAGTATCGCGCCAGCGTTTCGTCGTTCACGCTTTCGGGGTCCAACACCCCGGCGGCAACGTCCTGCGCAAGCCGCTTGGTTGCGCGCGCAACTTCGTCGCGGCCACCATAGTTGATGGCGATGGTCAGATTGACGGTCGAATTACCGGCGGTGATCTCTTCCATCTCGGTCATCATCCTGACTAGCAACGGCTCAAGCCGCAGTCGATCACCGATGAACCTGACGCAGACGCCGTTTTTGACCAGATCCGCCGCCTCGCGCCGGATATAGCGTTTGAAAAGCGTCATCAGGCCCGAAACCTCGGTCTGGGTGCGTTTCCAGTTCTCGGTCGAAAAGGCGAATATCGTCAGATATTCAACCCCCGCCTCTGGGCAAGCCATGACGATGTCGCGCACCCGCCTTGCGCCGGCCTGATGGCCGAAAAGCCGCGGCTTGCCACGTTGCTGTGCCCATCGCCCGTTGCCGTCCATGATGACGGCGACATGGTTCGGAGATGTGTCGTATTTTGTTTCAGATTTGCTCAATTTGCCCTCGGTGCGGTCATTTAGACCTGCATTATCTCGCCTTGCTTAACTTCCAGTGCATCGTCAACTGATTTGATGGAAGTATCGGTCATTTCTTGCACGACTTGCTCCCAGAATTTCTGATCATCCTCGGACATTCCGTCGGCTTTGGCCTTTTTGATCTGATCCATACCGTCACGGCGAATGTTGCGCACCGCCACGCGGGCGTTTTCGGCATAATGCCCGCCGACCTTGGTCAATTCGCGCCGCCGCTCTTCGTTCAATTCGGGGATCGGCAGCATGATGATTGTACCGTTCAGCTGCGGGTTGATCCCCAGACCCGATTCCATGATCGCTTTTTCGACTTTGTTGACCAAACCCTTGTCCCAAACATTTATCGTGACCATACGCGGTTCGGGCACGTTCACGGTCCCGACCTGATTGATCGGCGTCACGGCACCATAAGCGTCCACCGATATCGAATCCAGCATTGCCGCCGACGCCCGTCCGGTTCTGAGCGCTGCAAAATCGGTCCGCAACGCCGATACTGCGCCGTCCATCCGGCGTTCGAGATCATCGGTATCAAGGATGAATTCGTCTGACATAATTCTGGTCCAGCAGTAGGTTTACGGGGCCGTCGATCCGGGCTGTCGCCGCCTTATACCGCTGAAAGGTCAGCTTTGTATAGATCCCGGCGCGCAGGGCCCGCGCTTAGGCACCGACAATCGTAAAGGTGCCCTGCCCGGCCAGAATGCCCTTGAACCCGCCAGGCTCATCGAGTGAGAAAACCACAATCGGCAGGTCGTTGTCGCGGGCCAGCGCGATGGCGCTGGCATCCATAACCTTCAGATGTTTGGTCAGCACTTCGTCGTAGCTGATCGTGTCATACCGTGTGGCATCCGGGTTGGTGACCGGGTCTTGGTCATAGACGCCGTCGACCTTGGTGCCCTTGAAAATCGCCTGACAGGACATTTCGGTGGCCCTGAGGGTCGCGGCCGTATCGGTGGTGAAGTAAGGGTTGCCGGTGCCCGCCGCGAAAACGCAGACGCGCCCTTTTTCCAGGTGCCGCACGGCGCGCCGGCGGATGTAGGGCTCGCACACTTGGTCCATCGGAATGGCGCTGATCACGCGGGTGTGGACGCCGATGGATTCCAGCGCCGACTGGAGCGCCAGCGCGTTCATGACCGTGGCCAGCATCCCCATATAATCGGCGGTGGTCCGTTCCATCCCCTGATCGGAAAGTTGCAGGCCGCGAAAGATGTTGCCGCCGCCGATGACCATACAGATCTCGACGCCCATTTCGTGAACCGATTTTACTTCTTTTGCGATGCGGTCCACGGTTGGCGGGTGCAGTCCATATCCCTGATCGCCCATCAGGGCCTCGCCCGAAATTTTCAGCAGGACCCGGCGGTACCTCGTCGGGGGGGGCGATGGAATTTGGTCAGCATTTGCCTGTTCCATGGACGCACCCTTACATCATGATTTTGCCTTGGCGCGCAAAATGTCGGAAAAGCGCGCAGGATACAACGGCGAAACCGGGTGCAATGGCCGACGATCTTACAATAGGCGGAATGCGGATCACGGGGTTGGCCCCGGTCTTGATCGCCGGCACGACAGCCAGCGGCAAGTCGGGGCTGGCGCGGGCCGTGGCGCGGGCGACCGGCGGGACAATTGTGAACGCCGATGCGTTGCAGGTCTATGGTGGCTGGCGAATTCTGACCGCACGGCCTTCTGACGTCGATATTTCCCAGGCACCCCACGCGCTTTACGGACATGTCCCTCGGGATGAGACCTATTCGGTTGGTGACTGGCTGGCCGAGGTCGGCCGCCTTGTTGCCACCGCAATTGGGCCGCTGATTATCACGGGCGGCACGGGCTTGTATTTTCGTGCTCTGACCGAAGGGCTGGCCGATATTCCTCCGATACCGGGTCGCATTCACGATCTGGCGCTTGCCGGTGACCCTGGCGAATTGGTGACGGACCTGGATGCCAGGACCGCCGCCCGGATTGATCTGCAAAACCCGCGCCGGGTCCAGCGCGCGTGGGAGGTCCTGCAGGCCACGGGTCGGGGCCTGGCCGATTGGCAGGACGCGACACCGCCGCCGCTTATCCCGCTCGGGCGTTGCCAGCCCATCTTTCTGGACGCTGATCGAGACTGGCTAAATGACCGGATCGCGCGCCGATTTCGCCAGATGATGGCGGCGGGCGCACTGGACGAAGCCCGCGCTATGTTGCCCAACTGGGACCCGGCACGCCAGTCGTCGCAGGCCATCGGTGCGCGCGAGCTGATCGCGCATCTGTGCGGCGATCTGACGTTAGACGAAGCCACCGAGGCGGCGATCATCGCAACGCGTCAATATGCCAAAAGGCAACGCACCTGGTTCCGCGCCCACATGGCGGAATGGGTGCGGATCGACCCGGCCACGCTCTGAGCGCAGTCGAAAAGATCGACAACAGGCGCGCAAGCCTCTTGATCGGATTATTCGAGTTGCTAGTGTGGCCGGCGGAATGTCTGGGGAAATCATGGTTGATAGGCTTGAATATACGGGCGGATTCCGGTCCGTTCCGATCCCGCATCTGGCGCATGGCGGGCGCTGGCGGGTCGAGGCGATGCGGTCCTATGACCATGCCCGGCTAATCTGGTTCACACGCGGACAAGGGCGGATCACCATTTCGGGTGTTACCCGGGGCTATGGGCCAAACAATGCGATTTTCTTGCCCCCCGGTACCATGCACGGCTTCGAGCTGAGCCCGCAGGTATTTGGAACCGTTATCGATTTCCCACATAACTACGAATTGGACTTACCAGATCGCCCGATTCACCTCAGGGTTCGCGACGCCGTTCAGCAGGGCGAATTCATGACCCACCTTGATGCCTTTCAGCGCGAGTTGCTGGGGGATCGCCCGGGGCGTGGCACAGCCCTCTCGGCGCATGCGTCCCTGATCGTCATTTGGCTCAGGCGGCAACAGGCCCAAGGGGCCGGTGACACACCGCCCGACGATGCCACACGCAAACTCGCTGTGCGCTATGCCAACCTTGTGGAACGTGATGTTTCTGCGGCGAAATCCGTCGCTGACTATGCTGCGGAACTGGGTATCACACCGACTCATCTGAGCCGGGTCTGCAATTCGGCCAATGGACGCCCCGCGCATTCGCTTCTGTCGGGCCGGGTGCTGGCCGAAGCACGGAAAATGCTGAGCGACAGCAAGGTGCCCATTCAGAGCATCGCCCATGAACTGGGTTATTCATCGGCCGCGTATTTCACCCGGGCATTCCAGCGAAATACAGGCGTTACGCCATCGCGGTTTCGGCGCCGGTCTGGTGCAGGCCCCGAAAATTCGGCCAACTAGCCTGTGGATGTCGTATTTGTGACCCCACTATGTCGTTTTTGAACCCCCAACGGGGGCCAGAGTCGTTGACCTTTGATCAAACTTCGTGCCGAATGGCCGGAGTTGTATGGCTTGGGGACGTCGAAGGGAATATCCGGTTTGGGAAATTGTGACGTCCGGCGTTCGACGCTGCACGCAATCTTGGAAACATGTGACGACAGGGAGAAAAGTCAACATGAACATTGAAACCATTAACGGAAAGCCGGCCCACCAGGCCGCAGAAATGTACGCTGAAGAGTTCAAGTCCGGCCAGATGAGCCGCCGCGAATTTCTGACGCGCGCAACTGCGCTTGGTGTCAGCACGGCTGGCGCTTATGCCATGATCGGGCTTCCTGCTCCGGCCAAGGCAGCCGCCCACACACCGCGCGGCGGCACACTGCGCTTGCAAATGGAAGTGCGCGCGCTGAAAGATCCGCGCACCTATGACTGGACCCAGATCGCGACCTATACCGCCGGATGGCTGGAGTATCTGGTCGAATACAATTCCGACGGTTCGTTCCGCGGTATGCTGGTCGAAAGCTGGGAAGCTAACGACGACGCCACCGAATATGTTCTGAACGTCCGCAAGGGTATTTCGTGGAACAATGGCGATGCATTTGACGCCAACGACGTGGCGCGCAACATCGCCGGATGGTGCGACAAATCGGTTGAAGGCAATTCGATGGCCGGTCGGATGGCCAGCCTGATTGACGCCGACACGGGTCAGGCCCGCGACGGTGCCATCACCGTTACCGACAGCCACACGGTTACGCTTTCGCTGATGTCGCCCGACATCACCATTATTCCAGGTATGGCGGACTATCCTGCCTCAATCACCCATACGTCGCATGATCCTGACGACATGGTTGGCACCGCAGTTGGCACCGGCCCGATGGTTCCGGAATTGCTCGAAGTTGGCGTCAAGGGCGTCGTAGTCAAAGGCGATCACCCGTGGTGGGGCGACACGGCTTTTGAAGAGGGTGGCTTTTACCTCGACCGCATCGAGTTCATCGACTATGGAACCGATCCTGCGGCGGTTGTCGCGGCGGCCGAGGCCGAAGAAGTTGACATGGTTTGGGAAACGGTCGGCGACTTTGTCGACGTCTTTGACGGCATCGGCTGGGTGCGGTCCGAAGTTGTTTCGGGTGCGACGATCTTGATCCGTCCCAACCAGTTGGCCGTTGTTGATGGCGAGACACCCTATGCGGACAAGCGGGTTCGCCAGGCGATTTCGATGGCTGTCGACAATAGCATCTGTCTGGAACTTGGTTATGCGGGTCGTGGCGTTGTGGCAGAAAACCACCATGCCGCCCCGGTTCACCCGGAGACCGACCCCAATGTTGGCAGGCTGCCGTATGACCCGGCCCGCGCTTTAGAGCTGATCAAAGAAGCCGGGATGGAAGACTATGAGCACGAGCTTCTGTCGATCGACGATGATTGGCGCAAAAACACCACCGACGCGGTGGCCGCTCAGCTGCGCGACGCAGGCTTCAAGATCAAGCGGACGATCCTGCCGGGATCAACGTTCTGGAACGACTGGGCGAAGTATCCGTTCAGCTCGACCAACTGGAACCACCGCCCGCTGGCAACCCAGATTTGGGGTCTGGCCTATCGTTCAGGCGAAGCTTGGAACGAGATGGGCTGGGCAAACGCCGAGTTCGACGCGTTGCTGGCCGAAGCCAACAGCCTGGCCGATGCCGACACGCGGCGCGTAGTCGCTGGCAAATGTCAGGCACTGATCGCCGAGGAAGGGTGCACGATCCAGCCCTATTGGCGGTCGCTTTATCGTCACCACACCGAAAACGTCATCGGTGGCGACATGCACATCGCATATCTGCCCCAGATATATAAGTGGGCGATCAAGTCCTGATCTGACGAACTCAAAACGCCCCTCCGGACATTCCCGGGGGGGCGGCTTTCAGTCGGGATCACTTCAAGACGTCGCAAAGGTGCCGATCCTGGGACATACCGACAGGGGCCATCATGGGACTATTCATACTGAGGCGCACCGGGGTCATGATCCTCACCGCGCTCTGCCTGACGTTTGTTGTCTTTTTCCTGACCAATCTATATCCGAACCTCGAAAAACTGGCCAAGACGCAGGGCAACATGCGTATGGCAGACCATGAGGTCTCAAAGTGGCTTAGCAATCGTGGTTATCGGTCTAAGACGGATGCGGAAATTCTCCGCCAAGCCGCGGCGCGCGAAATTAGCGGCGAAGAATTTATTGACCAAATTAATACCGGTTTCGATATTCGGCTGCTTAGAAATTACGCCGAGTGGTTGGGTGTGTTTCCAGGGTATGTAATCGAGGGCGCAGACGGCAAGGTCCGGGGTCGCTGTGCGACCAAAGGCATTGCAATCGAGGACGCAGCAAGTTTCTGCGGAATTTTGCAAGGTCACTGGGGTTCGTCGACCGTCTTCAAAGAACCCGCGGGCAAGATTATTGCGAAACGATTGGGCCTTACCGGGTGGCTGATGTTTGCGGTCATCTGCGTCATGGTCCCTGGCGCTTTGATCATCGGGGTGCTTGCGGGCATGCGCGAGGGCAGTCGAACCGACCGAGCCCTGTCAACATTATCCATAACGACGACAGCAACGCCAGAATATGTCTCGGGCGTTATTTTCATTGCGATCTTTTCTTCCTCTGCCGTGGGCCTGAAGTGGTTCAAGGGCACCGCGACCAGCGCGATGGACGACATCACATTCGTCAACTTCACGCTGCCGGTACTGACCATCGCCCTATACGGCATGGGCTATATTGCGCGCATGACGCGGGCCTCGATGGCCGAGGTGATGACCGCGCAATACATCCGCACCGCACGCCTAAAGGGCGTGAGTTTTCGCAACATCGTGCTGAAGCACGCGCTGCGTAACGCATTGATTGCTCCCTTCACGGTCATCATGCTGCAATTTCCATGGCTTCTGAACGGGGTGGTGATCGTCGAAACCTTATTCAACTACAAGGGCTTTGGCTGGGTGCTGGTGCAAGCCGCCGGTAACAATGACATCGACCTTCTGCTGGGGGTTTCGGTTGTCTCGGTTTTCGTGGTTCTGACGACGCAGCTGATATCGGATATCGGCTACGTCTATCTGAACCCGCGCATTCGCATTTCATAAGGGGGCTGGCACATGGATCCGCTTACTTGGACCGGTGGAATTGGGGCTGTCATTGATCCGATCTTTCTGCTCGCTCTTTTTGTCTTCCTGGCATTCACGGCGTTCTATTTCGTTGCCACTTTTGCCGGCGACGACCAAATGGGCGAATTGGCGCATACGCCCTTCGCGCGCACCAAAGACTGGACCATCGGTTCGGCCACCGCATTGAGCGAGCTTGTGTTTCCCGCCATCACATTGGCGCTGATCCTATGGATCATCGACACGATCATGTCAGAGACAACGCTGACCGGCTGGCTTTTTAGCACCGGAATGCCGCAATTTCTGGTGACATTCCTATCGGTAATGATCTTCGGCGTGATCGGCATCACGTTGACCTATGCGGTCCAACGACTGCCGGCCTCAGCATACGAGACCGTTATGCGCTGGTCGTTTGCCGTGCTTTTGCTACTGGTTGTAATCTATATCGTGCTCGGTGCCCTGATGCCACTGGGATCAGGCGGCATTATCGGCGGCATTTCAAAGCAGCTTCTTCCGGTCTGGATTGCGCTTTTGGTCACTTTCGGCCTGTCCATCTACTTCAAACGCAGCCTCGGTCTTTACGGAAAGCTGTTCGACAGCATAATCGGCATGATCGGATTTGCGCTGGTGATGTTCTGGGTGTTTGCAGCAGTTCTCGGGGCGATGGATCTGATCGTCACCCACGACGCGCTCAGCCAGGTCAGCGGCATGAAGAACAAGATCCCCGGGACACCGCTGGCACGCGCCGAAGCGGGCGATTTTGCCTGGTATCTTCTGGGCGGCGACAATCTGGCGCGCGACGTGTTCAGCCGTGTGATCAAGGGGGCGTGGGTGGTTGTGCAAATCGCACCGCTGGCAACGCTCTTTGCATTCATGGTCGGCATCACGCTTGGCCTTCCTGCCGGGTATTACGGCGGCCGTCTGGACACGTTATTGTCGTTCCTCGCGAACCTCATCCTCGCGTTCCCTGTCATCCTGCTTTTTTATCTGCTGGTGACGCCGGAAATCGTGGCGACGGGCATTCCGAGTTATATGGCAGCGGTGATTTTCATCTTTCCGATCGTCTTTGTGGGTATCTTGCTGGACTCGCGCTATCACACCCAGCCGCGTATTCGCACGCCGCTGTTGATCGGCGTTCTGGGGGTCATGCTTTGGCTCTATCTTTCGTTGATCAGCGAAGATGGATCGAAAGTCGATATCATTCCCAACTGGCTGGACGGGTTTGACGTTCCGGGCGGAATTCTGGTGGTCTTTGTCTCGGTGGTGTTCGTCAATTCGCCCACGGTTTTCCGGATCGTGCGCGGACTGACGCTGGACATCAAGACCCGTGACTATGTGGCTGCGGCGCAGACCCGGGGCGAGCGGTCGTGGTACATCATGCTCTGGGAGATCCTGCCCAATGCGCGCGGTCCGCTGATTGTCGATTTCAGCCTTCGCGTGGGGTACACCACGATCCTTTTGGGAACTTTGGGTTTCTTTGGCCTCGGCCTGCCGCCCGAAAGCCCTGACTGGGGATCGACGATCAACGAGGGTCGTAAACTGTTGTCGATCTATCTGCATCCCGCATTGCCGCCCGCATTTGCGCTTCTCAGCCTGGTTTTGGGCCTGAACCTGCTGGCCGACGGTTTGCGCGAAGAAAGCCTGAGAGACTGAGGAGAGAGCCATGGCTAAATGGGACTATGACGGCCCGATCCTCGAGATCGAAGGTCTGTCGATCAGCTTTTTCACCCGACTTCAGGAAATTCCTGCCGTTATGGATTTTTCCTGTGTCGTACAGCCGGGCGAAGCCATGGGGCTGGTCGGCGAGAGCGGCTGCGGAAAATCCACGGTGGCGCTTGGGGTCATGCAGGACCTCGGCGTCAACGGCCGCATCGTCGGCGGATCGATCAGGTTCAAAGGGCGCGACCTGAACGCGATGTCAGACGTGGAACTGCGCGACATTCGCGGCTCGGAAATCGCCATGATCTACCAGGAACCGATGGCCAGTCTGAACCCGGCGATGAAAGTTGGGCGGCAGTTGATGGAAGTGCCGATGATCCACGAGGGCGTCAGCGAGAAAGAGGCCCGCGCCCGCGCCCTGGAAGTTGTCACCGACGTTCGCCTGCCCGACCCGGAACGGATTCTAAATTCTTTCCCGCATCAACTTTCGGGGGGCCAGCAACAGCGCATTGTCATCGCCATGGCGCTGATGTCCAAGCCGTCGCTTTTGATCCTCGATGAACCGACCACTGCGCTTGACGTGACCGTCGAGGCCGCCGTGGTCGATCTGGTCAAGGACCTGGGCAAGAAATACGGCACCTCGATGCTGTTTATCTCGCACAACCTTGGCCTGATTCTGGATACCTGCGACCGCATCTGCGTGATGTATTCGGGCGAGGCGGTTGAAACCGGCCGCATCGAAGATGTGTTCGAGAAGATGCAGCACCCTTATACCCAAGCGCTTTTTCGGTCGATCCCGCTCCCGGGTGCTGACAAGAATACGCGGCCTCTGGTGGCCATTCCGGGCAACTTCCCCCTGCCCCACGAACGGCCCAACGGCTGCAATTTTGGCCCGCGCTGCGATTATTTCGTGGAAGGCCGCTGCGATGTCGGCGAGATCAAGATGATCGAAGTCCAGCACGGTGACCGTCACGAAAGTCGCTGCGTCAATATTGACGAGATCGACTGGGATGCCCCCATCGCCGCCGCCGCAACCACCAAAAAGGCCAAGGTCGGCGATGTGGTCCTGAAAATGGAAAATCTGAAGAAATACTACGAGGTTTCGGCCAATGCTTTGTTCGGCGGGTCCAACAAAAAGGTGGTCAAGGCCAACGAAACGCTCAGCTTCGAGGCGCGCGAATCCGAGACTTTGGCCATCGTCGGCGAATCCGGTTGTGGCAAATCCACTTTTGCCAAGGTGCTTATGGGTCTGGAAACCGCGACCGAGGGCAAGATTTTTCTCGATAACCGCGAAATTCAGGACATCCCGATCGAGAAACGCGACACCAAGACCATCAGCTCGGTCCAGATGGTGTTCCAGAACCCGTTCGATACACTGAACCCGTCCATGACAATCGGACGCCAGATCATCCGCGCATTGGAAATATTCGGCATCGGGGATTCCGAAGCCGAGCGTCGCGAGCGGATGCTGAAACTGCTCGATCTGGTCAAACTTCCGCGCGAATTCGGCGACCGGATGCCGCGCCAGTTGTCGGGTGGGCAAAAACAGCGGGTGGGCATAGCGCGCGCCTTTGCGGGCGGCGCGCGGATCGTCGTGGCGGACGAGCCCGTCTCGGCGCTCGATGTGTCAGTGCAGGCAGCTGTCACCGATCTCTTGATGGAGATTCAGCGCGAAGAGAAAACCACGCTGCTGTTCATCAGTCATGACCTTTCGATCGTGCGCTATCTCAGCGACCGTGTGATGGTCATGTATCTGGGCCATGTTGTCGAACTGGGCGACACCGATCAGGTTTTTGCGCCGCCCTACCACCCCTATACCGAGGCGCTTTTGTCTGCGGTTCCCATTGCCGACACCAAAGTCGAAAAAGAGCATATCGTGCTGGAGGGCGACATTCCCTCGGCCATGGACCCGCCGCCGGGGTGCCCGTTCCAGACCCGCTGTCGCTGGAAGGACCGGGTGCCGGACGGGCTCTGCGACCGCGAAGTGCCACCGTTCCGAACCCTGGCCGATGGTCACCAGATCAAGTGTCACCTTCCCGACGCCGTGCTGGCCGAGATGCGCCCGGTGATCAAGGTCGCGGCCGAATAGGGCCTGGACCCGACAGACAAGCAACCCGCTCTCTACCTGGCGGATGCGTTCATACTGGCCATTGTCGGTGATATGGTGCCCCTTTGAACAGGAGGCATTCGTGGAGTATTTCGACCTCGGGACCTATTCGCGCCCGATCCATACCTCGTCGCCCGAGGCACAGACATGGTTTGACCGGGGCCTGAACTGGCTATTAGGCTTTAATCACGAAGAAGCGGCCGAATGTTTTCGCAAAGCGATTGCCGCAGACGCGGGTGCCGGCATGGCCTATTGGGGCCTCGCCCATGCTATCGGGCCAAACTACAACAAGGAATGGGAGATATTCGAGGCCGACGAGCGGGTCGCTGCGCTGAAAGAAGCGCGGGCGGCGCTGGCCACCGCCGCGGCCCTGGGCGATCTGCCGGAGGCCGAGAGCGCCATGGTTGCAGCCTTGGCCGCGCGCTTTCCGAGCGACCCCGAGATCGAGGACTTCGGACCCTGGAACGATGCCTTCGCCGCGGCCATGCGGCCCGTCTATTCTGCCCACGCGGGCGATTTGGACGTGGCGACGATCTTTGCCGAGGCGATGATGAACCGCACCCCATGGGCGCTTTGGGACCTCAAGAAGGGCGCGCCCGCCAAAGGCGCTTCGACCGCCGAAATCCGCACGGTTCTCGAGGCCGCTTTCGCGCGCGACCCTGCGGCCTGGGACCATCCCGGCCTCTTGCATCTTTATATCCACCTTATGGAAATGTCGCCCTGGCCGGAACTGGCGCTCAGCCATGGCGACCGCCTGGCCGATCTGGTCCCCGACGCGGGGCATCTGGTGCACATGGCCACCCACATCGACGTGCTTTGCGGCGACTATCAGAACGTGATTTCGCGCAACCACAGCGCGGCGCAGGTGGATGAAAAATTCGCGGCCTACGCGGGGGCGCAGAATTTCTATACGATCTACCGCATCCACAACCTGCATTTTGAGGCCTACGGGGCCATGTTCATCGGTCGCAAGTCACAGGCCCTTGCCGCGGCAACGCGGCTGCAAGAGATCCTGCCGCACCAGACCGTGGCGTTTCTGCCTGATTTCTTCGAGGCATTCTGGGGCATGCGCGTGCATGTCATGGTGCGCTTCGGCATGTGGGACGCGCTGTTGACCGAGCCGTTCCCCGAAGACGCCGCACTTTTCTGCTTTACCACGGCGTTGTTGCGATACGGGCGTACGGTTGCGCTGGCCAACCTGGGGCGCATTGCCGAGGCGGAAGCGGAACGCGAGGCCTTCCGCGCCGCCCGGGACGCAGTGGCGGCCACACGGTTCATGTTCAACAACGAAGCCGTCGAGGTTCTGAAGATCGCCGAGGCGATGCTCGAAGGCGAACTGGCCTATAAGGCGGGCCGCGTTGACGAGGGGGTGCAGCATCTGCGCGATGGGGTCGCCGCCTCGGACGGGCTGCTTTACGACGAACCCTGGGGCTGGATGCAGCCGCCGCGCCACGCGCTGGCGGCCCTGTTGATGGATCAGGGGCGGCTGGCCGAGGCCGAACCGATCTACCGCGCCGATCTGGGGCTCGACGACACGCTGGCGCGCGCCGTCCAGCATCCGCGCAACGTCTGGTCGTTGCACGGGCTCGATGAATGCCTTGGGGCGCGCGGCGATACCGTCGAACGCCCGCATGTGCGCGAATTGCTGGATCAGGCACTGGCGCGGTCCGAAGTGCCGGTGCGCGCATCGTGCTATTGCCGCAAGAGCGCCGCCTGATAGGGTGGCGCGATGAGCGCATTCGCCCCTCTGCCCGACCCGCCTTACTACGCCGTGATATTCGCAACTCAGGCGTCAGGAACTGATGCTGCGGGTTACGGTCGGATGGCCGAAACGATCGAGGACCTGGCCACGCGACAGCCCGGGTATTTGGGCATCGAATCCACGCGCGGGACCGATGGCTTCGCCATAACGGTTAGCTACTGGGCCGACGAGGCCGCGCTTTTGGCCTGGAAAGCGGTCGCCGAACACGCGCTGGCGCAGAAACTTGGCAAGACCCGGTGGTACAAACACTACACGCTGCGCGTCGCATTGGTCGAGCGGCACTATGATGGCCCTGAAGGCCGATAACCGGACCGACGCTTCGCAATCGGCTTTGCTATCATCTTGCCAGAAATACTCCGGGGAGCGCGAGGGGCAGCGCCCCTCGCCCGTGGCGACGCGCGGCACGCGCGGCGCAACAAATTCACCGACGCCGGTGATTATCCGCGATTCAGGCATTCTTAACCATGTTTGGGTGGTGTAGTTAAGACTTTAGCAAAATTAGAATCGGGAGAAGCTCGCCATGGCAGGTTCGGTCAACAAGGTCATTCTGATCGGCAATCTTGGGCGCGACCCCGAAGTGCGGACGTTTCAAAACGGTGGCAAGGTGTGCAACCTGCGGGTCGCAACCTCGGAACGCTGGCGCGACAAGAACACCGGCGAGAATCGCGAACGCACCGAATGGCATTCGGTGGCGATTTTCTCGGAACCGCTGGCGCGGATCGCCGAACAGTATTTGCGCAAAGGGTCAAAGGTTTACCTCGAAGGTCAGATTGAGACGCGCAAATGGCAGGATCAGTCGGGCAACGACCGCTATTCGACCGAAGTCGTGCTGCGGCCCTACCGCGGCGAACTGACGCTGCTCGACCCGCGCAGTGGCGGGGACAGCGGCAGTTATGAAGGTGCTGGGTCGGGTGGCAGCGATAGCATCAGCGGCAGCGACAGCGGCTCGAACATGGACGACGAAATCCCGTTCTAGGCGCGGTCCAGAACCTCCAGCACCGCCGCGTCTGGCACGTCTGTGGCGACAAAGGCAGCCCCAATTCCGCGCGCCAGAACAAAGCGCAGTTTTCCGTCGATCACCTTTTTGTCCTGACCCATCAGGGTCATAAGGCGCTGCGCATCGGGCAGGTCGCCAGGGATGTCGCGCAGGTCCTTCCTCATGCCCATGGCGGCCAGATGTGCGCGCAGACGGCTGGGATCTTCTTGCGAACAAAGCCCCAGCCGCGCCGAGAGATCAAACGCCAGCGCGCAGCCGATTGCCACCGCCTCGCCGTGCAACAGACGGTCGGAATACCCGGTGGCAGCTTCCAGGGCATGGGCGAATGTATGGCCCAAGTTCAAAAGCGCGCGCTCGCCGGTCTCGATCTCGTCGCGCGCCACGATCCCGGCTTTCATCTCAACCGACCGGCGCACGGCATGGCCGCGCGCCGCGTCATCGTGGGTCTGAGCGACCGCGTTTTCTTCAAGCCAGCCAAAGAACGCCGCGTCGCCCAGCAGCCCGTATTTCACCACCTCGCCGTACCCGGCCAGAAAGTCGCGCGCAGTGAGCGTGTCGAGCACGCCGATATCGGCCAGCACCAGCGCCGGCTGGTGAAAGGCTCCGATCAGGTTTTTGCCGTGCGTCGAATTGATGCCGGTTTTGCCGCCGACCGCACTGTCGACCTGCGCCAGCAGCGACGTGGGAACTTGCACGAACCGCACGCCCCGGCGCAGCACCGCCGCCGCAAATCCCGCAAGATCGCCGATCACGCCACCGCCGAAAGCCACCACCACATCGCGTCGCTCGATCTTCTCACCCAGCAACCAATCGACCGTGCGCGAAAGCTGGTCCCAGTTCTTGGTCGCTTCGCCGGCTGGCAAAGCCAGTGCCGATGACGTGATTCCGGCCGCGCTCAGTCCATCCTGCAACGCCGCAAGATGCAGGCCGGCAACGATCTCGTCGGTCACGATAGCCACGCGCGGGCGCGCCAAAAGCGGCACCAATTCGGCCCCCGCACGCGCCAAAAGCCCGCGCCCGATGCGCACGTCATAGGACCTTTCGCCCAGTTCAACGCGAACAGTTTCCATCGCCTCAGACCTCTTCCAGCACATCAGCGCGGACCAAAAGCGCCGCGCGGACCTTGGCTGCCATGTCCTCAATCGCATAATTGGCCTGCGCCTGCACCACAATCTCGGCCCTGGCATAGAGCGGGTCCCGGTTGGCGCAAAGCTCGGCAAGCGTCGCCTTCGGATCACCGGTGCGCAGCAGCGGCCGGGTATCTTTGTGCCGGACCCGGGACCACAGCAGGTCCAGATCGGCCTTCAGCCAGACCGCCACGCCTTGACGGGCTATGATCGCGCGATTGCGTTCGGCGAGATATGCCCCGCCACCAGTCGACAGGATCGAGGGGTCGTCACCCAGAAGCCGCGACAGCACTTCGGTTTCGCGGGCCCGAAAAAAGTTTTCGCCGTCGCGGTCGAATATTTCGGCAATGCTCCGGTCCGCTGCGGCCTCAATGGCGCGGTCGGAATCCTTGAATGGCACGTCCAGAGCGGCCGCCAGAGCCGTGCCTACAGCGGTCTTGCCCGCGCCCATCATGCCCACTAGGGCAACCGTTTTCTTCAACCGAAATCTCATCCGGCACACGTCCGCCTATTTTTCGTTATAGGTGAATGGCGTGATCTTGCTGAAAATGCCATATATAAACGCGGCAAGAGCGGCGAAAGACCGTCAGGGCGGGGCAATAAAGGGCAGAGCGCAATGTTTCGGCTGATCAAGATATTGTTTTACTTGGTGATCCTGATGACGTTTGTTCTGGTTGGTTATGCCTATCTGGGCGATCTGACACCCCCGCGTCAGGATGTTACCCAACCGGTCGAGCTGGATGCGAATTAAACAATCGGTAATTCTTGTTGCCTTGTTGGCGGGCGTCGGCGCGCCGGCAGAGGCGCAGCCGCTGTCGGCCATCGACTGGCTGACTGACAGCGTCGCTTTGCCACCCGGCACGGCCAGCGTCGATCCCGAAGTGACCACCGGCACCGAGATCGAAGTGATCCAGGTGCGCGCCCTGGGCGCGCCGTCGATTGACGGCCAGGGGCTGATCGACGCCGATGTCGCCGGGCTTCCGCACGACCTTTGGGGACCCTCCGATGTGCCCCGGCTGGTTCGGTTGATCGGGCGCGAACGGGTCGATGCCCTGCCTGCGGTGCGCGATCTATTGATGCAATTGCTTTTGGTGCGCACCGACCCGCCCGAGACCGCGACCGAGGACGGGGTTCTTTTTCTGGCGCGAGTGGACAAGCTTTTGGAACTGGGGGCGCTCGCGGCGGCGGGCCAGATGCTCGAGGCCGTTGACCTGAGCGATCCGCGCCTGTTCAAGCGCTGGTTTGACATTCGCCTGTTGCTGGGCACCGAGGACGCGGCCTGCGACCGCCTGGCCGCATCGCCTGACCTTGCCCCGACCTTTCCCACGCGCATCTTTTGCCTGGCGCGCGGCGGCGATTGGGATGCCGCGGCGCTGAGCCTGGATACCGCCGAGGCGCTCGGCGTCATTACCCCCGAGGAAGACGCGCTTTTGCTGCGTTTTCTCGACGAATCAGCCGCTCAGGAAAACGGCGCGCTGCCGCGCCCGACACGGGTCACGCCGTTGGCGTTCCGTCTTTACGAGGCGGTTGGCGAACCGATCCCGACCGATGCGCTGCCGCGCGCCTTTGCCCATGCCGATCTGCGGCCGATCAACGGCTGGAAGGCCCAGCTCAGCGCCGCCGAGAGGCTGGCGTCGGTCGGGGCGATTGGCACCGACCAGATGTTTGCACTTTACACCCGCCAGCGCCCGTCGGCCTCGGGCGGGGTCTGGGACCGGGCCGAGGCGGTTCAGGCTTTTTCCGCGGCGCTGGCCTCGGGCGACGGCGCGTCGATCGCCGAGGCACTTGCGCCCGCCTGGCAGGCCATGCAGGTGGCCGAACTGGAGGTTCCCTTTTCCGAGAAATACGCCGCTGTCCTCGCCAGGGCCGGACTGACGGGCCCTGAAGCATCTCTTGCGGCCAAGATCGGCCTCTTGTCGCCGGACTTCCGCACCAATGTCAGCGTGATCGAGGCCGGTGATCGCGATCTAATATTTCTGACCGCTTTGGCGCGCGGGACGCCTGGATCAGCCGCGGCCAGCAAAACCCTCGAAGGTTTGGTCCAGCAAGGCTTTGCCGGTAATAAGCTGCCGCCCGCCTTGCAGGTGTTGATCGACGATGGCCGCACCGGCGAAGCCATATTGCAGGCGACGCTGCATTTTTCAGACGGCGCCCTGGGCGACCCCGAGGACCTGATCAATGCCCTACGGCTTTTGCGGGTCCTGGGCTTGGAACACACGGCGCGGCGCGCGGCGCTCGAGCTATTGATCCTCGAGCGTCGCGGATGAGCGGCGCCTGGATTTCGACCTTCCTCGAAGCCCAAGCGGCCGAACTTTCGGCGGCAAGAAACACGATCCTCAGCTACAATCGCGATTTGCGCGACTTCGCGGGTTGGCTTGGCGACCAGGGTCTTGATCTGAAAACCGCCGACCGCAGGGCCGTCGAATATTATCTGGTCCATTGCGACACCCGCGGGCTTGCCCAGTCGACCCGCGCGCGGCGGCTGTCGTCGATCCGGCAACTCTATCGGTTTGCGTTTCAGGAAGGCTGGCGCACGGACAATCCTGCCATCCAGATCAAGGGACCCGGACGGCAGAAACGACTGCCCAAGACGCTGAGCATCGACGAGGTCGATCGGCTGCTTGACGGCGCGCGCCATCAGGGCCGAGACAAGGCCGACCGGGTGCGGAACGCTTGTCTGATGGAGCTGCTCTACGCAACGGGCATGCGCGTGACCGAGCTTGTGTCGCTGCCGGTACAGGCGGTGCGTGGCGATCCTCGGATGATTCTGGTCCGCGGCAAGGGCAACAAGGAACGCATGGTGCCGCTGTCACCCCCGGCCCGCGAAGCCACCGCGGCCTGGCTTGGCTTTCGCGATCAGGCCGAAGACGCCGCGCGCATCAAAGGTCGGGCGCCGTCGCCCTATCTGTTTCCGTCGCGCTCGGCGCAGGGCTATATGACGCGGCACCGGTTCTATGCGCTGATCAAAGATATTTCCGCCCGTTCCGGCGTGTCGCCCGCCAAAGTTACGCCGCACAGCCTGCGCCACGCTTTTGCCACCCATCTTTTGGCCGGCGGGGCCGATCTGCGGTCGATCCAGATGCTTTTGGGTCACGCCGACATCTCGACCACCGAAATTTACACCCACGTTCTCGACGAACGCCTGAAATCGCTGGTGCTGGAAAAACATCCGCTTGCAAGAAAAAGCGATTGATACGTCGCCCGGACAATCTTTCCAACCTGGACGATTGCGCCGCGTTTCACGCGTCGCCCGCGAAGCGAGGGGCGCTGCCCCTCGCGCTCCCCGGAGTATTTTCTGGCAAGATGATAATGATAAGAACGCGTTAGGCGCTGGAATGCCCGACGCAGCGCGCGCGGCGGGATGTCTTGGCTGAGCCAGCTTCCGGTCAAGAGCGCCCGTTAATACTCATGCGTCAGCCCTGTGGTCGCCATAGCCATTGCCGCCGTGGAATAATCATACTGCAGAGCGTGAAACTCTGCCTCGCCCTCGGCGAGCGGCAGAAAATTGGCCGCAGTTCCGCCATCTTGGGCGGCACGCTGATCGCCCCGGCGATCAGCCGATCGTGCCGCCCGATACGTCGCGCGAAGGCAATTCCGCAATGCCCGTTCGATCCAGCGCTCCCAGGTCGTCAATTTTGTAACGCCGCTGTGCCAATTCCGTCGATCCCCTTGAAACCGGGCCCTATCGACCCCCATAACGTCATTTGCAGAGCCAATATGACACCCCCGATGGACCTCGCCACACCTGTTCTTGATACCGCCTTCTGGATCACCGCCGGGGCCATTGCCGGGTTGTTGGTGCTGTCGGCGTTTTTTTCCGGATCCGAAAC
>JAKZRT010000047.1:0-21975 GCA_047518005.1 Brevirhabdus sp.
GTGCCGAAATCGACCACGATCAGATCACCGCCGTGCCGGTTGTAAGCCCCGGCCGCGTTGACCAGCCGGTCAGGGCCTACCTGCGTGCCCTCGTCAACGCGCGGGGTGAAGGGCAGCAGGCAGTCGGGCTTGCCCACCACCAAAGGGCGACAATTGAAATAACGGTCGCAAAGCATACGCAGATTGAGAACCACCCTCGGGACCGTTGACGAAATGATCACTTCGTCAATCATCACATCCAGTTTTTCGGCGCGCATCAACGTACTCAGCCAGACGTAATACTGGTCCGCCGTGCGCTGCCATTCACTCGAGGTCCGCCAGGTGGCCAGAAAATCCTGCCCGTCCCAAATCGAAAAGACCGTATTGGTGTTGCCGCAGTCGATGCAAAGCAGCATGTCTTGTCGCCCCTTCAGTCGAAATAAACGTCAGCCGCTGCAATGGCCCTACGGCCCGCCGGGGTCAACAGGATCAGATTGCCGGTCTGGTCGACCGTGTCAAAGGTGCCGTGAAATGTATCATGACGGGTGCGCGCGGTTATTGGCAGGCCGACGCGACCGGCGCGCGCCAGCCAGGTGGTCCGGACGGGGTCAAAGCCCTGATCGACAAAGCGTGCCTCTTCGCGGGCAAAGTGGGTGGCCAGCAGGGTCAGAAACGCGCGCGCCGAGACCGCAAAAGCGCGATCAAGCGCGATCGGGACCAACGTGTCGTCTGGCCCCTCGGGCGGTGCGCCGGCAATGTTGACGCCGACGCCGACGGCCAGCCAATCAACCGTGCCGCCGGTGCCCGAACTTTCAAGAAGAATTCCGGCGATCTTGCCACCTCGATAGACCACATCATTGGGCCACTTGAGGCTCAGGTCGCGGGGTCCGGCAAGCTCGGCCAACGCGTCAAAAAGGGCGTTCGCGGCAACGAACGATCTCAGCGCCGCCTGCGCCGGGTCAGCCTCAGGTCGGAAGACCAGCGTCGCAGTCAGATTGCCTTCGGGGGCCGACCAACTGCGCCCGGCGCGGCCTCGACCCTGGGTCTGCATATCTGCCATGATCCAGGTCGGTCGCGCAATCTCAGGCGCGCGCCGCGCAGCCTCGGCGTTGGTGCTGTCGACCGTTTCAAGCCGGATCAGGTCATAGCCGTCGGGCCAGTTCAGGTCAGTTGACAAGGGCACCCGCCGCCGTCGCGGCCCAGCCTTCGACACCGAAAAGGTTGACCACGCCGACGACCATGATCGCGGCGGACGCCATCAAAACACTCCAGTGGACCATACTGCCGCCGGCTTCCAGCGCGTCCGTTTCGGCCCCGAAATACATGTAATAGACGATGCGGACGTAATAGAACGCGCCGATCACCGACGCGATAACTCCCGCGACCGCCAGCCAGGTCATGCCCGCATCGACCGCCGCCAGCAGCACCGCGAACTTGCCGAAGAACCCGACCAGCGGCGGCACGCCCGCCAGGCTGAACATCAGCACCATCAGCGCCAGCGCCCGCAGCGGCTCGCGGCTGGCGTAGCCGTTCAACAACCCGATGTCGGCCACCGGCTTGCCGTCGCGCGTCATCGACAGGATAAAGGCGAAAGTGCCAAGGTTCATCGTCACATAGATCGCCAGATAGACCAGCATCGCCTCGACACCCGCCTGCGTGCCCGCCGCCAGCCCCATCAGGGCAAACCCCATATGGGCAATCGATGAATAGGCCATCAGACGCTTGATGTTACGCTGGCCGATGGCCGCGACCGCGCCCAGAAACATTGATGCGACCGCAAGGAACGCCAGAATCTGCTGCCAGTCGGCGGTGATACCGCCAAAGGCATCGTGCAGGACGCGCGCAAACAGGCACATGGCCGCAACCTTGGGGGCGGTGGCAAAAAACGCGGTGACCGGCGTCGGCGCACCTTCATAAACGTCGGGCGTCCACATGTGGAACGGTGCTGCCGAGACCTTGAACGCCAGACCAGCGGCGATGAAGACCAGTCCAAACAGCAAGCCAAGCGGCACGTCGCCCTGGGCGGCCTCGATGATGCCGCCAAACAACGTGGTGCCAGCGAAACCGTAAGTCAGCGAGGCGCCGTAAAGCAGCAGGCCAGAGCTTAACGCACCCAGCACGAAATATTTCAGCCCTGCTTCGGTCGACCGCAGGCTGTCGCGCCGGATCGACGCGATCACATAGAGGCTGAGCGACTGCAACTCGAGCCCCATGTAAAGCGCCATCAGGTCACCGGCCGACACCATGACCATCATGCCCAGCACCGCCAGCGCCAGCAGGATCGGATATTCAAAGTGGAATTGCCCCGTGGCTTCCAGATAATCGCGGCTCATCAGCGTTATCAGCGCCGCCGACAGCAGCACGGCAACTTTGGCAAAGCGCGCGAATGCGTCGTCGACGAACATGCCGCCAAAGGCCTCGCGGCTGCCCGGCTCGGACGTGACGATAATCGCCGCCAGCACCAAAAACGCACCCGCCGTGGCCCAGGTCAGCAGCCCGGCGGTTTTGTCCTTGCCGGTGTAGACCGCAAAGATCAGTGCCGCCATGGCAAAGATCGCCAGCAGGAACTCGGGCAGCAGGATGATGAAATCGGCTGATGTCATGGCTCAGTTCCGCGCAATCTGTACCGCATCGCCTGCCTCGAGCAGGGCGGTTTGATATCCGTCGATCAGCGCCGCGACCGACGGCCCGATGATGTCGATGGCCAGCGCCGGATAGACGCCCAAAAGAAGGGTCATGGCAATAAGCGGGGCGAAAATCCACTTTTCGCGGGCGTTCATATCGGTGATTGACCGCAGGCTTTCCTTGATCAGATCGCCCATCACCACCCGGCGGAAAAGCCACAGCGCATAACCGGCGGAAAGGATTACGCCGCTGGTCGCCACCGCCGCCGCCCAGGTGTTGACCTTGAAAATGCCGACCAGGGTCAGAAACTCGCCGACAAATCCAGACGTGCCCGGCAGACCGACGTTGGCCAGCGTGAACAGCATGAAGATCAGCGCATAGGCCGGCATCTTGTTCACCAGCCCGCCGTAAGCGGCGATGTCGCGGGTGTGCATCCGATCATAGATCACGCCGACGCACATAAACAGTGCGCCCGAGATAAACCCGTGGCTGATCATCTGAAAAATCGCGCCGTCGATGCCCTGCTGGTTGGCCGCGAATATGCCCATGGTCACATACCCCATGTGCGCCACCGACGAATAAGCGATCAGCTTTTTCATATCCTCCTGCACCAGCGCCACCAGCGAAGTGTAGACAATCGCAATGGCGCTCAGCCAGAATACGAATGGCGCCAGCAATTCGGACCCCACGGGAAACATCGGCAGGCTGAAGCGCAGAAAGCCATAGCCGCCCATCTTCAACAAGATCGCGGCCAGCACCACCGACCCCGCCGTGGGGGCCTGCACGTGGGCATCGGGCAGCCACGTGTGGACCGGCCACATCGGCAGTTTGACCGCGAACGAGGCAAAGAACGCCAGCCACAGCAGCGTCTGCATGCCGCCCACGACCTGGAACCCCAAAAGGCCGAAAGTCTCGGATGCGAACCGGTGGTTCAGCAGCGTCGGAATATCGGATGTCCCGGCGTCGACATACATCGCGATCATCGCGACCAGCATCAGGACCGAACCGAGGAAGGTATAAAGGAAGAACTTGAAGGCTGCATAAATCCGGTCCTTGCCGCCCCAGATGCCGATGATCAGGAACATCGGGATCAGGCCAGCCTCGAAGAAGAGGTAAAAGAGCACCAGATCAAGCGCACAGAACACGCCCAGCATCAGGGTTTCCAACACCAGAAACGCGATCATGAATTCCTTGACGCGGGTTTGAACATCCCAGCACGCGGCAATCACCAGCGGCATCAGGAACGTGGTCAGCATCACGAACAAGATGCTGATCCCGTCGACGCCCAACTTGTAGGTCAGGCCAAATATCCATTTGCCCTCTTCCACGATCTGGAACCCGGTGTCGGCGGGCTCGAATTCCGCCAGCACGAAGAGCGAGGTCAGGAAAGTGGCCGAGGTGGCGAACAGCGCCACCCATTTGGCGTTGCGGTTGGCGGCCTTGTCGTCGCCGCGCAGGAACAGCGCCAGCACCAGCGCCGCCACCATCGGCAGGAAGGTCATGATCGACAGAACATTATCCATCAGCCCGCCCCTCCGGCGATCACCATCCAGGTGATCAGCAAGGCAATCCCCAGCACCATGGCGAAGGCATAGTGGAACAGATACCCCGACTGCGCGCGCCCCGCGAGGCGGGTGAAGAATGGGACGATGCCCATTGCCACGCCATTCAGGAATCCATCGATCATGGTGCCGTCACCGCGTTTCCAGAAAAATCGGCCAATCGCCTTCGTGGGCTCGACAAACACCACTTCGTAAATCTCGTCCACGTACCATTTGTTCAGCAGGAACAGGTAAAGCGGCCGTTGGTTGGCAGCCAGTTTGCCCGGCAGGTCGGTGCGGTGGATATAAAAGAGCCAGGCCAGCGCGAACCCAAGCACCATGGCCACGAACGGGCTGACCTTGACCCAGTTCGGCGCGTGGTGCGCGTCGTCCATCACGTGGTTGTCGTCGGCCATGAAAATCGCACCCTGCGGTATTTCGTGGTGCGCAAGCGGGGCATCGACCTCGGCGGTCTCGGTCGCGGCGTCGTGGGCGTCGCCGGCCGGCGCGCCTTCGTCGTGGGCGTCTTCGGCCACAGCCTCTTCCGCGTGGGTATCTTCGGCGTGGGCATCTTCGGCCACGGCGGCTTCCGCGTGGCCGTCTGCGGCCTGGGTTTCTTCAACTTGGGTCACTGCCGCTGCGTGGCTGGGAATGCCAAAGAACGCATTGACCCGGTCATGATCGCCAAAGAACGGCCCGACCCAGACCATGCCCGCCAGAACCGACCCCACGGCCAAAACCCCAAGCGGCACCAGCATGGTCCAGGGGCTTTCGTGGGTGTTCTCGTGGGTGTGGGCGTCGCCGCGTTCCTTGCCGTAAAATGTCATGAACATCAGCCGCCAGGAATAAAAACTGGTGAAGCACGCCGCCACGACCAGCGCCCAAAAGGCCATGCCGCCCTGCGTGCCTGCCCAAGCGCTCTCAACGATCGCGTCTTTGGACAGGAACCCGGCAAATCCATAGGTCGTCAGCGGAATGCCGACTCCGGTGATCGCCAGCGTCCCGATCATCATCGCCCAGAACGTGTAGGGGATCTTTTTGCGCAGCGCCCCGTAAAAGCGCATGTCTTGTTCGTGGTGCATGGCATGGATCACCGACCCGGCACCCAGAAACAGCATCGCCTTGAAGAACGCATGCGTCAGCAGGTGGAACATGGCGACCGAATAGACGCCGACACCGGCGGCCACGAACATGTAGCCCAATTGCGAACAGGTCGAATAGGCGATCACCCGCTTGATGTCGTTTTGCACCAGCCCCACGGTGGCCGCGAAAAACGCCGTCAGCGCGCCGAAGAACACGACCATTTGCTTGGCCTCGGGCGCGTATTCAAACAGCGGCGACATGCGGCAGACCAGAAATACGCCCGCCGTCACCATGGTCGCGGCGTGGATCAGGGCGCTGACCGGTGTCGGGCCCTCCATCGCGTCGGGCAGCCAGGTGTGCAGAAAGAACTGCGCCGATTTTCCCATGGCACCGATGAACAGCAGCACCGCGATCAGGTTGGCCGCCCCCCAGTCGCGCCAGAGGAAGGTGATGGATTGCTGGCTCAGATCGGGCGCTGCGGCGAAGACATCATCCAGTTTGATCGAATCGACCAGAAAGAACAGCCCGAATATACCCAGTGCAAAGCCGAAATCGCCGATCCGGTTGACGATGAACGCCTTGATCGCGGCGGCATTGGCCGAGGGCTTGCGATAGTAAAACCCGATCAACAGGTACGAGGCGACGCCAACGCCTTCCCACCCGAAAAACATCTGCACAAGGTTGTCGGCGGTGACCAGCGCCAGCATGGCGAATGTGAAGAACGACAGGAAGGCAAAGAATCGCGGCTTATAGACCTCGCCCTCGTGCCACTGCGGGTCGTGGTCCATATAGCCAAAGCTGTAAAGGTGAACCACCGCCGAGATCGTCGTTACCACGATCAGCATGATCGTCGTCAGCCGGTCCAGCCGGATCGCCCAGTCGGTGGAAAGGCTGCCCGATTCGATCCAGCGCAAAATCTGAATGTGTTGGGTTTCGCCGTCGAAGTTCAGGAAAATGATCCAGCTCAGGCCACAGGCCAGAAAGAGCATGCCCGTGGACACCCACATCGCCGCCGCCTCGCCGATGATCCGCCAGCCAAAGCCGCAGATGATGGCACCGACCAGGGGCCCGAGCAGGATGATGATTTCCATGAACTCAGCCCTTCATCACGTTGACGTCTTCGACCGCGATGGTGCCGCGGTTGCGGAAGAAACAGACCAGAATGGCCAGTCCAATGGCGGCCTCGGCGGCGGCGACAGTCAGCACGAAAAGCGTGAACACCTGCCCCACGAGGTCGCCCAGATGCGCCGAGAAGGCCACGAGGTTGATGTTGACCGCCAGCAGGATCAGTTCGACCGACATCAAGAGGATGATGACGTTCTTGCGATTCAGGAAAATCCCGAAAATCCCGATCACGAAAAGGCCAGCCGCGACGGTCAGGTAATGTTCAAGTCCGATCATCCCAATCCTCCGGCCGGTATCCGTTCTCTTAAAAAGAGAAGGGTCTGGAATTTTTTGAAAATTCCGGTCACAACCCCTGCCCCGGTTTCACGTCGACAAGCTCCATCGCCTTCTTCGGATCTCGGTACATCTGCGCCAGCACGTCCTGGCGCTTGATGTCCTTGCGGTGGCGGATCGTCAGCACGATGGCCCCGATCATCGCGACCAACAGGATCATGCCCGCCAGCTGGAACAGCAGGAAGTAATCGTCGTAAAGGATGCGCCCCAGGGCGGCGGTGTTGTGCACATCACCTGGGCTTGGCGTCACCTGCGCCCTCAGCGCCTCGGCCTGTCCGGCCACCTGCCAGACCCCAAGCGCCATCGCCAGTTGCATCAGGATCACCACGCCGATCAGCAGCGCCAGCGGAATGTATTTCACCATCTCGGCCTTCAGCGCGGCGAAATCCACGTCCAGCATCATGACCACGAACAGGAACAACACCGCGACCGCGCCGACATAGACGATGATCAACAGCATCGCCACAAACTCGGCCCCCAGCAGCACGAAAAGCCCCGCCGCGCTCAGAAACGCCAGGATCAGCCACAGCACCGAATGCACCGGATTGCGGCTGACCACGGTCAGCAAACCACCGACGATCACCGAGATCGCGAATAGGTAAAAGGCAAGATCGGCCAGCCCCATCAGGCGCTTCCTCCATGGTCTTTCAGCACCTCGGCCACCAGATCCAGCGCCTTTGTCATCGCTGCCGGTCCCGCAAAGACACCCATCAGGGCCACGGTTTCGCTGACCTCCTGCGGGCTGGCCCCGGCTTCAAGCGCATGGCGCGTGGTCAAACGGATGGCGGGTTCGGCCTGCGCGCCTTGTGCTGTCAGCCCCGCCAGCGTCAGCAAAAGCCGGGTCTTGGCGTCCAGCCCCGAGGGGTTGAAGGTTTTGCCCATCAGACCTTCCATCAGCTCTTTGGGCATGGTCGGCATGGCGCTTTCCATGTCACCCGCCGAAAACGCCGCAAAGCCTGGGTTCATGGCCTTGGCCCAGTCCTGGGACATCTTCATCATCTCATCAAAGGGGTTTTTGGCATCGCTCATCGGTACGGGGCATCCAATTCCAGATTGCGGGCAATTTCGGACTCCCACCGGTCGCCGTTGGCAAGCAGCCTTTCCTTGTCATAGAAAAGCTCTTCGCGGGTCTCGGTCGAAAACTCGAAATTCGGGCCCTCGACAATCGCATCGACCGGGCAGGCCTCTTCGCAGAACCCGCAATAGATGCATTTGGTCATGTCGATGTCGTATCGCGTGGTGCGGCGCGACCCGTCTTCGCGGGGCTCGGCGTCGATGGTGATCGCCTGCGCCGGACATATCGCCTCGCAGAGCTTGCAGGCGATACAGCGTTCCTCGCCATTGGGATAGCGGCGCAGCGCGTGTTCGCCCCTGAACCGCGGGCTCAGCGGCCCCTTTTCGTGGGGATAGTTAAGCGTCGCCTTGGGGGCGAAGAAATACTTCAGCCCAAGGCGAAAGCCTTTGATGATGTCGAACAGCAGAAAGTACTTTACCGCCCGCGTATAGTCGAACTGGGTCATGAATCTACCCTTGTTTTCGTAGCATTCACGAGCGCGCGATCCCAAAACGCCAAGTGCGATACTTTATCGAGAAATTCTTCATCATACCCGCCCTTGGTGCGCAAATGGACAACTGCCGCGGACAGTGCCAAGACTTCATCCTTGAATTTCCCCAACTCAGTAGAACCAGAAGAAAGATCGAATTCACCGGCCGTTGTGGCACGCATACTCAGTTTGTCATCGCCTACACCAAGATAGTAGGACTGCGTGAAATTCCATTTCATTAGTTAGGCTCCCACAACATGATAACGAGCGTTAGACTTGGCAAATTCGCGAAGCCATACGACAAATTCTTCGTTTGTGAAGGCGCCATCGTCTTCGCCGCCCAACTCACCAACAAACGGAATGACAGCCGTATTACACTGAATGTCGCCTACGGAATCTGACAACTCTTCGTCAGTGGCTTTGGCGATAATCCACCAGATTTGGTTTCCCGGCATACTCAGCCCCCCACCGCCCAGCGGGCATAGGCGCCGCCGAACATTTCGAATTTCGCAAAGAACGCCACCAGTACCACCCAACCAAGCGAAAGTGGCAGGAACACTTTCCAGCCGATCCGCATCAATTGGTCATAGCGGTAGCGCGGCACGATCGCCTTCACCATCGCGAAGATGAAAAAGAAGAACGCCATCTTGCCGATCATCCACAGCGGCCCGTCAGGCAGGCCGGGGATGGGGCTGAGCCAGCCGCCGAAGAAAAGCAGGCTGGTCAGCGCGCACATCAGGAAAATGGCAATATATTCCCCGGCCATGAACAAAAGGAACGGCGTCGAGGAATATTCGACCTGATACCCGGCCACCAGTTCGCTTTCGGCCTCGGGCAAATCGAACGGCGGGCGGTTGGTTTCGGCCAGTGCGCTGACAAAGAACAGCACCACCATCGGCAGATGCGGAAGCCAGTACCACGAGAAGAACCCGTAGGCCCCGTCCTGTGCGGCGACGATGTCACCAAAGTTCAAGCTGCCGGTCGAGATGATGATGCCGACGATGATAAAGCCGATCGACACCTCATATGAAATCATCTGCGCGGCAGACCGCAGCGCACCAAGAAAGGCGTATTTCGAATTGGATGCCCAGCCACCCATGATCACGCCGTAAACTTCCAACGACGACACCGCGAAGACGTAAAGCACCGCGACGTTGATCTCGGCCAGCACCCAGGTTTCGTGGAACGGAATGACGGCCCAGGCGATCATTGCCAGCACAAAGCTGACCAGTGGTGCCATCAGGAATACCGCGCGATCGGCACCCGCAGGCACCACAATTTCCTTGACCACATATTTCAGCGCGTCGGCCACAGACTGCAAAATACCCCAGGCCCCCACAACGTTCGGGCCGCGCCGCATCTGCACGGCGGCCCAGATCTTGCGGTCGCCGTAGACCAGGAACAAAAGCGAGATCATCACGAAGCCCAGCACCGCAAGGCACTGGGCCACGATGATCACGGCAATGCCGAGGGTAGTGGTGAAAAACTCGTCCATGCCCCTACTCAGCCGCCATCGCCTGTGCGCCTGCGGCCAGGGCGCTGAGTTCGGCCATCACCGCACTGGCGCGCGCAATCGGATTGGTAAGATAGAAGTCACTGATAATATTGACAAAATCACCGGTTTCAACCTTGAAACCCGGCACCGGTCGCCACTCGTTTTCCACAACCTCGTCGATCCGGCCGAGATGCGGATGCGCCTCGGTCAGCGCCGCGCGCAGCGCCGCAAGGCTGTCCCAGGGCTGGGTCGCATCAAGCTCGCCCGACAGGGCCCTGAGAATGGCCCAGTTCTCCTTGGCCTCGCCCGGTGCAAACCCGGCCCGCATGGCCAATTGCGGGCGGCCCTCGGTATTGACGAAAAGCCCGTTTTCTTCGGTATAGGCGGCCCCCGGCAGGATCACATCGGCCCGGTGCGCGCCCCGGTCGCCGTGGCTGCCCTGATAGATGACAAAAGCGCCCTCGGGCATATCGACCTCGTCCGCGCCGAGATTGTAGAGCACATCCGCGCCGCGCCAGTCGCCGTCGCTGACCGCGCCGATATCCATCGCACCAACCCGCCCGGCGGCGGTATGCAGCACCATGAATTTGGATTCAGTTGCATCGGCAAACGCCATCGCCTGAGACAGAACCGCAGCCCCATCTTCGCCGACCAATGCGCCCTGTCCGACAATCACATAGGTCCTGCGTGACAACGCATCTGATTTATCGCCGGCGTTCAGGGCGGTCAGCCCCTCGCGTCCGGTGCCAAGATGGAAATAGTCGTAGCTCAGATCGACCTTGGGTCCGACAACGCCAACCTTGGCGCCAGCGCTCCACGCCTTGCGAATACGCGCGTTCAGCACCGGCGCCTCAACCCTTGGGTTGGTGCCGATCAGCATGATCGCACCAGCGTTTTCGATGTCTTCAATCGCGCCAGTACCAACATATGCCGACCGGTTGCCTACGGGAAGTTTCGCACCATCTGTCCGGCATTCAACCGATCCGCCCTGCCCTTCGATCAGCTGTTTCAGCGCATATGCCGCCTCGACCGGGGCCAGATCGCCGACCAGCCCGGCAAGGGTCGTCGCCCCGTTGATGGCGTTCGCGGCCTTGGTCAGCGCCTCGTCCCAGGTCGCGGGCCTCAGCATGCCATCTTCGCGGACATATGGCCGGTCCAGCCGTTGCCGGCGCAGCCCGTCCCAGACAAACCGGGTCTTGTCGGAAATCCACTCCTCGTTCACGCCGTCGTGGTTGCGCGGCAGAATGCGCATCACTTCGCGCCCCTTGGTGTCGACGCGGATCGACGACCCAAGCGCATCCATCACGTCGATGGTCTCGGTCTTGGTCAGCTCCCAGGGCCGCGCGGTAAAGGCGTAAGGCTTGGAAACCAGCGCCCCGACCGGGCACAGATCGATGATATTGCCTTGCAAATTCGATTTTAAGGTCTCACCCAGATACGACGTAATCTCGGCGTCCTCACCCCGGCCGGTCTGGCCCATCTGGTGAATACCCGCGACCTCGGTCGTGAACCGCACACAGCGGGTGCAGGAAATGCACCGCGTCATATGGGTTTCAACCAGCGGCCCCAGGTCCAGATCATCGACCGCGCGCTTGGCCTCGCGGAACCGGCTGAAATCAACCCCGTATGCCATCGCCTGATCCTGCAGGTCGCACTCGCCGCCCTGATCGCAGATCGGGCAATCCAGCGGGTGGTTGATCAAAAGGAACTCCATCACGCCCTCGCGGGCCTTCTTGACCATCGGGCTGTTGGTCTTGACCACCGGCGGCGCACCCTCGGGGCCCGGACGCAGGTCGCGCACCTGCATGGCGCAGGAAGCCGCAGGTTTCGGCGGTCCGCCAACGACCTCGACCAGGCACATCCGGCAATTGCCCGCGATCGACAGCCGCTCGTGGTAACAGAACCTGGGAATTTCGATGCCCGCCACCTCGCAGGCCTGGATCAGCGTCATCGCCGGATCAACTTCGACCTCGGTGTCATCAATGATGATCTTGCGCAGATCGGACATATATTTCCTGCCCTCGCCGTTCTCCGCCCGCCTGCCCGGAATGGCCCGGAAATCGCGCGAATTCGCTGGTCTCAAATGGACGCCCTGACCGGTGTCAGAATTAGGGTGGCACCCGTATCAAAGCGGTATCGCCCGAGACAAAGGCAGGGTCAAGGTTTGGGGCCGCAATAACGCACTAGAGGGTGGAAAAACCGTCGATAATTCGCGGGTTATAACCTTCCTCGCTCGCATCCCCCGCGGGGCTTTGCATGCAAATCCAAATTCAGAGTCGCGAAAATCCGATAGCGAAAGACGCGTCGCGCTAATTCAACCGGAAATAAGGCCCAATCCCATGATCGGTCGCGATCTCTTGCCGGACGACCGCACAGAAAGTCGCGTCGTCGTCAAAATCGGCCCCCAGACTTTCGAGGTACCTGCGCGCTCTGGCCTTGACCCGGGCCTTCTCGGTCTTGTCTTTCAGGTATGCGTCAATCTCGTCATCCAAATAGCCAAGATCGCGCGCATGCGACTGAAGCGACTGCATGAACGACAGCGATCTGAAGAAACGCAACGAGACCTCGTCGCAGCGACCGCGCAATTGGTTTGAGGCCGAGACCAGCAACAATCCGTTTTCAAGATGGACATCTTCGTTCAGCGGCACACGTGTGTCATCTGCCAGCGCTGAACTGGCCAGAAATACGGCCAAAATCGCAATGGACATGTTTCGCATAACTATCATTTCACTCGCTCAATGCTTGGTTTCTGCCCCAGCCTGGGCCAAACTGCGCAATTGGCGACCGGATAATCAATATCAAAGCCCGCTGATGGGCCGGTTATCGCTAATCAACCGCATAGTGGTTTGAAATCAAAGCAAATTCTATCGCGCGCATTGCCGCGCGGTGATGGCCGCGCGGTGATCGACTATTTCGCACGCCTCTGCGTATGTCGGGCGCCTACATCGCTTTGGCGATGATCAGTATCACCAGAATGACCGTCAGAGCCCAGCCCCCGACGAAGACGAACGACCGCACGCTTTGCGCCGGTTTGCCGATGTTTTGCAGGTAGACGAAGGAATAAATCAGACGCAGAGCGACCGTGCCCCAGATCAGGCCATTTACCCACGTCGCCGACACGCCAATTAACATAGCCAATAACGCCGGTATCGCGAAACCGGGCAGATGTTCGACCGCGTTCAGATGCGCCCGGTGCCAGCGATAAATCGGATCGTCATATGATCCCTCAGGTTCGCTGCCGGGTTTGACCTTGGCGGCGGCTTTCTTGGCGGCCACCAGCGGGCCGAGGATCAGGATGATAATCACCAGGGCGATCAGTCCAAGAATTCCGCTGGTGTACGGGACGAGCGCTTGGGTCATTTCATGGGTCCTTCCAGTTTTCCATTCGGGCCGACTTGCCCCACTGATACGGCGCAGCAAGCATCATTCACCCTACCATCTAAATGAACCGATGAAAACCCTATTCCGCCGGATGCGGCGCGCACCGCCGCGCGGCCAGTCCCTCCCGCGCCCGCAGCCAGGTCCACCCGAAAGCGAATTCACTGTCGCCGCTGGCCCGCAAATGGCTTAGCCGCGCCAGCCCTTCGTCCAGGGTCGGCCTATGCCCGGGGTCTACCTGCCACAGGACAAAGTGCATCTCTCCCAAAACTTCGAACCATTCAGCGCGGCGGTCGTAGAATTGCTTGTGCAGCGTTCCGAAGGTGAAATTCTCCAGGCTCGCCGCATCTTGCCAGACCGTCAGGTTGGCCACCATCTGCGGGTCATCGCCGACATTATTCTCGGTATTCCCGGTTCGCGGCTCACCTGATCCCTCCATCATCCAGACAAACCCCGGCATCCGCTTGCCCAACCCGTTGATCCGGTCGAGATTATCCATGAACTCTGCCACGCGGGGGTCATCGGTCGGGAACCGCAGACGACCGATGTTAAGTTCGGCAAGATGTCGCATTCGGTTGTCCTTCGGCAGTGTCCAACGAAAATTCGGGCCGTGTTGTCACTCTGCCGCGATCTTCCGGCCCGTGATCCGATCCTCGATCTCGTCGCGGAAATTGCGGATCAGCCCCTGGATCGGCCAGGCTGCGGCATCGCCAAGCGCACATATTGTATGGCCTTCGACCTGTTTGGAAACATCCCACAGCATGTCGATTTCCTCGACCGATGCCTCGCCCGTTACCAGCCGGTCCATCACCCGCATCATCCACCCGGTGCCTTCGCGGCAGGGCGTGCACTGGCCGCAACTTTCGTGCTTGTAAAATTTCGCCAGCCGCCAGATCGCCTTGATGATGTCGGTGGATTGGTCCATGACAATCACCGCTGCGGTGCCCAGTCCCGAGCCCGCATCGCGCAGGTAATCGAAATCCATGATCGCCTCGCGGCAGTGCTCGCCGCGCAGGCAAGGCACCGATGACCCGCCGGGGATCACCGCCTTGAGGTTATCCCAGCCGCCGCGAATACCGCCGCAATGCTTGTCGATCAGTTCTTGAAACGTAATCGACATCGCCTCTTCGACAACGCAGGGCTGGTTGACGTGGCCCGAGACCGCGAACAGCTTGGTGCCGGTGTTGTTGGGCCGCCCAAACCCCGCAAACCACGCCGCACCCCGGCGCAGAATTGTCGGCACGACAGCAATGCTTTCGACATTGTTGACCGTGGTCGGACAGCCGTAAAGCCCCGCACCGGCCGGGAACGGCGGTTTCATGCGCGGCATTCCCTTGCGGCCCTCAAGGCTTTCCAAAAGTGCTGTTTCCTCGCCGCAAATATAGGCCCCCGCCCCGTGGTGCAGGAAAATGTCGAAATCCCAGCCCGACCCGGCGGCGTTCGGGCCGACAAGACCGGCGCCGTAAGCCTCGTCAATCGCGGCCTGCAGCGCCTCTTTCTCGCGGATAAATTCGCCGCGAATGTAGATATAGCAGTGATGCGCGCCCATGCCGAAACTGGCGATCAGACAGCCCTCGATCAGCGTGTGGGGATCGTGGCGCATGATCTCGCGGTCCTTGCAGGTGCCGGGCTCGCTTTCATCCGCGTTGACCACCAGATAGGCGGGCCGGCCATCACTCTCTTTGGGCATGAACGACCATTTCAGCCCGGTGGGGAAGCCTGCACCACCACGTCCGCGCAAGCCGCTGGCCTTGGTCTCGTCGACGATCCAGTCGCGGCCCTTCTTGATCAGATCACCGGTGCCGTCCCAATGCCCGCGCGCCCGGGCACCGGCAAGGCTGCGGTCGTGCATGCCGTAGAGGTTGGTAAAGATCCGGTCCTGGTCTTTCAACATAGGCTTACCTTTAATCCGCTTCCCGGCGTCGCCGCCAGATTTGCCAGGCCACGAACAGCGACCAGAAAAGTGCGGCCAGCGCCGCGAAATCGAGAAGAAATAGCCACCGCGTCGCGACGCCTGACTGCGCGCCCACCCACTGACCGCCCATCCAGAGAACCATAGTGAAAACGATAACAACGGCGACCATCCGGGCCCGTGCGGACAAAACCGCTTCGTGATCGCGGGCGGCCATCACGCACCCTTGTCATTGGTCTGCGCGGTGGCACCCTGCGGCGGCCATGGTGCGACCAGAGGCACCTCGGACCCGTCGATGCGCTTGATGGTCTCGCCCAGATCAGTCGCCAGCTGAACGCTCGCGTTATACTTGGCGCGCCCGGCCTCGTGCTCGGCCAACGAGGTCAGCCCGCCAATTGGCTCGGCCGCATAGCGCCCGTTCTGCGGCCCCGGCACGGGCACCTTGCCCGCCGCCAGATCGTCGATGATCTCGCTCAAGCGTTCGACCGTGAGGTCCTCGTAATAATCCTTGCCGATCTGGGCCATCGGCGCATTTGCGCAGGCACCCAGACATTCGACCTCTTCCCACGAAAACTTGCCGTCCTCGCTCAGCGTATGGGGCGTCGCCGCAATCTTGTCCTTACAGACTGACACCAGGTCCTCGGCCCCGCAGATCATGCACGACGTGGTGCCGCATATCTGGATATTGGCCAGCGACCCAACCGGGGCCATCTGGAACATGAAGTAAAACGACGCCACTTCCAGCGCCCGGATATAGGCCAGCCCCAGCATATCGGCGATCGTCTCGATGGCTGGCTGCGATAGCCACCCCTCTTGCTCCTGCGCCCGCCACAAAAGCGGGATGATCGCACTGGCCTGACGCCCCTCGGGGTATTTCGATATCTGCGCCCCGGCCCAAGCCGCATTTGCGGCGGTAAAGGCAAAGCTTTCGGGTTGAGTGTGGTGAAAACGGCGAAGCATTCTTAGGATTCCCGGTAAAATTCATAGTATTGAAGAGCCCAATTACCAAACAAAGCCACAGGGCCAACCCAAGCGATTCGCTTAGTTTTGTTGCCAAGCGAGAAAGAACCAATACCGCCTACGACTCCACAAAGCACCAACAGCGCTAGCACCCAATGCCATTTGATATAAGCAAATAAGCCCATCGCTCCCCCTAGGAGCGCGATGGCTACTAAGTAACTCTGAAACTTGAAGGGATTTTCGCCAGCCTCCAAAAATCGCTCGGAGTGAAAAAGCAACGCCCGCGACCACCGCAATTAAATTTACCCAAAGAGGGGCTAAAATCACCGGTCAATCTCCCCAAACACCACATCCAAGGTCCCGATTATCGCCGCCACATCGGCCAGCATGTGGCCGCTGGCGATGAAATCCATCGCCTGCAGGTGCAAGAACCCCGGCGCGCGGATTTTGGCGCGGTAGGGTTTGTTCGACCCGTCGGCCACCAGATAGACGCCAAACTCGCCTTTGGGGGCCTCGATCGGCACGTATACCTCGCCCGCGGGCACCTTGAAGCCCTCGGTGTAAAGCTTGAAGTGGTGGATCAGCGCCTCCATCGAGGTTTTCATCTCGGCCCGTGGCGGCGGTGAAAGTTTGCCGCGCGTCATCACGTCGCCGGTGGCTTCGCGCAACTTGCCGATGGCCTGGTGGATGATCTTCAGGCTCTCGCGCATCTCGGCCATGCGGCACAGATAGCGGTCAAAGCAATCGCCGTTCTTGCCCACGGGGATCTGGAACTCGAATTCGTTATAACCTTCATAGGGTTGCGACCGGCGCAGGTCCCAGGCCAAACCCGAGCCCCGCACCATCACCCCCGAAAACCCCCAGTCGAGAATATCCGCCTCGCTCACCACGCCAATATCGACATTGCGCTGCTTGAAAATACGGTTCTCGGTCAAAAGCCCGTCGATGTCGTCAAGGCATTTGGGAAACTGGGTCGCCCATTCCTCGATGTCATCGATCAGCTTTTCGGGCAGGTCCTGATGCACACCACCGGGTCGGAAATAGGCCGCGTGCAGCCGCGCCCCGCAGGCGCGTTCGTAAAACACCATCAGCTTTTCGCGTTCCTCGAACCCCCAGAGCGGCGGCGTCAGCGCGCCGACGTCCATGGCCTGCGTGGTGACGTTCAGAAGATGGCTCAGGATGCGACCGATCTCGGAATAAAGCACGCGGATCAACGACCCGCGGCGCGGCACCTCGACCCCGCAGAGCTTTTCGATGGCCAGACACCAGGCATGTTCCTGGTTCATCGGGGCCACATAATCGAGCCGGTCGAAATACGGCAGGTTCTGCAAATACGTCCGGCTTTCCATCAGCTTCTCGGTACCGCGATGCAAGAGGCCAATATGCGGGTCGCAGCGTTCGACGATCTCGCCGTCCAGCTCCAATATCAGCCGCAAAACCCCATGTGCTGCTGGATGTTGCGGGCCGAAGTTGATGTTGAATTTGCGAATTTTCTGTTCGCCCGTCTGGGCGTCTTCAAAGCCCTTGCCGCCGTCCATCATTACACCCTCGTCAGGTTTGCGGTCCAGGCACCGGGCATTGCGCCCAGATACCCGGCCGTCGCATCGAATTGCGGCACCAGCCAATGCGCCGCCATGGCGCGCTGCGGCTCGGACATCGTCAAAGGTTGACCGGCATGCACGAAACGCGCCAGTTCGGGCGGTCTGGGGGAGATCCCCAAAAAGACGCAGATCCGCGCCAGCGCATCGCCCGAAAACATTTCCTCATGGATCGCGACCAAAAGCCGGGTCGGGTCGATCGCCGCCGACAGCCGCGCCAGCGCCCCGGCATAATCGGACCGGCGCGCGATCTGATCTTCCTTGCCCTGCACCACCCGGCGAAGAATATTGCCCGCCCGCTCGGCCACTTCGCCGGGATGCGCCGCACGCCGTCCGGCAATCATGCGTACATGGCTCCACAGCCGCTCGACCGGGTCGCGCAACAGATAGATGAACCGCACATCATCGGTGATCTGGGCCATCGCGCCCAGCCGCCTTTCGTCCAACAGCGAATAGGCCGGCGTCATCTCGCCAACCACGCGCGCATCGCCGCGCCCGAGATTGAGATAGGCAAGATAGGCGTCCCGATCTTCGTACCCCAGACGCAGAACCTCCAGGTAATGCTCGACATGCGCAAGCTGGCGTACTTTGTTGGCCAATTGCAGGGCGGTCAGATCGCCCTCGGCCTCGGCGGTCAGCCGCGCGCGGATCGCTTCGACCCGGGCGATGTTTCCACCCAACTCATCCCAGTCGAAACTGCTGAAATAATGCAGCTCTTTGACGGCGCGAAAGTGACAATCGGGGTGGTCCGACAATTGTCGGTGCAACCAGCTTGTGCCGGCTTTCGCAGCACCCACGCAATACATGAGAACCGGCTCGGTCATGGCTCAGGATGCTCCGTCCTGTTTTTCGTCGCCGGGCAGAATGTATTCGGCCCCTTCCCAGGGCGACATGAAATCGAATTGCCGGTATTCCTGAACCAGCTTGACGGGCTCATACACCACGCGCTTTTGCGCGTCGTCATAACGCACTTCGGTATAGCCCGTGGTCGGGAAATCCTTGCGAAGCGGATGGCCGCGAAACCCATAATCGGTCAGTATCCGGCGCAGGTCGGGGTGACCGGAAAACAGGATGCCGAACATGTCGAAAACCTCGCGCTCGAACCAGTTGGCCGACGGATGCACCTCGATGATCGAGGCCACCATCTCGTCCTCGCGGATCGCCACCCGCAGGCGAATACGGTGGTTGGCGTACATCGACAGCAGGTGATAGACGACGTCGAACCGCTTGGGCCGTGACGGGTAATCGACCGCCGTAATGTCGACCAGCGTGGAAAACCGGCAGGCCGGATCGGATTTGAGAAAGTCGATGAAGCCGTCGATTGAATTCAGCGTCGCGTCGATGTTCAACTCGCCGAAATCGACCGACCAGCCCAGCACACAATCCGAGCGTTTCAGTTCGATCAGGGTCCCAAGTTCTTCGAGTGCCTCAGACATGGATCCCCCTAGCGAACGATGGTGCCGGTGCGGCGGATCTTGCGCTGCAATTGCAGGATGCCGTACAAAAGCGCCTCGGCGGTTGGTGGGCAGCCGGGCACATAGATGTCGACCGGCACGATCCGGTCGCAACCGCGCACCACCGAATAACTGTAATGGTAATAACCGCCGCCGTTGGCACAGGATCCCATCGAGATCACATAGCGCGGCTCGGGCATCTGGTCGTAGACCTTCCTGAGCGCCGGCGCCATCTTGTTGGTCAGCGTACCGGCCACGATCATCAGGTCCGACTGGCGGGGCGACGCGCGCGGGGCGGTGCCGAAACGTTCCATGTCATAGCGCGGCATGGCTGTGTGCATCATCTCGACCGCGCAACAAGCCAGCCCAAAGGTCATCCAGTGAAGCGACCCGGTGCGCGCCCAGTTGATGATGCCTTCGGTCGAAGTCAGCAGAAACCCCTTGTCCTGCAAGGCTCGATTGAACTCGGTCGCCTGAACCTCGCGATCAGGCGCGGCGGTGTTGGGCGCGGTGCTCACTCCCATTCCAACGCCCCCTTCTTCCACTCATAGGCAAACCCAACGGTCAGGACCGCCAGGAAGATCATCATCGACCAGAACCCGACGGCTGTCAGGTCCTTGAAAGCGACCGCCCAGGGGAAGAGGAAGGCGACTTCGAGGTCGAATATGATGAACAGGATGGCAACCAGGTAAAACCGCACGTCGAACTTCATCCGCGCATCGTCAAAGGCGTTAAACCCGCATTCATAGGCGCTGACCTTTTCGGGGTCCGGGTTGCGCACAGCGATGACTGCGGCCGCCAGGATCAGCACCACCCCAAGGCCAATCGAGATCGCCAGAAAAACAAGGATCGGGAGGTAATCTCTCAGAAGCTCGTCCAATCGTCTCTCCCAATCGCGGTCCGGGGCCCAAAATGACCTGTCTAGGGCGGTTTACTCCTGCCCTGATGGGGGGTCAACCAACGACCCTTGATTTCGCGGTCCTGTCAGTTGTCGTGCAAGAGCAATTAGCGTGGCCAGACACGCACAAATCCCTAACGCTTGCTGAATTGTCCCAAATGCCGTTCCCTGGCCCGACACATTCGGCAATTAAACAAAGGCATATGACCAAAGTAAACACCCTCGTTGTCGGCGCAGGCCAGGCCGGGCGGAGAAAGCTGCACCCACCTCCAGGTTCGGCGATATCGTCAGTACTGTGCCGCCCGGCGACAAAGTCCGGTGGAATGTGGGGAAGTGACGCGTAACGTTCAGGCGAAAACGAAATCTGGTCCCGGTGTAACAACTAACGTGGCACGGATTCAAATCCAATGCAGTTAGTTACGCTTCACGTGCGTCAAGAGTCCTTCCGGAATTGAAATGAACGGCCCTTTGTCGCCGTTCGTTCTCGTTGCGGCGAAGGTCAGCTTTGGGCTGATTCTGTGGAAAAACAACGTGTTGCGGGTGCGGAAAGTGGCGGCTGAATGAGAGCCGGAGCGCCTTTCTGGTCAGGCTGTTCGTGGTTTCTGCGGTGCAGGGAAGATCTTCGCTAACTTTCTGAGATTTTGGGCGGTTGCGGCGAGGAGGAATTCGTCTTTTGCGCCGCATGGGCCACGTAATCGAAGCCGACCTAACCCGAGAATGCGTTTGAGGTGGGCGAAGAGCATTTCGACCTTCTTCCGCAACCTCATTGAGACGGTGTATTGTTTGGTTTTGGCGATGTCGCGGGCAACCTGGCGGGCATCTTCGTGCTCTTCACGCGTGATCTTGCGAGCGTCTGCATTCGGGCAGCACTTCGGCTTTGAAGGACAGGACTGACAAGTCAGTTTCAATGCCTGATACTTGGCGACGCCCTTGCCGTCTGGCCCCCTGTTCGGATCAGAATAGTTCCGGCGGAATTGCTTGAGCGCTTCACCTTCTGGGCAGATGTATTGGTTGTTCCCAGCGTCCCACTCAAAATCAGCACGGCTCCATGTTCCGTCTGTGCGACCAGCCTTATCAATCACCGGGATGTGCGGGGCGATGCCGCGATCCACGAGCCATCCGAGCATCGGGCCGGACCCGTAAGCTGTATCCGCGATGATGCGTTCAGGGTCCAAATCAAACTTGCCTTTGACCCGATCCAGCATCGTACGCACGGACCCGACTTCTGCCTGCCGGATCGACCGCGTTGCCTCAACATCCACAATAACGGCGTGATCCGTATCGATCAGGTAGTTCGTTGAATAGGCAAAGAATGCGGGGCCCTTGCGGGCTGCGGTCCACTGGCTGGATGGATCAGAATGGGATGTGAACTTGGGTTCAACCGTCGTTGCCGCGCCGAAGGCGGCTTCATCAAGCACACCCAGATACTCCCGCACAGCGCGTGGCGCATCGTTGAGATTGATCTTGCTGCTGTCCCAGTCTTCCTTGGCCGTTGAGTTCTGTTTGTTCGCGTCTGCCTCTATCAGACTGGCATCAGCTGCAAAGCGCTGGCCGCTGACTAGGCCTTCGGCGATGCACCGCGCGACGGTCGTCTCGAACAGATGGCGCAACAGATCACTATCCCGGAAACGGCCATGACGGTTCTTGGAAAAGGTGGAATGGTCTGGCACCTGGTCCGTCAGATCGAGGCGGCAAAACCAACGATACGCCAAGTTCAGATGGACCTCTTCGCAGAGCCGCCGCTCAGACCGGATGCCCAAGCAATATCCAACCAACAGCATGCGGATCAGCAGTTCAGGATCAATCGAGGGGCGGCCTGTGGTGCTGTAGAAAGGAGCCAGATGCTGGCGGATGTCTGACAGATTCACAAAGCGATCGATCGAGCGCAGAAGATGATCTTTCGGAACATGGTCGTCTATCGAGAACTCATAAAACAACGCGCCTTGCGCCTCCTGCTTTGGTCCTAACATCGCTATCTCCCCCACTTCGATAAGGAAATTGAATCAGCGAATGGACCGCAAATCAAGAAGAGTTTTTCAACAGAATAGGC
>JAKZRT010000048.1:0-6021 GCA_047518005.1 Brevirhabdus sp.
CGCTATGGCTGGCCTCGGGGGCTGTGGTGGTCATGGGCGGCGATGCGCGCCTGACCTACCACGGGATCGACCGGATCAGGTGGGGCTCGTCGCGGTTGCTGCCCGAGGGCGGGCGGATCAACGTGACTTTGCGGGTGGTGATGTGACCAACTGGCCAATTCACGAAAATCTAGCTGACTTTTCGTGCGATGGTCCTAGCTTCACTTCCAGCCAACTCGCAGAGGCGTTGTATCTGTGAAAAATCTGCATAAGAAAATTGGTGTGGATTAAGGTAGGCCCTTATACCCAATTCTTCTAATGCACCACGTAGGCTCGCGGCGGTTTTTGCAACCAAATGGATCATTTCGACGTCATCATCCGGCCACTCAAACCCTGATTCTGTATCAAGAACGACTGCCGCTCCGGGAAGAGAGAGACCCCTTTCTTTCGCATCGCCGCGCAGCGAACGTAACAATATACCACGAACGCGTTCTGATGTCTTCTTACCGTTCTTTAGCTTCGAAATTGTGGTTCGCGACAATCCGGAAATTTCTGCGGCCTCACTATCGCTAAGCCCCAGTGTCGCCATTTTTCGACGTACGTCGGCCGCCGAGTGGGCAGCCAGTTCAACAACGTTTTCGCTCATGTTGACCTCAAATATTTCATTCTGGGTGTTTGGGTTTGGCGGTTTTACCCACTATTTGGCACATGGTGGACAAATGTCAACAATATGTTGCATTCAATCCAGAAAATGCGGCCACTATATCACAATATGCCTATTAAGGTAGTCAAGAACAGCCAATATGGCTAAAATTGACTAAATACGAATTTACACTTGGGGACAACGATGAATTCAGGGGATCTAGTTATTGCCGTTGCCGGGATCGCAAGCGGTGGTGCCTTGATGCGCTGGGCTCTGGCCATTCTGCTTGGGTGGAAGCGTTCAGTTGAGAACGACATCGCGGTAGGCGTTATCGTCTTATGCCTGGGAATGATACTTTTGACAGCCGGTATTCTTGCCGGACTAACAGCCATAGGGGCAGACTTCACCGTTTTGCGTACCAGCTGAGCGAGGCGTGGCGGCGGGTGTAGCCCTCGGCGATGACGCCGATCATGATCAGGACGGTGCCGATATAAAACGGATAAGCCGTGTTGGAAAAATGCGGGTTGTAGTTGATAAAGATTGACCCGCGCGCCTGGTCGATGATGTGAAAGAGCGGGTTCCAGACAAAAAACGGCAGCATGGTGAACGGCAGCGAATTGCCCAATACCATCTTGCCCGAGGCAAACAGATTGATGCGCGTATAGATCGTGTTCACGGTTCCCGCGACGCCGGGAAACCACGGCTTGATCGCCAGTACGATCAGGCCCACACCGATGCCGGTATACCAGGCCAGGACGACCATTTTCATAAGTCCGATGGGGTCGTCGATGGTCACCGGCCTCCACGCGGCGTGATAGCCGAACAGCAAGACAACGCCGGCCAGCACCTGAATATAAAGCGACCCGATGGCCGCCGACAGGATCGCCACCAGCGTGTTCATCGGCGCATGCTACATCATCGGCGATGTCGGGCCCTCGGACCCGGCAATCGATGCGGCGGTTTTGACGTGGGTCATGAAAAGATAGACGCCCGACGCGAGGTAGAGAAAATAATCACCGCGCACCGCCATGCCGCGCATACCGAGCAACGAGAGCATGATGAAAAACACCATCACCATGACAATCGTCTGGGCGATGCTTTTGATCAGACCAATGATTGCATTGCCATCGGTGCGCCGAAGCGACCGGACCACGCCGAAATAGACCACCTCCAGAAATATGAACGCGGCGGTAAATTTTGATTTTTCGCGGTGCGCGACAAACATCTGGCCTGCCCAATGGGGTTTTGTGGGTTCCTACATCGGAATTCTTGCCCAAGGATTATCGGTATATCATAAAGAGGTCGCCAGAGCCTGACAATCGCCCGCCGGAGGACGCCTTGGATTACGCCCTGATCGAGACCGAATTTCGCCGACTTTGCCTGTCGGCCGGCACCGCGATCATGGAGGTGTTTGATCGGGGTGACGCAGATGTGCGCCTGAAGGCCGACAAAAGTCCGGTGACGCATGCCGACGAGGCCGCGGACGCGATCATCGCCGCCGGGCTGGCGGCGGCCTTTCCCGACATTCCCGTAGTGACCGAAGAGCAGGCACACACGCACGCGGTCGTTGCCGAGACATTTATTATCGTCGATCCGCTGGATGGGACCAAGGAATTCATCCGTCGCGGCAAAGATTTCACGGTCAATATAGCGCTGGTCGAAAGCCGCATACCGACCCGTGGGGCGGTCTTTTCGCCCGCACAGCGACGGCTTTTCATGACCAACACAGCCGGGCAGGCGATCGAAGAATTGGGTGAATTAGACACTGATATTGCGGGTGCGACCCGTCCGATTGCGGCGTCGTGGCCAGATGACAGCGGGTTGATGGTGGTGGCGTCCAAGTCGCACCGTGACAAGGCGACCGACGACTATATCGCCCGCTATCGGGTGCGCGATTTCACCTCGGCCGGGTCGTCGTTGAAGTTTTGCCTGGTTGCCACCGGTGCTGCGCATCTTTACCCGCGCCTTGGGCCGACAATGGAATGGGATACCGCCGCGGGCGACGCGGTTTTGCGCGCCGCGGGTGGCAGAATGGTGGATTTCGAGACCCACCATCCCTTTGCCTATGGCAAGCCGGGGTACCGGAACGGGTTTTTCATCGCCTGCGCGCCGGGCGTCGAACTGATCAAAGGATAGGGCCCTTGAACGTTGCAATTGTTATTCCGGCGCGATTTTCCTCGTCCCGATATCCGGGCAAGCCTTTGGTGACGCTTACCGGGGCCGGGGGTGATAAAAAGACCCTAATCCAGCGCAGTTTCGAGGCCGCGCGCGCTGTTTCGGGAATATCGCGCGTGTCGGTTGCAACCGATGACGCGCGGATTGCCGAAGCCGCGGCGGGGTTCGGTGCCGATGTGATCATGACTTCGTCGGCGTGCCAGAACGGCACAGAACGCTGTGGAGAAGCCTTGGCGGCGCTGGGGCCGGACATTGACATCGTCGTCAATTTTCAGGGCGACGCGCCGCTGACCCCGGCCTGGTTTGTCGAAGACCTGGTGAAGGGTTTGGCCGCGAACCCCGAGGCCGATATGGCGACCCCGGTTTTGCGGTGCGATGGCGCGATCCTGGCGGGTTTTTTGGAGGACCGTGCAGCGGGGCGGGTGGGGGGGACCACCGCAGTTTTCGGTGAAGACCGACAGGCGCTGTACTTTTCGAAAGAAATCATCCCGTTCATGCCGGAAACGCCCGATCTGGAGGCAGAGACAACGCCGGTGTTCCACCACGTCGGGATTTACGCCTATCGGCCCGCAGCGCTGAGGGATTACATCGGGTGGCCGATTGGCCCGCTGGAGCGGCTTGAGGGGCTTGAACAACTGCGGTTTCTCGAACAGGGGCGCCGGGTTCTCTGTGTCGAGGTGCAGGCGCGTGGCCGCCAGTTTTGGGAACTGAACAACCCCCAAGACGTGCCCCGGATCGAGGCGATGTTGGTCGACATGGGAATAAGGTGAGCCACAGACCGGTCTCTGTGGTGGTGGTCAGCCGACACCGCCCCGAGCGGCTCGCGATATGCCTTAGGGCGATATCGCAGCTTTATTATCCGAACTTTGAAGTGATTGTGGTGGCCGACACGGATGCCTTGAGACGTGTTGCGCCCGCAGAGCCAATTCGCAGCGTTGCCTTTGACGTACCCAATATCGCGGTTGCGCGCAACCTTGGGGTCGCGGCGGCGGCGGGCGAAGTTATAGCGTTCATCGATGATGATGCGGTACCAGAACCCACCTGGCTGGACTATCTGACCCAGCCGTTCAACGCCTCGAACGTTGCGGCATCTGGCGGTTATGTGGTTGGAAGAAACGGGTTTTCATTGCAATGGGGCGCTTTGTCGGTTGACCGCGAAGGGTGGGATCACCCGATTGAAATGCAAAGCGAGGAGACGGTCGTTTTACCCGCCGAGCCGGGCCAACGGGCAATCAGGACCCAGGGCACGAACATGGCGATCAGGCGGTCGGTTTTGGCCGATCTGGGTGGCTTTGACCCGGCATTTCACTTTCTGCACGAGGAAAGCGACCTGAACATGCGGATCGCTCGCGCCGGACTTCTGACCGCGATTGTGCCGCGGGCGCGTGTCGTCCATTTTTCGGCCCCATCCGAACGCCGCCGCCGCGACCGGACGCCGCGGACGCTGTACCAGATCGGCGCCAGTACGGCGGTTTTTCACAAGAAATACCTGCAATCCCGCAAATGGGCGCGGGCGCGCGAAGAGGTGAAAGTTGCACAGCGTCGCCGGCTTGTGGCGATGATGGTGGATGGGCGGATCGAGCCGCGCAATGTCGAATTTCTGACAGCAACCCTGCTGGAAGGTTACGACGAGGGGCTGACGCGCCAAGTTGAGCAATATCCGCCAGCAGCGGGCAAAGCCCATGATTTCGCACGTTTTCCGGGTTCGCGAGTGTGTGATCACAGAATGGTTTACGGACCGCAAAGCCGGGCAGGAGACCTGAAGGTACAAGCCCAGGAACTTGCCGAGCAGGGTTTTGTGATCACATGTTTGATCGTCTCGAGAGGCGCAAGATACCACCATTTGCGGTTTACCCAGGGCGGTTACTGGGAACAGAAGGGCGGCTTGTTGGGGCGTTCGTTGCGAACCGGGCCGTTGATAAAGCGATATTCGCTGGACGAGCGCCAAGCGGTAGAGATGCAACGGATCGCGCCATATCGTAACCCTGCGGTGGGTTTGTGACTTGCGATCAAAGCGAGATCGGGCGTACCACGATGCGCGAGGGTGAAATTATTACCTGGTACTGCCTTCCCAACCGGACAACGGCAGCAAGCAAGGGCGTCGGTCGCGCATGAAATCAAAGGTTACCAAGGCTATTTTTCCGGTCGCCGGTCTGGGCACGAGGTTTCTGCCGGCCACCAAATCTATTCCCAAGGAAATCATGACCTTGGTGGATCGCTCGCTGATCCAGTACGCGATCGACGAGGCTCGCGCTGCCGGCATCAAAGAATTCATCTTTGTCACCTCGCGGGGCAAGGGCGCGCTGGAGGATTACTTTGACATTGCCCCGGTTCTGGAATCGGCGCTGCGCAAAGCCGGCAAAACGGATTTGCTCCAGGTCCTCAAGGACACGAACATGGAATCGGGTGCGATCGCTTATGTTCGCCAGCACAAAGCGCTTGGTCTGGGACATGCAGTGTGGTGCGCCCGACGCCTGATCGGGGATGAACCCTTTGCGGTTATTCTGCCTGACGATGTGATTGCGGCAGATGTTCCCTGCTTGCAGCAAATGGTCGAAGCCTTCCAGGAAACTGGCCAGAACATGGTCGCGACTATGGAAGTACCTGCCGATCAGACCAGTGAATATGGCATTCTCGATGTCGCAAATTCGGTTGGCCGGCTGGTCCAAGTTCAGGGCATGGTCGAAAAACCTGCGCCGGGCGCGGCCCCGTCCAATCTGGCCGTAATCGGCCGTTATATCCTGACCCCCAGCATCCTGCAGAACCTGCACAAAATGCGATCTGGCGCGGGTGGTGAAATTCAATTGACCGATGCCATTGCCGAGGACATTTCAAAGGGCCGAGGCGTGAACGGGTTTCGGTTCAACGGGCAGCGGTTCGACTGTGGATCAAAGTCGGGGTTCTTGCAGGCGAACATTTCTTTCGCCCTGGCGCGCGACGATCTGCGCGACGATCTTGCGGCCTACCTCAGCAATTATTTCGCGGCACTAGACGCCGCTGAATAGAGCGGATTGTCGACAGATAGTAGCCTGGCCCGCAGATACCCCAAAATATTGCGCTTCGCGGTTTACCTGACCGTGCCGGCGCAGTATCGTTGATGTAACCGTCCAGCGGGCGGAAAAATGCGGCAACGCAGAGCAGATATCAAAGCCACCGGATCAACCGGGGCGCAGGCACTCAACCTTGCTTTAAGCGTCATCGGTTAGATCTCGGAAGGCTGAAAA
>JAKZRT010000049.1:0-18974 GCA_047518005.1 Brevirhabdus sp.
GTGTCCCTTCGCACGATGTTGCGCAGCGCCGCGTTGGCCTCCATGGTCGAGGCATCCACCCCGATACGATCGCCCTTGACCAGACCTGCTTCGGCAATCAGCGCCAGAACCCAGTCGAAGATCGCCGTGTGAACTTCATGAGGCAGGCGCGTGCGGGTCCGTGACAGCCAGGAATGGTCCGGCACCCGCTCCCGGTTCTCAAGCCGCAGGAACTCCCGAAGCGACAGGGAATCCGAGCAACGCCACTCCAGACCACGCTCTGAGTCGATGCCCTCGAAGTAGCCCACCAGGTGCATGCGGAAGTAGCGCCCGGGCGGCACCGATGGCGCCCCCATCCTGGCCGCGTAATAGGGCTGGCAGGCCGCCTCGGCGAAACCGTCGAACCCGCCCTCGATCAGCACCGACTGCAGGCGGTCGTAAAACACATGGCCCGGCGAGCGCGGCATCTCCGCCCAACTCACCATCAAGTCCCCCTGACGATCCTTCTGCTGTCCCATCGCCATCGCCGAATCCCCCGGTCAAATCAGAACATCAAAGAATCAGACCAGGCCGCTTGCGTCCAGTGCTGACTTCATCAACGGGCTGTTAGCGCTTGAACCCAGCGCCAGATTCTGGGATTCTGGCGGGATACACCCCCCAAAAAAAACGCTGATTTGTCCTTTATTCACAGAATTTTTGCGTTATTGGCCGCCCCGATCACGCGCCTTATCCAAAAGAAACCTGATCGGCACAAATGACGAGGGATTGCCAAGTTGCCATCCAGCCAACAGAGATTGATCCAACCTCCGTCCGAAAGGCATCGCTTCCATGCCCAAACCGAACATCCTTGTGATCATGGCAGACCAGCTGGCTCCGCAGTTCACCGGGGCTTACGGCCACCCAGTTGTCAAAACCCCGCACCTCGACGCATTGACGGCGCGCGGCATGCGGTTCGATGCGGCCTATTGCAACTCGCCGCTGTGCGCGCCGTCACGATTTTCGTTCATGTCCGGTCAGTTGATCAGCCGCATCGCGGCCTATGATAATGCCAGCGAATTTCCCGCCGCGATCCCGACCTTCGCCCATTACCTGAAACTGATGGGCTATCGCACCTGCCTCAGCGGCAAGATGCATTTCGTCGGCCCCGATCAGCTGCACGGGTTCGAGGAACGCGTGACAACCGACATTTATCCTTCCGACTATGCCTGGACCCCTGACTGGGAGCTGCCCGACGAACGCATCGACAAGTGGTACCACAACATGGCGACCGTTAAGGAAAGCGGCGTTGCTCAGGCCACGTTCCAGATCGACTATGATGACGAGGTCGCCTTTGCCGCGCGGCGCAAGCTATTCGACTATGCGCGCGACGGCACCAGTCCGTGGTGCTTGGTCGCCAGCTTCATCCACCCGCACGACCCCTATGTCGCGCGGCCCGAATGGTGGGACCTTTACGACGACGCCGATATCGACATGCCCGCGCATGTCATTGCACCCGCTGATCAGGACCCGTTTTCGCGCCGGGTGATGGACGGGATCGAAGCATCGACCGTCGCGCTGAGCGACGAAGAAGTCCGCCGCGCGCGGCGCGCCTATTACGCCAACGTCAGCTTTTTTGACAGCAAGATCGGTCAACTGGTCCGAACTTTGGACGAGATCGGCCAGATCGACAACACAGTGGTCATCGTCACCGCCGATCACGGCGATATGCTGGGCGAACGCGGGCTCTGGTACAAAATGAATTTCTTCGAGCACTCCGCGCGTGTGCCATTGGTAATCGCCGGCCCCGGCGTGGCGAAGGGCACGGCCCCCAACGCCGTTTCGCTGGTCGATATTCTGCCAACGCTGCTGGATATCGCGGGGCCCGATCAACCCGAACTGGGCCAGCCGATTGACGGGCGATCGCTCTGGCCGCTGGCCACCGGCGGCACCGACCCGGTCAGCGAAGCGATCGGCGAATATTGCGCCGAAATGGCCGGGCATCCTGTCTTCATGATCCGCCGCGGCGATCTAAAATACATCCACTGCGACCCCGACCCGCCCCAGCTGTACGATCTGGCAGCCGACCCGGGCGAACGCACCAACTTGGCCGCGCACCCCGATTACGCCGAACCCGCCGCCGCCTTCGCCGCAGAAGTGGCCGAAAGATGGGACAGCACCGCCCTGCGCGCCCAGATCATCGCCACCCAGAAACAGCGCCGCGCGGTGCACGGCGCGATGCAGGCCGGGGCCACCGCGCACTGGGACTGGAACCCGCCCGCCGACGCCAGCCAGCAGTACGTGCGCAACCACATGGACTGGACTGTCGCCGCCGCCCGCTATCGATACCCGCCGATCGAGAAAAGCTGATGTCCGCTGGCCACGCCCCCACTTCACTGTTTTCCAAATACTTCGGGGAGCGCGAGGGGCAGCGCCGCTCGCCCGCCGCGACGCGCGCAACGCGCGGTGCCAAAGACAGCGACCCGCCCGATGCTGCTTGAGGCGGAAAATCTCGCGAAAACCTTTGGCGATCTCGCGGTTCTGGTGGGTGTGTCCCTGACGCTGCGCGCCGGCGAATGCCTGGCGTTGACCGGCGAATCGGGCAGCGGGAAAAGCACGCTGATCCACATTCTCGCGGCGCTCGACACGCCCGACGCGGGTCGCCTGACCATCGACGGGATCGATACCGCTACGCTCAGCGAGCCCGGACTGGCGGCGCTCAGGCGCCAGAATATCGGCATCGTCTTTCAGCAGTACAACCTGATCCCGTCGCTGAACGCGGGCGATAATCTGGCCTTTCAGGCCCGTCTTGCCGGGCGCTATGACCCCGTTCATTGCGCAACGCTGGCGCGTAGTCTGGGGCTGGACGGGCATCTGGCGAAATACCCCGAAGACCTGTCCGGTGGTCAGCAGCAGCGGCTTGCCATAGGGCGGGCGCTGGCCGCGCGCCCGGCGCTGGTGCTGGCCGACGAACCGACCGGTAACCTCGATCAGGACACCGGTGACGCGACGATTGATCTGATGCTCGGCCTGGTAGCCGAGAACGATGCCGGGCTGATCATGGCCACCCATTCCGAACGGCTGGCCGCCCGGCTCGACCGGCGGCTGCACCTCAGCGGCGGGCGCCTGCAATGAGGCGCGCCGCGCTTGGCGCGCTGGTTTCGCACTGGCGTCGGCGGCCCGGTCAGTTGGCGACGCTGATCCTGGGGCTGGCGCTGGCGACTGCGCTCTGGTCCGGGGTGCAGGCGATCAATGTCGAGGCCCGCGCAGGCTACGACCGCGCGGCCGACATCGCGCGCACCGCAGGCCTGCCAGCGCTGGTTGCAGCAGACGGCCTGGCGCTGACCATCACCGATTTTGCCCGGCTCCGGCGCACCGGCTGGCCGGTGACACCGGTTCTCGAGGGCCGCGTCAGGCTGGGTGGCACGTGGGTTACCCTGCGCGGCATCGACCCGTTCACGCATCCGTTGGCCGCGCGTTTGACGCCGACCGGCGACGGTCCGGCGGGCCCGTGGCTGGGGGCGACCGAATTTCTGATCGCCGGACCGGAAACGGCCGCTGCATTGTCCGGTCAGCCTGGGCTTCCGCCGCTCGTCACCCGGTCTGACATGATGCCGCGGCTGGTCATCACCGATGTCGCGGTGGCCGCCCGGCTTTTGCCCGCGAATGCCCCGATCTCGCGACTGGAACTGACCGGCGAGCCGCCCGCCCCGGTGCCGCCGCGCTTTGCCCTGATCCCGGCACCCGAGGACACCGACATCCGCGGCCTGACCCAAAGCTTTCATCTGAACCTGACCGCTTTCGGGTTCCTTTCTTTCGCGGTCGGACTTTTCATCCTGCACGGCGGCATCGGCCTGGCGTTCGAGGAACGCCGCCCGGTGTTTCGCACCCTGCGCGCGCTTGGCCTGCCGCTGGCCGATCTTGTCGCGCTGGCCGCCGCCGAGCTTGCCGTGATCGCCCTTCTGGCCGCGCTTTTGGGGCTGGGGCTGGGCTATCTGGTGGCGGCGGCGCTTTTACCCGATGTCGCGGCGACGCTGCGCGGGCTTTACGGCGCGCCGGTTTCCGGCGGCCTGACGCTCAGGGCCGAATGGGTGGCCGGCGGGCTGGCCTTGGCACTTGGCGGCACCGCGGTCGCGGGCGCGCAGAGCTTCTGGCGGCTGTCGCGCCTGCCGCTGCTGGCCGCCGCCATGCCGCGGGCCTGGGCGCGGGCCGACCGGCGCAACGCCGTCCGGCTGGCTGGCCTCGGGGCGGCGCTGGTGCTGGCCGGGCTGGCAATCGGCGCATGGGGTTCCGGGCTGATCGCCGGCTTCGCGCTGCTCGGCGGGCTGATGCTGGGGACGGCGCTGATCTTGCCATTGGTTCTGGGGCTGACCGTCGCGGCTCTGTCGCGCGGTGCCAGAGGGCCGCTGGCCCAATGGTTCTGGGCCGACACCGCGCAACAGGTGCCGGGGCTGAGGCTGGCGCTGATGGCGCTGATGCTGGCGCTTGCCGCCAATATCGGCGTGGGCACTATGGTGGCCAGTTTTCGCCAGACCTTCGACGGCTGGCTCGACCAGCGCCTGGTGTCGGACCTGAACATCACCGCGCGGTCCGAGGCCGAGGCCGCGCGCCTGCGGGTCTGGCTGGCCCCGCGCGTCGACGCGGTTTTGCCGATCTGGCATGTCGATCAGGTGCTTTTCGGGCGTCCTGCCGAGATCTACGGCGTCGCCGATCACCGTGCCTATCGCGAGCGCTGGCCGATGCTTGCGGCGCAACCGGGCGTATGGAAGGCGCTGCATGATGACCAGTCGGTGCTGGTCAGCGAACAGACGGCACGCTGGTTCGGGCTGGGCCTGGGCGATGCGCTGGCGCTTGGGCCCGACTGGGCGCCGCAGGTCGCGGGCATCTATGCGGACTATGGCAACGCGCAAGCGCAGTTGATCCTGGGCCTGGAAACGCTGGTCAGCCGATTTCCTGATGTCTCGCGCCTGCGCCATGGTGTGGTGATAGATCCAGACCGCGCAACCGACCTGCGCCGTGCCCTGGCGCAAGACTTCGGCCTGCCAGCGGGCGCAGTCACCGACCGCGCCACCATTCGCGCCTTTTCGCTTGGTGTCTTTGAACGGACGTTCACCGTCACGGCGGCGCTTAACGTGCTGACGCTCGGCGTGGCGGGCCTTGCCATTCTGACCAGCCTCCTGACGCTCTCGGCCATGCGGCTGCCCCAGCTTGCCCCGGTCTGGGCGGTCGGGCTGAGCCGGGGCCATCTGGCGCGGCTGGAGCTCGTTCGGGCGCTGGCGCTGGCGGGCTTCACCTTTGCCTATGCGCTGCCGGTCGGTCTGGTGTTGGCCTGGGTTCTTTTGACCCAGATCAACGCCCAGGCCTTTGGCTGGCGGCTGCCGTTGCATCTCTTCCCGCTCGACTGGGTCCGGCTGGCAGGGCTTGCCGCGCTTGCAGCACTTGCCTCGGCGGCCTGGCCCGCATGGCGGCTGGCCCGGCTGACCCCGGCGCGATTGTCGCAGGTGTTTTCCGTTGCGCGCTAGGGCCTGGATTCTGCTCTGCGCCGCGGTGCTGGCGGCAGATGCGGCGCGCGCACAGGGCTATGCCGGTCTTGGCGAGCCCGCCGAGGGCTATGCGCAAGCCGATCCGTCGCATCAAATGGATTTTCCCCAAGACCACGGACCGCATCCGATGTTCCGGGTCGAATGGTGGTATCTGACCGCCAACCTGCGCGACGGGTCGGGTCGCGATTTCGGTGTGCAGTGGACGCTGTTTCGCACCGCGCGGGCACCCGAAGTCGAAGCGGCCGCGCAAGGTTGGCAAAGCCCGCAAGTCTGGATGGGGCACGCGGCGCTGACTTCGGCAACCGACCACCGGTTTTCCGAGATATTCGCCCGCGGCGGCACCGGGCAGGCCGGCACCGAGGCCGCGCCCTTTGCCGCCTGGATCGACGATTGGACCCTGACCGACACCGCGGTGACGGCCAACGGTGACGGATTTGCCTTCGAGCTTGCCCTGACCGATACGGGCAGCCCGGTCCTGCATGGGCAGGGCGGATATTCGGTCAAATCCACCGCAGGCCACGCGAGCCACTATTATTCACGGCCGTTTCTCGCGGCCCAAGGTTGGATCAGCACGCCAAAGGGTCGGGTCCGCGTGCAGGGCACCGCCTGGTTTGATCACGAATGGTCCAGTCAGTCGATAGCGCCAGACCAGCTGGGCTGGGACTGGCTGGCCCTGACGTTGCACGATGGCACGCGGCTGATGGCGGCGCGGGTGCGCGACCGGGCCAACATCTTTGTCTTTGGCACGTGGATCGGGCCGGATGGCGCGCACCGAAACCTGACCGGAAGCGACCTGCAAATCACGCCGCTCGGCGACGGCCCCGATCCCGTTCATTGGCGGATCGAGGTCCCCGCGCTTGATCTTGATCTTGAGGCCCGCGCGATCAATCCCGGCGCCCGGACTGGCGTGTTTTTCGGGTACTGGGAAGGGCCGGTTCGGGTCCAAGGCTCGCACCAGGGCGTGGGGTATCTCGAGATGACGGGATACGAGTAACGTCTTTGTGTGCGGCCTGTCATCGTGGCTTTTTATCGGATAGCGTCACCGCCATGGTCTACGAGTTACTGCCGATTGGCGCGCGCAAGCGTCCCCCATTTGACACCATTATCGACGTCCGTTCGCCAGCTGAGTTTGCCGAAGACCATATCCCCGGTGCCATCAACCTGCCCGCCCTCGACGACCCGCAGCGCGCCCAGATCGGCACCATCTATGTCAAGCAAAGCCGGTTTCTGGCGCGCGTGCGCGGCGCGGCGATGGTGGCGCGCAATGTGGCCCACCATCTGGACACTGCGCTCTGCGACAAACCCGGCAGTTGGCGACCGCTTATCTATTGCTGGCGTGGCGGTCAGCGGTCTGGGTCGGTCGCAACGATCCTGCGCCAGATTGGCTGGTCCGTGGACACGCTTTTGGGTGGCTACCGGTCATACCGCCGGTTGGTAAAAGCCTATCTCTATGACCGCCCGCTGCCGCACCGCGTCGTGCTTCTTGATGGGAACACCGGCACCGCCAAGACCGAAATCCTGCACCGGATCGACGCGCTTGGCCACCAGACGCTGGATCTGGAAGGTCTGGCGCGCCATCGCGGGTCGATCTTCGGATCGGTCGCTGCGGACCAGCCCGCCCAGAAAATGTTCGAAACCCATCTTGCCGCGGCGCTTGGCGCGATGAACCCGTCAAAACCGGTGCTGATCGAGGCGGAATCCAGCAAGGTCGGGGCCCGTATCCTGCCGCCGTCGCTGTGGAAGGCAATGTGTGCGGCACCGCGTTTGACGCTGACTGCGCCGGTCGCGGCGCGAACCCAATATACGCTCAGAACCTATCACGAAATTGCCGAAGACAGCGTCCGTCTCGAGGCAACGATCAGGGCCCTGACACCCTTTCACGGTAAGCAAAAGATCGACCACTGGCTGACCCTGGCAGGCGAGGCCGATCATTTGACCCTGATCCGCGCCCTGATCGAAGATCACTATGATCCGGGCTATCGTCGCGCCAATGCCAGGCCCCGCAAACCCGACGTTGCCCGGCTCGGTACCATCGCGCTGCATTCGCTTGATCCGGCAGCACTGGCGCGGGCCGCCGAAGACGTCGCCGCGAAAATGAACGAGACGGTGGCCGCGAGTTAACGGTCAGCGCGACCAGGTCAGGGATGGACGTGAACAACCGATTGGGAACTCGCCTCTAGACCACGTCAATCCCCGGCGGTCCCTCGACCAGCTCACCGACACTCTGAGATGCATAACCCGCGTCGGTCAATTGGTCCAATAACGCCCCGGCCTGCGCCCTATCGACCGCCGCCAAAAGCCCGCCGGCAGTTTGCGGGTCAAAAAGCAGATCAAAGACCGGACCATCGCTGCGGCCGGAAATCTGCGGCGCTTGATCGGCGCGATTGCCATTGGTCAGCGTTGATCGAACCCCCATTTGCGACACTTCGACCGCGCCGGCCAGCAACGGCACTGCGTCAAGCCGCAGCCGCGCCCGGACACCGGAAGCGCGCGCAATGTTCAAAAGATGCCCGGCAAGGCCAAATCCGGTGACATCGGTCATCGCATGCGCCCCGGCCAGAATCCGGGCGGCCCTGCCCTGTGGCATCAGCATCGCCTGATAAGCGGCATCGACCCATTCGGCCTGCGTCTTTTGCGCCATTGCTGCGGCCAATATCGCGCCGGAACCGATCGCTTGGGTCAGGATCAGGCCATCACCGGCTTTCCCGCCGCCAAGCGTTATTGTGCGCGGACCCGCCAGCCCGGTCAGCGAAAACCCGATGGTCATCTCGGCACCCTGGGTGGTGTGCCCACCAGCGATATCCGCGCCGGCATCGGTCATCGTGCGGGTCGCTCCGTCCATGATCTCGGCCAGGGTGCGCGCCTGCAGGCGCGTCGACATCGGCGGCAGCGTAACGCTGATCAGCGCCGACTGGGGTTCGGCCCCCATGGCCCAGATATCCCCCAAGGCATGGATCGCGGTGATGCGCGCCATCGCGTAAGGATCGGCGGTGACAGCGCGCAGGTGGTCTGTGGTGATAACCTGCCGTGCGCCGCCGATAAGCAGTTCGGCCGCGTCGTCGCCGGGCAAGCGCCGGACATCGTCCCGAACCGGCGCGTCCATTCGGCCCAGCACTGATCTCAGCGCGGCCGGGTCAACTTTGGATCCACACCCCCCACACAGCGGCTGGCCGCTGCCCAACTCCTCGACCAAACCAGCCGCCGCGACCTGCGGAACCTGAACCGGGTCCATCGCCGGCAAGTCGGTCAGTTTTGCCATGAAACGCCGGTCTATCCGGTCCTTGACCCGCCAGACCCAGCCGCCTTTCACCGACAGGCCGCCCTTTTCGCCCAGGGCCCGCCGGTCACCAAGCGAGATAAGTTTCAGAAAATCCCGCTGCGGGCGATAGGGGCGCAGCGCCGTGCCAGCCAGAGCGGCGCGTAGATTGTCAAAAAGAACTGGCGCTTGGCGAACCGCAAAAACCCCGGCCTTGGGCAGCGGCGGGCTTGCGAATGCGGCGCTGTCACCGGCCGCAAATATCGTATCGCTGCGCCTCGACCGCAGACAGGCATCGACCGGCAGAAACCCGGCATCATCGGTCAATCCGGTCTCGTTCAGCCACTTGTGCGGCTGCGCGCCGGTGGCGGCCACGGTAAAGGCGGACGCGACAGTGCTGCCATCCGACAATGTAACTGCCACTTCGGTGACCTCGCTGACCTCAAGCGGTGCGCGCAAATCGATACCGCGCTTGGCCAATTCGGCGATCAGGTTCCGCGCCGCGCGCAGCGATAGCGACGACAATGGTGAAGCGGCCTCGACCAGGGTTATCTGCGGCTCGCCACGGCCCAGGTGCGTCAGCGCGCGGTGCATCGACAAGGCCAGCTCGACCCCGCCAAGTCCGGCCCCTGCGACCGCGGCCGCGGGTGCCACGTCGCCCGCCGCAACTTGCGCCAGAAACGCATCCCAACGGTCGACGAAACGCGGCAGGGGCCGCGCCGGAACCCCAAACGCTGCAAACCCTGGCACCCCGGGCAGGTCGGCGGTCACGCCGACGTCAACCGAGGCCAGGTCGAATTCCACGGGCGGTCGGTCGGGCAGGCGTATCTGCTGGCGCTCGACGTCGATCCCAAGTGCGGGTGCGCGAATGAACCGCGCCCCGGCGAACCGCGTCAGCCGGTCCAGGTCGATGCTCAGCGCGTCGCGGGTGTAGTGCCCCGCGACATATCCCGGCAGCATCCCGGTATATGCCACGGTCGCACTGGGGTCGATCAACGTCAGGCGCGCGCCGGGCAAGGGGTTCATGCCCCAGGCCCTCAGCACCAGGGCATGCGCGTGCCCGCCGCCGATCAACACCAGGTCGCGGGTCAGGGGAAGGGGCATGTGCATTTGCGGCTCGCGAGCTCGGGCTTGGGGGGCGGAACCTGCCGTGGCAGGCGGTCACTTATTGGACAAAGACCGGAAATTCACAACCCGGGCATTCGCGCCGCAGGCATTCCAACCCTCGGATGCCCCTGGGCCTCTGCCGTTGGCCGGATCAGGACCAGGGCTGTCGCAGGGGGGCGGCCCCACGCGCGGCTGACAAACCCTTTGCTGCACTTGGAATCATACTGGCCTGCAATCTGGCCCTATCGCGCCCGCATTGTCCGTGGTGTGATACTCTGCAGCAACGTGCGCGCGCAGGCGCGCCGATCTCCGAGAATTCACATTTGGGATAGCGCCGATGGAAACCACCATTGCTCCGAACGACATGTCCGCGATCATCGAGGCCGACCGCGCCCATATCTGGCACCATCTATTGCAACACAAGCCGCTCGAGACGAACGACCCGCGAATCATTGTCGAGGGCCGGGGAATCAATGTGTGGGACGCTACCGGCAAGGAGTATATCGACGCTGTTTCGGGCGGGGTCTGGACCGTTAACGTTGGTTACGGTCGTGAACGGATCGCTGACGCGGTGCGCGCGCAACTGGTCAAGATGAATTACTTCAGCCAGTCCGCCGGGTCGATCCCGGGCTCGCAATTCTCCGAGCGGCTGCTGGCAAAGATGCCTGGGTTGAGCCGGGTCTATTATTCGAACTCGGGGTCCGAGGCGAACGAGAAAGTGTACAAAATGGTGCGCCAAATCGGGCACCAGCACTATGGCGGCAAGAAGACCAAGATCCTCTACCGCGACCGCGATTATCACGGAACCACGATCGCCACTTTGTCAGCCGGCGGTCAACAACAGCGCAACGCCAATTACGGCCCCTTCACGCCAGGTTTCGTCGAGGTGCCGCATTGCCTGGAATACCGGGCCCAGTGGGACGTGGAAAACTATGGCCAGCGCGCCGCGGATGCCATCGAGGAGGTGATCCTGCGCGAGGGCGCGGACGAGATCGGCCTGCTGTGCCTGGAACCGGTGACCGCAGGTGGCGGTGTGATCCCGCCGCCGGAAGGATATTGGGACCGGGTGCAGGAAATTTGCACCAAGTACGAAATTCTGCTGCATCTCGACGAAGTTGTCTGCGGCGTCGGACGGACGGGGGCCTGGTTTGGCTATCAGCATTACGGCGTCCAGCCAGATTTTGTGACCATAGCCAAAGGCTTGGCCTCGGGCTATGCCGCGATTTCGGTCACAGTGACTACGGAAAAGATTTTTGAGATGTTCAAATCGAACGCCGACGATCCGATAAACTATTTCCGCGACATTTCGACCTTCGGCGGTTGCACGGCGGGTCCGGCGGCGGCGCTGGAGAACATGGCGATCATCGAAGAGGAAGGCCTGCTGGCCAACACCACCGCCATGGGCGAGCGGATGGTCGACAATCTGAACGCACTGATGGAAAAACACCGCGTGATCGGTGACGTTCGCGGCAAGGGCCTGTTTTGCGGGGCCGAGCTGGTTGCCGACCGCACCACCAAAGAGCCGGTCGACGAAAAAGCGGTTCAGGCCGTGGTCGCCGATTGCAGCGCCCAGGGTGTCATTATCGGGGCCACCAACCGGTCGGTGCCGGGGTTGAACAACACGCTGTGCTTCAGCCCGGCCCTGATCGCCACCGCTGACGATATCGACGCGATCACCGATGCCGTCGACAAGGCCCTGACCAAGGTTTTCAGCTGACCGGAGCGCCCGGTAAATTGAGCGTCTGCAGCGCATGACGACCGATTGCGCCGCGCTTGGCGCGCCGCCACGCACCAAGGCGGCGCTGCCGCTGTTACTTCGCGAGGGTTTTTGGAAGTACGACAGCGGGCGATTGCCGATTATTTCTTGGCGTTGAAAATTACTGCCCGTGACCCCGCCTTTCGGCGGATCGGGGCAGCAACCCTCAGACAATTAACCTGCCTAGCCGCGACGCGCTCACGCGAGGCAGCGATTCGGGTGCCCGGCCTTTTCATTTCGCGGTCGCCGTGACACCGTAGGTCCAGATCGTCGTGATTTTGGTGCCAGATGGCCGTCTCGGAAGAAACCTTTTTCCTGGACCCCGCATTCCAGGGGACGCTGCAGCAGCAGGTCCAGTCGATCGTGGCCGAAGGCATTCTGTCGGGGCGCTTTCGCCGAGCTGAAAAACTGCCGTCTTCCAGGCGCCTGGCCAAGCATCTCGGCGTCAGCCGGATCACCGTCACGCTGGCCTATAACGAACTTCTGGCCGATGACTATCTGACCTCGCGCGGGCGGTCGGGCTATTTCGTATCCGAAAATGCGCCCCAGCCGCCGCAATTCGACCCCAGCCCCAAACGCAACGACGCGGTCGATTGGTCTCGGGCGATCGGCCAGCGATTTCAGGGGCTTCCGTCGATCGACAAACCGTTGGACTGGCGCAGGTTCCGATATCCGTTTATCTACGGGCAGGCCGACGAAGACCTGTTTGACCGGCAAAACTGGCGGCTGTGTGCCCTGCAGGCGCTGGGGCAGCGCGACTTTGACGCACTGACCGGCGATAAATTCGACACCGACGACCCAAAATTGGTCGAGTTCATCGCGCGCCATATCCTGCCGCGGCGCGGCATTCTGGCGCGCGCCGATGAAATACTGGTCACCATGGGCGCGCAGAACGCGCTGTGGCTGGCGGCGCAGGTTCTTTTGACACAGCGGCGTACAGCCGCCATCGAAGACCCGTGCTATCCCAACCTGCGCGCCATTCTCAGCCAGTCCCGGTGTCACCTGACCTCGATCCCGGTCGATCAGGATGGCCTGCCGCCCGAGGCGCTGTCGCGCAACGCGGATGTGGTTTTCACCACGCCCTCGCACCAGTGCCCGACCACCGCGACGATGCCGCTCGAGCGGCGACACGCGCTTTTGCGTCGGGCATCCGAGGACGACATGCTGATCGTCGAGGATGATTACGAGGTCGAGATGTCGTTCCTGCAGCCAGCCCTGCCGGCGCTGAAATCGCTCGACCGCGAAGGCCGGGTGATTTATGTGGGCTCGTTTTCCAAATCGCTCTTTCCGGGTCTCAGGCTGGGTTATCTGGTCGGATCGGCGCCGTTCATCCGCGAGGCCCGCGCGCTGCGGTCGACCATCCTGCGCCACCCGCCCGGACATATCCAGCGCACCGCCGCCTATTTCCTGTCGCTCGGCCATTACGACGCCCTGGTGCGACGCATGGGCCAGGCGTTCGAGGACCGCCGCCGCGCGATGGACCGCGCCATCCGGCGGCACGGGCTGAGCGTGGCGGGCAGCGGCACCTTTGGCGGGTCGTCGCTGTGGATGGAGGCGCCGGCAGCGATTGACACGCGCGCGCTGGATCGGGCCCTGCGCGAAAAAAGCGTGCTGATCGAGCCCGGCGCGCCGTTCTTTACCTCCGCGCCAGCGCCAAAGCGGTTTTTCCGACTGGCCTATTCCTCGATTCCGGCAGCCCGGATCGACAAAGGCATAGCCCTGATCGCCGAGACGATGCGCGAAATGACCTGAGGTCGGGCTCGCCTGCCGCAGAATTACGCGGCCTTGGCGTCCCGCATCCCGACGGTCAGCCCGGCCAGCGCCAGAACTCCAAGCCCGCAGAGGGCAATCGCCGTAACCATCGGCAAGGTGGTTCCATCAAAAAACGGCCCGGCCAGGACAATCGCCAGCCCGCCGGTCACCATCTGCAAAGTTCCGCCCAGCGACGATGCCAGCCCGGCGATGCGCCCCTGATCGTCCAGCGCCATGACCATCACCGAGGGGATCACCAGCCCGAGCCCGGCGTTGGCGGCAAAGAGAAACCCGACCACCACCGGCAGCGTTGCAAAGCCCGCCATAGCCACCAGCCAAAGCGCGACCACCGCGGTGCAGAACCCGATACACCCCAGCCGCACAACACGGCCCATTCCCAGCCGAGCGCCCAGCGGCCCGGCGGCCTGCGAGGCCGAGAAAAAGCCGACCGCATTGATCGCGAAGGCGACCGCAAATCCGGTTGTGCTCAGCCCGAATTCCCCGGTGTAAACGAACGGCGCGGTGGCCAGGAAGAGAAAGAAACTGGCCGTGCCAAGACCCCCTAGAAACGTCAGTCCCATGAATTCGCGATGCCTGAGCAGACTGCCCATATCGCGCAACATGCGGCGTGGCGCGACCCTGACCCGCGCTTCGGGCGGATGGGTCTCGGGCAGCATGGTCGCAGTCAGAATGACACTGGCCAGCGCCGCCAGGCACAGAACGCCGAAGATCGCGCGCCAGCCCGCAACCGCTATCACCGCGCTGCCGGTCAGGGGGGCTATCATCGGCGAGACCGAGATCACCAACATGATCATCGCCATCAGCCGCGCGCCTTGCGGTCCGGTGTGCACATCGCGGATGATGGCGCGCGGCACCACCATCGCGACCGCGCCGCCCGCGCCCTGCAGCGCCCGCCAGGCGATCAGCGTTTCCACGCTCTGCGCTGTAGCCGCCCCCAGCGAGCCGATCACGAAAAGCCCCATGCCGACAAAAATCGGTCGCCGCCTCCCGACCTGATCGGCCCAGGGGCCATAGATCATCTGCGCCAGCCCGAAGGTGATGAAATAAGCGGTCAGCGTGCTTTGCGCCACCGCCTGGGTCGCGCCCAGTTCCAGCGCCATTTCGGGCAGGGCGGGAAGATACATGTCAATCGCGAAAGGCCCCGCTAGCGACAAAAACCCAAGCACCAGCGCCAGCCGGATCATGCTGCGGTCCATCTGATCGTCCCTTCGTAAAAAACCGCGCCAGACGATCAATGCGCCGGGTCGGCGCAACCGCAATCGCTGGACATAGGCGCACAACCGATCTGGCCCTAACGCACATTCGGTGCCATTGTTAGGTAACGCACTGCATCCCCATTTCGGGGCGCACCCGGAAATTTTTCGCCTGCCAGCCACCGCGCGCCGACAGAGCACCATAAAGGACCCCAACCGATGAAAATGACCACCGAAGAGGCTTTTGTCAAAACCCTGCAAATGCACGGCATCAAACATGCCTTTGGCATAATCGGGTCGGCAATGATGCCGGTCTCGGACATTTTCGGCAAGGCCGGTATCACGTTCTGGGATTGTGCCCACGAAGGCTCGGGCGGGATGATGGCCGACGGCTATACCCGTGCCACCGGCAAGATGTCGATGATGATTGCCCAGAACGGCCCTGGCATCACCAATTTCGTGACCCCGGTCAAAACCGCTTACTGGAACCACACGCCGCTGTTGCTGGTCACGCCGCAGGCGGCCAACAAGACCATCGGTCAGGGTGGCTTTCAGGAAATGGAACAGATGAATATCTTTGCCGATTGCGTGGCGTATCAGGAAGAGGTCCGCGACCCGTCGCGCATGGCCGAGGTTCTGAACCGGGTGATCATGCAGGCCAAGCGGGCCTCGGCCCCGGCCCAGATCAACGTACCGCGCGATTATTTCACGCAAGTGATCGACATCGAACTTCCGAAGATCGTCGAGTTTGAACGTCCCTCGGGCGGCGATGCGGCGCTTGACCAGGCCGCAGCCCTGTTGTCGTCGGCAAAATTTCCGGTGATCCTGAACGGTGCGGGTGTGGTTATCGGCGGCGCGATCCCGGCCTCGATGGCGTTGGCCGAGCGGCTCGATGCGCCGGTCGCCTGCGGCTATCAGCACAACGACGCCTTCCCCGGGTCGCACCCGCTTTTCGCGGGCACGCTTGGGTACAACGGCTCGAAAGCCGGGATGGAGCTGATCGCCCAGGCCGATGTGGTGCTGGCGCTCGGTACCCGGCTCAACCCGTTTTCGACCCTGCCGGGTTACGGCATCGATTACTGGCCGACAGGTGCCAAGATCATTCAGGTCGATATCAACGCGGATCGGATTGGCCTGACCAAACCGGTTGCCGTGGGCATCGTCGGCGACGCCAAGAAGGTGGCCGAAGGCATTCTGGCGCGGCTCACCGAGGATGCTGGCGATGTTGGCCGGACCGACCGCAAGAACACCATCGCCCAGACCAAATCGGCCTGGGCGCAGGCGCTTTCTTCGATGGACCACGAAGACGACGATCCGGGCACCACCTGGAACCAACGCGCCCGCGCCGCCAAGCCCGAATGGATGAGCCCCCGCATGGCCTGGCGGGCGATCCAATCGGCGCTGCCCAAAGAGGCGATCATATCATCCGACATCGGCAACAACTGCGCCATCGGCAACGCCTATCCGTCGTTCGAGGCGGGCCGCAAATACCTGGCCCCTGGCCTGTTTGGCCCCTGCGGCTATGGCCTGCCCGCCGTTGTCGGCGCCAAAATCGGCTGCCCCGATGTGCCGGTTGTCGGCTTTTCGGGCGACGGCGCTTTCGGCATCGCGGTCACCGAACTGACCGCCATCGGGCGCGGCGAATGGCCCGCGATCACGCAGATCGTGTTCCGTAATTACCAATGGGGCGCGGAAAAGCGCAATTCGACCCTGTGGTTTGACGACAACTTTGTCGGCACCGAGCTGGACGAGGCGGTCAGCTTTGCCGGGATCGCCAAGGCCTGCGGCCTGCAAGGCGTCGTGGCGCGGACCATGGACGAGCTGACGGCGGCGCTCGATCAGGCGATCAAGGATCAAAAGGCGGGCAAGACCACGCTGATCGAGGCGATGATCAACCAGGAACTGGGCGAGCCGTTCCGCCGCGACGCGATGAAAAACCCGGTTGCCGTGGCGGGCATCAATGCCGCCGACATGGCAGGCTGATCGCCCCGGCCTTGCATCCGCTTGAAACCATCCTTGCGCGGGCCGCCAGCGGTATCGACGGGCGGCCCGCCACCATTGCGCTCAGCGAGGGCGCAGACCCGCGCGTGGCCCATGCCGCGGTCGCTGCGGCGCGGCGCGGCATCGCCTGTATCATTTTGGTCGGCGATCAGGTCGCGGTGGCGCGGGCGCTGACGGATGCGGGCGGGGCCGAGGCCGCGCGCATCGCCATTCACGATCCCGCAACCAGCGCGCTGACCGACGATTTCGCGGCCATGTATCATGCGGCGCGCCAACACAAGGGTGTCAGCGCGGACGTCGCAGCCCGGGTCGCGGCAGAGCCCCTGACCTACGCCGCAATGCTTGTCCGCAAAGGCCACGCGGCGGGCACGGTTGGTGGCGCGGCGAACACCACGGCGGACGTCGTGCGCACCGCCCTTCAGGTCATCGGCCCGGCCCCCGAAACGGCACTGGTGTCGTCGTTCTTCTTGATGGTGCTGGACGGGTCCGACGCCCGACCCGCCCGCACGCTGATCTTCTCGGATTGCGCTTTGGTTGTTGACCCCGACGCGCCAGCCATGGCCGATATCGCGTTGGCCTCGGCCCGGTCCTTTGCGGTGCTGGTCGGCGACACTCCGCGCGTCGCCATGCTGAGTTTTTCGACCAAAGGCTCGGCGCGGCACGCGCTGGTGACCAAAGTGGCCGAGGCTACGCGCATCGCCCAGGCCGCCAACCCCGATCTCGCGCTCGATGGCGAAATGCAGTTTGACGCCGCTTTCGATCCGGGCGTCGGTGCCGCCAAGGCCCCGAATTCTGCCGTTGCCGGAGCGGCCAATGTGTTCATCTTCCCCAACCTCGAGGCGGGAAACATCGGCTATAAGATCGCCCAGCGCATTGGCGGCACCACGGCCATCGGCCCGGTGCTGCAGGGGCTTGCGCGCCCCGCCAACGACCTGTCGCGGGGCTGCACCCAAGCCGACGTGTTGCACATGATCGGGGTTACGGCGGTCCAGGCCCAGGTTGCGGCAGGGCCGCCGACGTGACCGGGGCGCTGGGCCTTTCCAGTCAAGCGCTTGCCGCGATCGCGGCCATTTGTTTTGCGGCCGGAATTGTGCGCGGGTTTGCCGGTTTTGCCCTCTCGGCCCTGGTGATGGCAACCGCCGTGGCCTTCCTGCCGCCGGTGGAACTGATCCCGGTGTTGTGGTGGCTGGAACTGGCCGCCAGCGTGATCATGCTGCGCGGCGGCTTTCGCGACGCCGACCGGCGTGCGGCCTACACCCTTTCAGCAGGCTCTTACCTGGGATGGCCGTTGGGGCTGTGGCTGACCACCACCTTGCCGGTCGCCACATCGAAAACCATTGCTTTGGGGTTGGTTGTGGGCCTGTCGGTTTCTCAACTTGCCCGATTGCGGCTGGCCTTTCTGGCCTCGCCCAGCGGCACCTTCTTTGCCGGCTTTCTGGCCGGGATCGTCAGTGGGCTTGCGCATATCGGCGGTATGGTGGTGGCGCTTTATGTACTCGCGCGTAACGATCCGGCCCGCTCGATGCGCGGCACCCTGGTGCTGTTCCTGTTTCTGGGCAGCTTTGGGTCGTTTTTCTACCTTCTCGCATTCGGCGTCATGGACAAATCCGCCGCCCTGCGCGCGTTTGCCCTGATCGTGCCAACCTCGGCAGGCGTCTGGCTGGGTCAACGCCTTTTCACGCCAAGGTGGGAACGCTATTATCGCCCCTTCTGTCTGTCGCTGCTGATCGCACTTGCCGCATTTTCATTGATCCGGCACCTGACGTAAACGTATCTGCCTTGACTCAAGTTTTTCGGCCCGCCCAAAAGCCTCGGGAAGGCTGCCAGCGGTTCTTTGTAATTCTGCGACAGGGCGTCAGGAGTATCCAATCATTAACACCGCGGCGCTTCACAGGGAAAATTAGATCATGGCCAGCGACGGGCCGTTGGCCTTGGTGATGAAATGGGCGGTGCTTCTGACCCCGCTTGGGTTGATCCTGGCCAATCTCTGGCTGATCGGTCAAGCGGGCACGCTGCCACCGAATATCCCCGAGGGGTCGGCGATACCGTCTGACGCCTATCGCTGGCTCTATGGCATATCGATTGCGCTGACCCTTGGGGCGCTGGTCCACATCGCGCGAGCGTCGTCGCGTATTCGTTCCTGGGACCGGGCACCGCGCCACTGAAAAATGTCGGCTGCGGTTCGCACTCATGGCCGTTTTGGCGACGCGTCGCACCCAAGCGCGAGGGTCTGTATAGATGACGCGTAGAAAAGTCGCTTCGGGCGGGAAGTTTCCACTCGCATGTCGCGGAAATTCGGGCCAGATTGGCCCGAAGACCCTCGAAAGGCGCGCGCGCTCATGAGCTTCGTCCAGCCGCAGATCGACACTTCGCCGCCAGTTTCGGACGAG
>JAKZRT010000050.1:0-40957 GCA_047518005.1 Brevirhabdus sp.
GCTGCCGGCGATTGGCCAAAGATTGGGAAAAATCCATCGCAAGTTCACAGGCATGGATACTCGTTGCACATATCAGAACCCTCACGCGTAAAATTGCAAGGCATTGTAATCATGCGTAGAGTTTTGAATCAGACACTGAGGGATTACTGTGGGGAGCGCGAGTGGCTGGCCCCGCGCTGCGCGGGCGACGCGTGAAACGCGGCGCAATGCCTGTCATATGCTTAACGCCGGTCCATCTGTGACCTAGATCCCAGCCATGCAGGATTTCATGCTGACGCCCGAGATATTGCTCAACGCCTACGCCAGCGGCATATTCCCCATGGCCGAGCGCCGTGACGACCCCGAACTATTCTGGGTCGATCCGCGCCAACGGGGTATCCTACCGCTTGACGGTTTTCACATTTCCCGATCGCTCAGACGGCGCATTCTGGCGGAACAATTCGACGTCACCTTTGATCAGGCTTTCAGCAATGTTGTCACCGCTTGCGCCAACCGGGCCGAGACCTGGATCAACAACCAGATCGAGGATCTCTGCGGCCAGCTTCATGCCCAAGGCCGCGCCCATTCGGCCGAGGTCTGGGCCAACGGGCACTTGGCGGGCGGCGTTTACGGTGTGTCCTTGGGGGGCGCGTTTTTCGGCGAAAGCATGTTTTCGCACCGCACCGATGCGTCCAAGGTGGCGCTGGCCTATCTGGTCGACCGGCTGAACGTCGCCGGCTATGGGCTTTTTGATGCGCAGTTTCTGACCGACCATCTGGCCAGCCTTGGGGCGGTCGAGATCAGCCGCCGCGACTATCACCGTATTCTGGCGCCCGCACTGGCGCTGAAGACCGATTTTGACGCGCCGGGCGCGGTGCCCGCGCCTCAGGAGCTGGTGCAGCGCAACAGCCAGATGTCATAGCGCGCGTGATCAAGCGCGTTCAGTGCCGGGGCGCTGGCAATCATCCAACCCTGAAAGACCGGTGCATCGGCCCCGTCCTGCCGGATGGTCAGATAGGCGTAAGCGTCGCCTGACGGATTGGCCGTCGGATACCGACACTCGGACACCTCAACCAGCATGTGCCCATATCGACCGGTGCCGCCCATGCGGACCTCGATGTCGCCCACGGCACCCGAGATCTTGTCTAGCCCGCGCAGCACCGCCATGTCTCCTGACAGCGTTTCCACCGCGCCAGCGGCTGCTGCCATTGCCAGCCAGACCAGCGCCGCGCGGATCATTCGCCGCCGCCCGCCGCAAACTTCAACAAGAGCGAGATCAGGCTGACCGCCCCTTGGGTGTCTTCAATTTCCGCACCGGGATCCAGGTTGAAGGGTGACCCGCCCGGTACAAGTTCCAGATACGTGCCACCCAAAAGCCCCTCGGAGGCCACCACGGCGGCGCTGTCGTCGGGAAGTTCGATCGCCTTGCTGACGCTAAAGCGGACATCGGCGCGAAATGTCTGGGGGTTCAGGTCCAGCCCGGTCACCGTGCCGACCTTGACACCCGCAAGCCGCACGTCGGTGCCAAGCGATACGCCCTCGGCCGACCGGAAACTGGCGCTCAGCTCGTAAGCCCCGCCGCTTGCTTGCCGATAGCCCGTGGTCTGAGCGGCAAAGAAAAGAAAAAACCCCGCGACCGCCAGAACTGCGCCGCCAACCAGAACCTCGGTGGTGTTTTCCGACATTATTGCCCCCTATCCGGGCCCCTATTTGGGCTTCCAGGCCTGGTAATCGCGTCGCTCGGCCGGGGCACCTTTGCGGATCGACCCCGCCGGCGCATAGGCCGCAGCGCTGCCCGTCAGGTTTTCCTGATGGGGTTGTTGCCAGGGCTTGTGGGCCAGCGGCGCATCGGTCGGGGGCGTGTCCCAGGTCCGGTGCAGCCAGCCGTGCCAGTCCGGGTCGACCCGGCTTGCCTCGGCCTCGCCGTTGAATATCACCCACCGGCGGGCATCGTCGCGGGTACGGTAAAACCGGTTGCCTTGGGCATCTTCGCCCACGTTGACGCCTTTTCGCCAGGTCCAGAACTGGGTGTTCAGCGTCTGCCCGTTCCACCAGGTCACAGCCCTCAGTGCGGTGCTAAAAAGGCCCATGATGAAGAAACTCCTCAATCGTCGCGACCGGTATGGCGCAGCTTTCGGGCCGCGTCCAGTGCCAAGGGTCAAGCGGCGCCAGCCCGTCAGGGTCTTGCCCGCGATGCTCGAAAAATGCCGGGAACCCGACGCAGGCCCACCTGACGGGCCCGGTGCGGCGTTTGGCATTCTGGCGACCCGGCCGCTGGCTATCAAAGCGATTACACGATGCATGTCGCGCGCGAGAAGATCAGGACATCGCCAGCCTGTCAGTCCGCTGGCGGCGCAACGTCACGGCCGTATTTTCACTGTTTTCCAGCACTTCGGGGTGAATGGCAGCTTGTGGCCAGAGGGGTCGGTTCCCCCACGTATTATTCCTGGTAATATTCGCCTGTGGCGACGGGCTTGATCGCGGCGCAGCGCTATCCCGCGCTTGCGCCTTCGCCGGCGCGATCCGAATAGATCATCAGCGGCGCCTTTTCCGACACCACCGCCTCTTCGTTGACAACAACTTCGGCGACTTGGTCCAGTCCCGGCAGGTCAAACATCGTATCCAGCAGAATGTCTTCCATGATCGAGCGCAGCCCGCGCGCGCCGGTCTTGCGCTTGATGGCCTTCTTGGCGATGGCCTCCAGCGCGTCTTCGGTGAAATTCAGCTCGGTATCTTCCAGCTCGAACAGCCGCTGGTATTGCTTGACCAGCGCGTTTTTGGGCTGGGTCAGGATCGTCACCAATGCATCCTCGTCCAGATCCTGCAAAGTTGCGATCACCGGCAGGCGGCCGACAAATTCCGGGATAAGACCGAATTTCAGCAAATCCTCGGGCTCAAGGTCCATGAAAACCTCACCCACCCCACGGTCTTCGTCGTTCTTGACATCCGCCCCGAACCCGATGGCCGAGCCCCTTCCGCGCCGCGCGATGATCTTTTCCAGCCCCGCAAACGCTCCGCCACAGACAAAGAGAATATTGGTCGTATCGACCTGCAGAAACTCTTGCTGGGGGTGCTTTCGCCCGCCCTGCGGCGGCACGCTAGCCACGGTGCCTTCCATGATCTTCAACAGCGCCTGCTGCACGCCCTCGCCCGAGACATCGCGGGTGATCGACGGGTTATCTGACTTGCGAGTGATCTTGTCGACCTCGTCGATATAGACGATGCCGCGCTGCGCGCGTTCGACGTTGTATTCGCTGGCCTGCAACAGCTTTAGGATGATGTTTTCGACATCCTCGCCCACATAGCCCGCCTCGGTCAGCGTGGTCGCATCGGCCATGGTGAACGGCACATCCAGAATGCGCGCCAATGTCTGCGCCAGCAGGGTCTTGCCACAGCCCGTAGGGCCGATCAGAAGAATGTTCGACTTGGCCAATTCAATGTCGCCGGATTTGGCCGCGTGATTAAGACGCTTGTAGTGGTTGTGAACTGCAACACTCAGCACCCTTTTGGCATGGTCCTGCCCGATCACGTAATCGTCGAGAACTTCGCATATTTCCCTGGGCGTCGGGACACCATCGGCGGCTTTCAAACCGGCGGTTTTGGTCTCTTCGCGGATGATGTCCATGCACAATTCAACGCATTCATCACAGATGAACACCGTCGGTCCGGCAATCAGCTTGCGAACCTCGTGCTGGGACTTTCCGCAGAACGAGCAGTAAAGCGTACTCTTGCCTTCGCCACCTGAATTGTTCGCCATCACGTTCCTCTGCGGCTCGCGCCGAACCAACCCCACGGGGTGTAAAAACCGACCTTTGCCCGCGACCCTAGGACACCGACAAAACCTCTACAACGTCTAAATCCAGCGCGCGTAGAGGTGTCACTTTTCGACCTCGCTTTCACTGGCCCGGCTTTCCACAATCTCGTCGATCAACCCCCATTCCCTGGCTTCTTCGGGCGACATGAAATTGTCGCGCTCTAACGCGTCAACCACGGATTTCATCTTTTGCCCCGTATGTTTGACATATATCTCGTTAAGACGGTCTTTCAGTTTCTGGGTTTCTCTGGCGTGGATCATGATGTCGGTGGCCTGACCCTGGTAGCCTCCCGACGGCTGGTGGACCATGATCCGGCTGTTGGGCAGGCTGTATCGCATGCCCTTAGCCCCCGCCGCCAGCAACAGCGACCCCATTGACGCGGCCTGACCGACGCACAAGGTCGACACCGCAGGGCGGATATATTGCATGGTGTCATATATCGACAGGCCCGAAGTCACCACGCCGCCCGGGCTGTTGATGTACATCGATATTTCCTTGGACGGATTGTCTGCCTCAAGGTGGAGAAGCTGCGCGACAACCAGGCTTGATGTCACATCGTGAACCGGGCCGCTGACGAAAATGATCCGCTCTTTCAGCAGTCGGGAAAAAATGTCGTAGGCGCGCTCGCCCCGGCTGGTCTGTTCGACCACCATCGGGACAAGGGTGTTCATGTAAAATTCGTGGGGATCGTTCATTGGGCCTGCCTTCGGGTTGAATGTGCCGGACAATCGGCACCTTTGTTTCCCCCAGAATAATGGTGCCATTCGGGGGCCGCAAGGGCACCCAGTACAAATTGGAACCCGGATGGTTGACAATAATGTTAGTTTCCGCTTACCGTAAGTTATGACTTACCAATCGGCGCTTGCTGCCCTGGCTGACCCGACCCGACAGGAAATCGTCGCGCTGTTACGCGAAGGCCCCAAGCCCGTGGGCGCAATTGGCCGCCAACTGCCGATTACCCGCCCGGCAGTGTCGCAGCATCTGAAAGTGTTGACCAACGCCGGGTTGCTGAGTGTGAATCAGCTGGGAACCCGCCGGTTCTATCGATTGTCGCCCGCGGGCCTCGACGCTTTGCGCGGATTTCTCGACGCACATTGGTCGGACGCGCTGGCGGGGTTCGAGGCCTATGCAAATAACGTAAAGGACGCCATGGAAATGATTGACCCCATTGTGAAAAACCTTGAAATACCGCTGCCACCAGATCGGGTATTTCGACTTTTCACCGAAGATCTTGCCGCTTGGTGGCCGGTTGAGACGCATTCGCTGTCGGCGGATCAGGGTTCGGTCCCGCAAAGCGTCACGGTCGAAGGCAGGGTCGATGGAAAGGTGTCCGAGCTGCTGCACGACGGGTCCACCGGGCATTGGGGCACAATCACGAAATGGCAACCTGGCGAGGTGTTCGAGATGTCCTGGCACGTTGGCCGACCCGCCACCGAAGCCACCCGACTGCACGTGGCATTCACGCCGACAGCGCAAGGGACGCAAGTGACACTGACCCACGACGGTTGGGAAAACCGCGGCGCGGCGGCGGCTGAAGCGCGCGAAGGGTACAATTCGGGCTGGGACATGGTACTTGTTCGGCGTTTCGCGGATCATTGCTCGGGCGCGATCAAGCTCGGCATCGCCCGTTGACAACGCTCAATCCCTAAGCTGTGCGCCGATCGCTCATTTCCCAGGAAAACGCCGAAAACACCGCCCGCCCGGCTTTCTTGGACGTATAAAGCGCAAGATCGGCGTGGTGAAGCATCTCTTGGGCATCAAGTTTGGTGTAATTAGTTGTGACGGTGGCCCCGATACTGGCCGAAATTCGCAGTTCTTCGCCGTTGAACTTGATTGGTTTCTCCAGCGTAGCGATGATTCTCTCGCTGATTGCACGCATCAGATCCACGTCAGTCAACCCTTTCAGGATCAGCACAAATTCGTCTCCGCCGACCCGCGCCACCGTATCTTCGCCGCGCGTTTCGGCAACCATGATCCGCGCCACATACTGAAGAACATAGTCGCCTGCGGCGTGACCCATGGTGTCGTTGACCTGTTTGAAGAAATCCAGATCGATATTGATCAGCCCAAAGTCGTCGTCGGTCAGGACCAGACGGTTCAACACAAAATCCATGGCGCGGCGGTTTTTCAATCCGGTCAGCGTATCAGTGAATGCGTTTTCTTCAGCGGCAATTTTTGCACCCTGCAACCGCTTGATCAGATTGTGCGATTCCTGGAGAACGGCTGATTTCGCTTCGTTCAGATACAGCATTTCTATCGTCAGATCCGTTGCCGGAAAATCCGAGGCGCTCAGCCCGTGATCGCCTACTGCCTGGACCACACCAATGCCGAATGAGATGTTCATCAGAAAGCCGCCGCCGGCTAGCGGCACCAGCATCGCCTTGAATACCGTTCCCGGTGGCTCGATCAGGGCGATGCGCAACAGCCCGCGGGTCAAAGGGGCCAGTCCCTTGTTCGCGCAGTCTTTCTTTTGGTGTTTGATGGTGAAAACATCAAAAATATTGCGACCCAGAATGCTTTCCTCGGGCAACACCTTGGCCAGCGTCGGACCGACGTCGGCTATCGCACCATCGTCGTCAAGCTGCAGAAACATCGGCATCAGCCGGCCCATTTCCGCCGCCTCAAACGCAACTGGCGCGCCCATCATACTGCGCCCGGACCCGCGGCCAGCTCAAACGCGCGACCTTCGGCGAACTCCTGCTGGAAGATTTTTATCTTGATAATCTCACAGGTCTCGTCGCCGCCCGCATGGTCCAGCGTAACCAGATCGCCGTAATCGTCAGCCATGGCGCGCAGAATGCCGACCAGAACATAGCCAAATCCAGCAACGATCCACTTCGACGTCAACGTGAAATCGCCGTTGCCACAGTCAATGATCTCGAGCTTGGGCAGATCCAGATCCGGAACTGCCAACCGCGCGCGGTCGTGCAGATCGTCAAGCGAATATAGGAATTCAAGGAAATTCACCCCCCCCCCAAACCGCAACAGCCGCCGCAGGGCTTCAAGGTGCGGGTGGGAAACCAGATATGTCCCCAGATCTTCCAGTACGGTTTCGCGCGACTTATCCAACGTCTCGGATATTGTGTCCAGCAAACGCATGGTCAGCGCATCATCATAGGGCAGCAGCGCCTCGAAATTATCAAAGCCGATTTCGGCCATCATGGTCGCGTCTTCCCAGGCCGCGCGCCCGTAGGTGTCGCTGACAAAATACTGGATCGAGCGATTGATCAGCCCGTGCATATCTTCGTCCCATTTCCGGTCGCCGCAGATTATCGGGTCCGGGGTTAAGAAAATACACCTCGCTTGGTTCCGTCTGTAACGACATTTCAAGAGATTTTTAGGGGTATTCCCGGTGCCGTCGGTCGCCCCTAGAAATCGGTCGGCGCGCCGCCTTCGGCCTTGCGCCGCGTGACAAATGCCTCGAGCTCTTCGCGCACCGCCGGCTGCATCGGCGGGGCTGCAAACGACCCGATGATGTCCTTGAACATTTTGTGGGCACGTTTAGCGGTCCAGGCCCCGCCGGCGATTTCCCAGGCCTCAAAATTCCGCCAATCCGACAGAAACGGCTGATAAAACGCCGTCTCGTATCGTTCCTGCGTGTGCTCGACGCCAAAGAAATGCCCGTTCGGGCCGACCTCCCGGATCGCCTCGATAGCAATTTCATCTGGCCCTGTGGCGCAAATTTCGGGCTCCATATAGCGCTCGATCATCTGCAAGACTTCGCAGTCCATAATGAATTTTTCAGGGCTGGCAATCAGCCCGCCCTCGAGCCAGCCAGCCGAATGATAGACCACGTTGGTGCCCGATTGGACCGCCGACCACAGCGAATTTGATGTCTCCCACATCGCCTGACCGTCCGGCACATTTGCCGTGCATACACCCGATCCGCGCAGCGGAAGCTTGTAAAACCGCGCCATTTGGCCGGTCATCTGGGTCGAGCGCATGTATTCGGGCGTGCCAAAGGCAGGCGCACCCGATTTCATATCCACGTTCGACGTAAAGGTTCCTATTACGCAGGCCGATCCCGGCGCCACATGTTGGAAAAGCGCGATCGCAGACAGTCCCTCGGCGATCGACTGCGCAACGGCCCCGGCCATTGTTACCGGCGCCATCGCGCCTGCCAGCGTGAAGGGCGTAACCACCACCGCCTGACCTCGGCGGATACAGCGCAGGCAGCCGTCGATCATTGGGGTGTCGTGCTTGAGCGGCGAAGTCGAGTTGATGTTGGTGTACATGCGCGGGCTGGCGCGAAACTCGTCCTCGGTCAGGCCGCCGGCGATCTTTACCATCTCCATCACGTCTTCGACGCGCTCTTTGCCCAGGGAATAGGCATGCGCTACTTTGTCGGTCAGAACCATCTTGTCAAAGACAACGTCCAGGTGCCGGACGCTGGCATGTATATCCACAGGTTCGACCGGATAGCCGCCCGCAAAGTGGACGCAATTGAAATATTGGGTGAGTTTCAACAGGTTAGCGCAATGTTCTCGGGTTCCGACCACCTTGCCTGTCTCAAGGTCCCAATAATTTGGTGGGGACGAGACATTGCCAAACAGGATGTGTTTGCCGCCAACCCGGATCATTCTTTCCGGGTTGCGCGGGGTCAGCGTGAATTCGGACGGTGCGCGAGCGACCATTTCCATGACCCAGTCGCGGCCCATGCGCACGTTGGTGCCGTCGACGGTGCAGCCGGTCGTTTTGAACAGCGCCAGACTTTCCTCGTTAAGAAACTCGATCCCGATTTCTTCCAAAATCCGCATTGCGCCATCGTGGATGGCAGCAACGCCTTGCGCTGTCAGCGGCTCGGTCGGGCGGTCGAGGTTGATGGGCAACCGCCAAGGCAGTTGCTGGATGATCTCGGTCGCGTTGCGGCGCGCATTCCCTGCCCGGCCGCCCGACCGGCGGCGCTTGGCTTCGGCCATGGCTTTTGGTCTCCCTTTGCGCACAGGCTATGCGCGCGAGCGGTCCATGCGAACGCAGGTTTGCGACCTCACGATGTCGGAAAACCACCCCAGACGCCGGATCGGGCCGAGCTTGGGAAACTTGCGCGGGTTCAGACTAGAGTATCGGCCAGTGAAAATTCTTCAATCCAGTCAGGCAGCGCGCCCGCATCGGGCAAGATCGCATCGGCCAGTTTGCGCAATTCCGCGCCCCGGCCAAGGCCGGATTCAACCGCCACCGTCAGCATCCCCGCGGCCCGCCCGGCCAAGAGATCGTGGCGGCTGTCGCCGACCATTACAACTTCGGCCGGTTTCAGGCGCATGGCGGCGGCAAAGGCCAGCAACATGCCCGGCTGGGGCTTGCAGCCATACCCACTGTCTGATCCGGCGACAAAGTCGAACAGATCTCCAATTCCGGCCGATTTCAGATGTGCCCGCGTCGGCAACTCGGCGTCGTTTGTGGCCAGGCCCAGTTTCATCCCGCGCGCCCGCAACCGGCCCAACAGCGGCTGCAACGGCACCGCTTCGGCCTGGGGCGCTTCGGCCGCCGAAATGTTCATTTGCAAGACCAGTGACGATGGGCTGGCGCCCGGCAGAAACGGCAAAAGGTATTCGGCAATTTCACCGGGGGTGCCCGCGATCACCGGACTGTCGTCGGCGAAAGCGCCTGCATCAGCGTCATACCCAATCGCGTCGCCCATCTGTGCTGCCAGATAGGTGTCGCCGCGCGAAAGATCGCCCAACAGAGTTTCGGTCCATCCCCCCCATGTGGCGCTGAAATCAAACAGAGTTCCGTCCTTGTCGAAAACGACGCCGCGAATCTTGGTCATTTTCTTTCCCTGAGTGGCCTTGTTTTACTGGCCGATTGTGAGCAAACCGCAGGCACCCTGCCCGAGCGGTGGCTCAAATGGCCAAACGGATTGACACTGATACCCGGATAATTTGACTGTCTTAATTATGTGTAAACGGACCCCTGACGGTCCGACAAATTGGCCCTTGTCAACTGGCATTCGCCTGCCGCCAGAGTGCCTGAAACCCGGCCCGTTGAGAAGTATATTTCTTTTCTGCGTGCGCATATCCGCCTGTGACACTGGCGAGCCGTTGAAAATCAAAGGCTTTTCCAAAGGCTGGCATCTTGCAGATGTGGATGCGCCCAGATGCGCGCGTTCCCGTCAGGTCCAGTGCTGGCCAGCGCCGCCGGGTAGGGCCGACCGCGCCGCCATGGGAACGGTATAATCAAGCCCGGCCCAATCGCAGAATTCTGTGATCCAGCGGTCGTCCATGGTCAGAAATTCAAGAATTGCCAGCAAAAGCTCGCTATCCTCGGTCGTCGCCATCAGCGAGGCTTCGTCCGCGCCGCTTGCCCCCAGGAACACCGGCCGCAGTTCGTCATGCCCAACGATCCACTCCAGGGCCCTTAAAGCGATTGTTTCGGCTGTATTTTCGTCCATTTCATCCGGCCCAAGCTGGCAACAACAAATTATTAACCAATGAAACCAATAAATGACCATAGCCAATAAAATTAGACTCAATTTATGAGGAGCCCATGTCGCGTCGCTTGCTGATCATTGATGATGTTGCGTCAAATCGGATTGTCCTGAAGGCCAAGCTGATGGCGGCGGGATATGCGGTGGATCTGGCCGCCGACATGGCCGGGGCCCAGGCTGCGATTCAATCGCGCCTGCCCGATGTAGCGCTGATCTCGGCAAGCCTCCGTGACCCGGATGCGCGATATTTGCCCAAGCTTTTGAATGCGCGCCAGGCCGCGCGTCGGGTTCCGGTCATCATCCTTGATGGCGGGCTTGACCCGGTGACCCCCGGCGACCACGTCGACGCGGTGCTGTCGATGCCCGCCAACGACAGCCTCATGCTGGCGCGGCTGCGGTCGGCCATTCGCGTGCGTGACCTGGAAGACGAGCTTAGGATGCGCGCCTCGACCTGTCGCGAGCTGGGGATGGCCGAAGACCCTGAAACCTATAAGAAGCTGCCGCACGTCCTGCTGGCGCCGCGCACGGTCGATGCCGGTGTGGTTCTGGCCGATCAACTTAGGCTTGGCGCGGTGGCACGGATCACGGTCTTGCCGGTAAAAGGGCTGGTTGACAGTCTTGAGCGCCGCGGCCCGGCCGATGTCGTCGTGCTCGATGCCAACCCGGAAAATCCTGCCGCTGACCTGCCGTTTCTGTCCGACTTGCGCTGTCGTGCGGAGACCCGCCACGCCGCGATCATCATGCGACTGCCCGCCGGGGCCGAAACCGAGGCTGGAATGGCGCTGGACCTTGGTGCCAGCGACGTTGTTATCGGCAAGAGCGACCCGACCGCGCTGCGCGCGCTGGTCCAGCGTCAGATCGCGCGTCAGCAAAAGCTGCAGGGCCTGCGAACGCAGGTGCAAAACGGGCTGCGTCTGGCGGCCACCGACGCGCTGACCGGGCTTTACAACCGGCGCTATGCGCTCAGCCATATGGAACGACTGGTCGCGCGATCGGGCGAAACCGGCCGGGCGCTGGCGGTCATGGTCCTGGACATCGACCGGTTCAAACTGGTCAACGACACGTACGGGCACCAGACCGGCGACACGGTGCTGCGCGCCGTCGCCACGACGCTGGCCGACAACTTGCGCAGCGCCGATATGCTGGCTCGGTACGGCGGCGAAGAATTTCTGATCACCATGCCCGACACCACGGTGGACCAGGCAAGACGCGCCGCCGAACGTCTGTGCCGCAAGGTTGCCGCGCTGCGCGTGGCCCAGGAAGACGCACCGCCGATCGGTGTCACGCTCAGCATCGGTCTGGCAGTACGAAATTCCGCCGGCGAGCCGGCGAGCAGTTTTGCCGAGCGCCTGATCAGAGACGCGGACCACGCGCTTTACACCGCCAAAAACGACGGGCGCAACCAGGTGACGATCAGCCGGTCCGCCGCATGACGCGTGCATGGTGCTGGCGTTCTGAAGTCTAGGCAGTTGCGCGTCGCTTTGCGCGCCGCTGCGCGGCGAGAGGCCAGCCTCTCCCGGCACGGCTGACTGGGATATTTTAGTCAAGAAGTAAGACGCCCGATCCCGGGATAAGTCCCACCTGGAGCGCGAAATTCGCATTTCCCGGCGCGAAATATTCCCTCGGCGGCGCATTGTTCAGCGTGGCGAACCGGCATCGCTCGGGTTGCTGCGCCTGCGACGCGCAGAGCGCGTGCCACCAGACACTGTGGCACAAACTGTCGTTGATCGCCGGAAAACGGTCAGTCCGGATCCGGGGCGCTCTCGATACCCAGCTTGTCCCGAATGAAGGCCAGCGCCAGGCTGAGTCCATCGTTGCCGATACCGTGGCCCATGCCGGGACTGATGTGAGTATTGACCTCGAGCCCCGCCGCGGTCAGCGCGCTGGCGGCATCGGGCAGCGACCCAGGTGGTACGACATCGTCGGCGTCACCGTGCACCAAGAGGACCGGGGGGCGCACGCGCAGCTCGTCGGCCAACAGCTCGGGCTCGATCAGGCGCCCCGAAAAGCCGACCACGGCGGCCACCGCCGCTTGGCGCCGTGGGGCCACATGCAGCGCCATCATCGTGCCTTGCGAAAAGCCCAGAAGCACAAGGCGATCGGCCTCGATCGCTTCGTCGATCAGCACATCGTCCAAATAGGCGTTCAAGTCATCCACCGCCGTGGCCATCGCGCGCGCCGCCGTGGCCGGGTCGGACCCGTCGATCCAGGGTATCGGAAACCACTGGTACCCCATCGGGTTGCCGATGCACCGCTGGGGCGCGTCCGGTGCCAGAAACACCGTGTCAGGAAGATGGGCCCCGAGCGGATCAGACAGACCCAAAAGGTCGTTCCCATCCGCTCCGTAACCGTGCAGAAGCACCACCACCGACCCAGTCCGCCCCGATCGCGAGGCTTTCCGCCCGCCGCTGAGTGCGCTCACGTAACAATCCCCTCGCGTTCCTTGACGACCCGGTAATAGGCCCAGAGAAGCCGCGCTGCCACCCCGCGCCAGGGCGACCAAGCCAGAGCCCATTCGCGCAGGTATTTCTCGCGCGGGCGTTCGTCAAGTTCGAACAATATCCGCGCCGCCTCCTGCAGCGCCAGATCACCAGGCGCAAAGACATCGGCACGGCCCAGGCTAAACATAGTATAGATTTCGGCCGTCCAGGCGCCGATCCCGGGAACTTCGATCAGAGTCGCAATCACGTCGTCGGTCGGGGCGGTTCTGAGGCTATGAAACTTGATGCCCGCCCCGGCCAAGGCTTTGGCATAGCGGATTTTCTGACGCGACAGCCCGCAGGCGCGCAACGCTTCATCGCTGGCCCACATGATCTTGCGCGGCCCGATCAGCCCTGCGGCCTTCAGCCGCCCCCAGATCGCGTCCGCCGCCGCCACCGACACTTGCTGGCTGACGATGGCCCCCAATAGTGCCTGATAGCCTTCCTTGCGCCGGCGCAGCGGCAACGGGCCGGTCAGGTCCAGCGCCCGGGCAAACCGCGGCTCGATTCCGGCCAGATAGGCCGCGCCCTCGGCCACGCATGCGGATGTTTCAATAATTCGACCGACCACCAAAGCCCCCTTCGCCCCCATTGCGGCTACATTTTCACAATCGTTGGCGCAAGGGTGCGATGGCACTTTCGGCTGCCGCAATTCTCGACTAACCAGCGGTCATGACCGCGACTGTCCCCGTCGTCGACGACCGGCTGGCCCGGCGCAACCTTCTGGTTTTGATCAGCGCCGGGGCGGTGCTGGGCTCGCAATTGCCGATGGCCTTTGTGATCGGGGCAATCGCCGGCCTGCAAATTGCCCCCAATCCTTGTTTTGCGACCCTACCGCTGACCTTCATCGTTTTGGGGTCTTCGACCACATCGCCCTGGCTTTCCGCGCTCATGCAAAAGCGTGGCCGCCGGACCGGATTTACGGTCGGTGCCTTGGGCGGGGCCGTTGGCGGGCTGACCTGCGCCTACGCCATGTCGGTCCAGAGCTTCCCGCTGTTGCTTCTTGGGTCCTACTTTATTGGGTATTATCAATCTTCTCAGGCGTTTTTCAGATTTGCCGTTATCGATACTGCGTCCGAGGAGTTTCGGCCCAAGGCGATCTCGCTGGTTCTAACTGGCGGACTGGCCGCAGCGATTATCGGACCGCAGCTGGTAAAGTTGACGACCGGCGATCACGGCACCAGCCTATTTGCGACCTATCTGGCCATGGCGGCGCTGAACGTGGTTGGCGTCTGGATTTTTCTGTTCCTGAAAACGCCCGTGCGGGCGCACCACCAGACCCAAGCCGCCCCGGTCATGCGAACCCGCCGAGAATTGCTGGCCACGCCGGAAATTGCCGTGCCGATCGTCTGCGCGATGGTCTCGTACGCGCTGATGAGTTTGATGATGACCGCCGCTCCGCTGGCCGTCGTGAGCCACGGGTTTCACACCGATCACGCCGCCAACATCGTGTCCGCGCATGTGCTGGGGATGTTCCTGCCATCGTTTTTCACTGGCTATCTGATCGCCCGTTTCGGGGCGCGGCGAATCGTGGCGACAGGTCTTTTCATCCTGTTCTGCGCCGGACTTGTGGCGCTGAGCGGTGTTCAACTGCTGAATTTCTTTGGGGCGCTGATCTTGCTGGGCGTTGGCTGGAACTTCGGATTCATCGGGGCCACAACGATGCTGACGCGGGCCTATGCCCCGCACGAACGCGCTCGCGTGCAGGGGATGAACGATTTCTTCCTGTTCGCGGCGCTGATCGTGGCGACGCTGGCTTCGGGCGGATTGCTGAACTGTACTGGAGGGACACCGACGATGGGGTGGAATTCGGTGACCTATGCGATGGTCCCGTTTCTGGCCCTGGCCGGTGCGGCGCTGATGTGGCTGATGATCAAACGACCGCGCAAGCGCGGCGCCTCGGCGGCGGATTTCTGAATGCCCGCGCCGACGTCGGCCAATGGGCTGGCGTGGTCTGCGTTAACCGCACACCTTGTTTACCAACGCCCGGTCAGGCTGCGGCCGAGCAAGGTGATACGGCGTCTGAATTCGGACGCCTCGAGCCGCCCCGCAAAGACCAGCGCCGGATCGCGGCGGGCCGCGTTCAGCACGCGTTCGGTCTGCCATCCTGCGAGAAAGGCGGGCCGCGCAGATCCGGGCACCTCGGCGTTTTTTCCCCGCGTGCCGGACAAAAGATCGAGCCCCTCTTCGGCCAGTGCCCGCACCGCCAAAAGCTCGCGATTCGGCAGCGGGTGCTTGCCGGCAACGATCAGCGCCGGGACCGCCCGAAACCAGTTGGCCAGACCGGCAGCGGTGCCATATCGCGCAGCCACCCGGCCGCCACCTCCAAGCGCCTCGGCGGTCACCCGAAAAAGCGCCCCGGACCCGGCCTCGAGGTGGACCCAAAGCGCCGCGCTGTCTTCAAACCGCGCGCCCTCGATGTCCCAGGCACGTGCGTCAATTACCGACAGCAGAGACCGGGCCGCCTCGGCACCGATCACCTGCGCCAGCGTCGTCGCGACCTGGTGGGGGCGCACTGGCACGCCTTGCGCAATCTCGTCCAGCGCGTCGCGCCACCACTGCAGCCGCATCTGCGCGATCAGCGGCTCGGACGTCACCCAGGGCGCCCGCGCCACTTCGACGTTGAAGGCGTAGATCGCCAGCAGCACCGACCGCGCGTCGTGGGGCGCAGCCATGGCCGCGAGAAACCGGTCGGGGTCGCCCTTGCGGACGATCTCGGCGCAGGCGGCCATGCTCATAACGCGGCCACCATCGTCTGCAAAACACCGACTGCGCAGTGATATTGCCGCCCGAGCATTGCTGGCTCGTCGGCATCGTCGAGGACCGCCAACAGGTCAGGTTCGTTCCTTTTAACCTGCGGTCTCGCGATCCGGGTATCGAGGCGCTGACAATAATCCCCCCGCGCCGCATCGCCCAGCATCTGGACGCTGGCGCTCAACCGGCGGCTCCGTCGCGCGCCAGCTTCCAGGTAATGGCATCGAGCAGGGCCTCGAACGAAGCGTCGACGATATTGGGCGACACGCCCACGGTGGACCAGCGCCGCCCTTGCCCGTCTTCGCTGTCGATGACAACGCGGGTCACGGCCTCGGTGCCGCCGCCGGTGATGCGCACCTTGAAATCGACCAGTCGCATGTCGTCGATCAGGCTCTGGTATTTGCCCAGATCTTTGCGGAGCGCGCGGGAAAGCGCATTGACCGGTCCCTGATCCGACCCGTCGGGGCCTTCGCTTTCGCTGACGCTCAGCATCCGCTGCCCATCGATCTTCACGACCACCACCGCTTCGGAAAGCGACACCATTTCGTTTCGCCTGTTGCGCCGGCGTTCGACGCTGACGCGGTAGCGCTTGACCTCGAAGAACTGCGGCAACAGGCCAAGCGCGCGGCGCGCCAGCAGCTCGAACGAGGCCTGCGCGGTGTCGTAGGAATATCCCCGGTCCTCGCGCTCTTTCACGTCGTCCAGAATGGCGGCCAGACGCGGGTCGGCCTTGTCGACGGTGATCCCGGCGTCCGAAAGGCGCTGGCGCAGGTTCGACTGACCGGCCTGGTTCGACATCGGAATGATGCGCGCGTTGCCGACCAGGCCGGGGTCGATATGCTCGTAGGTGGCGGGGTCTTTGACGATGGCGCTGGCGTGCAGGCCCGCCTTGTGGGCGAAAGCGCTGGCGCCGACGTAGGGGGCCGATTTGTCGGGCACCCGGTTGAGAATATCATCGAGCATCCGGCTAGTCCGGATCAGACCCTTCAGTGCGTCGGCCGTGACGCCGGTGTCAAACCGGCTGGCAAAGGGTTCCTTCAGCAAAAGCGTGGGGATCAGCGTGGTCAGGTTGGCGTTGCCACAGCGTTCGCCCAGCCCGTTCAGAGTGCCCTGGATCTGGCGCGCCCCCGCCTCGACGGCAGCCAGCGACCCGGCGACGGCGTTGCCGGTGTCGTAGTGGGTGTGGATGCCGAGGTGGTCGCCGGGGATGCCTGCGGCGATGACTTGCGCCGTGATGGCCCCGATCTGGCCAGGCAGGGTGCCGCCGTTGGTGTCGCAGAGAACCACCCATCGCGCGCCCGCGTTATAGGCGGCGTGGGCGCAGGCAAGGGTGTAGTCGGGGTTGGCCTTGTAGCCGTCGAAGAAATGCTCGGCGTCAAAGAGCGCCTCGCGACCCTGGGCCACGATATGGGCGATGGATTGCGCGATGTTCTCGAGGTTGTCGTCGAGGCTGAGGCCCAGCGCTTTGGTGACGTGAAAATCATGGGTCTTGCCGACCAGACAGACGTGGGCGGTGCCCGCGTTCATCACCGCAGCCAGCACGTCGTCGTTCGCGGCCGACCGGCCCGCGCGCTTGGTCATTCCAAAGGCCGTCAGCTTGGCGCGGGTCTTTGGGGGGGAGGCGAAAAACTCGGAGTCGGTCGGGTTGGCCCCGGGCCAGCCGCCTTCGATATAGTCGACGCCGAGGGCATCGAGAGCCTGGGCGATCTGAACCTTCTCGGCGGTCGAGAACTGGACCCCTTGGGTCTGCTGGCCGTCGCGCAGGGTGGTGTCGAAGATCGAGAGGAATTCGCGGGTCATGGGTGCGCCCTCGGGCAGGGTTTCAAGGTTGAAACCTGTGTTAAACTGTTGTTTTCGTTAGATAAGACGTGTGGGAGCATTACTTGATCGTGCCCAATTGAGCGAGGTTGCAACCCGGTCTTTGGCCCGCACCGTGGCCCCGGACCTGATCCGGGGCCTTCTGAGGCGACTGCGGGTAGAGGTCCCGGATCAAGTCCGGGACGTGGATTGTGTTGGGGGCGCGTCATGGTTTGAGGGCTTCTAGTTTGGCCAGAGTACACGAGGCTCCAACTTTCCAAGAAGTTCCTTCCTTGGTGTCTTCCAAGGATATCCCAGCTGACGTTAGAGAGTTCCGAATCTCGTCAGCAGTTGTGAAATCACCACTAGATTTCGCTTCTTTTCTTTTGGCCAACAAATTCATTACTTTGAGTGCATGAGCGTTCTCAATTTTCACTTCAGCGCCTGCCTGGTACACAATTCCAAATCCATGCAACTGCGTAGTTTGTTGTCCCCAACGCCAGCTGCCCATTTCTTCGGTTAGCAAACCAAGAATACGCGCCGATGCAGCGAGACCGCGAAAATCCCCGACAGTGAATAGGTTGTGAAGCACCGATATTGCAGCGGGAGTGTTTAAATCATTTGACAGAGCAGAAATTACTTCCGAGTGCGGCTCGACTTCATTTGAATCCTTCAAGAATGCGCGCCATCGTTTCAGCGTCGCCTCTGCCTCTTCCCGCTTCCGCTCGGTCCAATCCATCGGTTTGCGGTAATGCGTGCTGAGCATCACAAAGCGGATCACCTCGCCCGGGACGCCATCATCCAGCAAATCGCGTACGGTGAAGAAGTTGCCCAAGGACTTGGACATTTTCTTGCCCTCGACCTGAAGCATCTCGTTGTGCATCCAGATATTCGCAAACCCGTGGCCCATGCAGCGCGACTGGGCGATTTCGTTTTCGTGGTGCGGGAAGGTCAGGTCGTTGCCGCCGCCGTGGATGTCGAAACTTGTCCCCAACAACTCGCCCGCCATTGCCGAGCATTCGATGTGCCAGCCGGGGCGGCCATAACCCCAGGGCGATTCCCACCCCGGCAGGTCGCCCGTGGACGGCTTCCACAGCACAAAATCCATCGGGTCCTCTTTGTAGGGTGCCACCTCGACCCGCGCGCCGGCGATCATGTCGTCGACCGACCGGCCCGACAAAGCGCCGTAATCGGCGTAAGACCGCACGCGGAAGAGCACGTGGCCCTCGGCCTCGTAAGCGTGCCTCTTTTCGATCAGCGCCGCGATCATCGACTTCATCTGTTCCACGTATTCAGTGGCCCGAGGCGTATGGGTTGGCGTCAGGTTTCCGAGCTCTGCCATATCTTCCAGATACCAGGCCGCAGTCTGGTCGGTGATGTCGCGGATCGATCGGCCTTCTTCAGCCGCGCGCGCGTTAATCTTGTCGTCTATGTCGGTGATATTGCGCACATAAGTGACGTGGTCCGCGCCATATTCATGGCGCAGCAGCCGGTAGAGCACGTCAAACACCACCGCCGGACGCGCGTTGCCCAGGTGCGCGCGTTCATAGACCGTCGGCCCGCAGACATACATCCGCACGTTTTCCGGATCGATCGGTTCCAACGGAACCTTCGAGCGGGTCGCAGTGTTATAGAGCCTGATGCCCATGTCCAATCCTCGCGCGGCTGGCCTCGCGGCGGGCTTATCAACTGAAGATGGTGAAGAAAACCAGTGAAGACCCGCCTGACGATGTCAGCAGGTAATGCAAATCGAGATGATGATCGCGGTGGTTTTCATGGGGGGCCTTTTAGCGCACGGTGCCTGGGTTGCCAAGCGCCTTGCGAATCCCGCCGGTGCGTGATGGCCTGGACGCCACACGCGCAAGGAGCGGCATTCATGCAGGTGTCAAAAAGGCTGGCCAACCTCAATCAGTGCGGCGACGATGGCTGGGGGCTGTTTTACCGGGCGCGCGCGATGGTCGCGGCGGGTGAAGCGGTCACCGAGCTGACCATCGGCGAGCACGATATCCGCACCGATCCGGCGATACTGGATGCGATGCACGCCGCGGCGCGTGGCGGGCACACCGGGTATGCCCTGGTGCCAGGCGTGGCGGGCCTGCGCGATGCGGTGGCGGCGCGGATCGAGGACCGCACCGGCGTCGCCACCGCGCGCGACAACATCCTGCTCACCGCCGGCGGTCAGGCGGCGCTTTTTGCCGCCCATGTTGCGACCTGCGACCCCGGCGACCGGGCGCTTTTTATCGACCCCTTTTACGCCACCTATCCGGGCACGATCCGGGGTGCCGGGGCCATAGCGGTGCCGGTTCAGGCGCGGTCGCGCGACGGGTTTCAGCCGCGCGCCGAAGCCATCGCGGCGCAGGCGGGGGGTGCGCGGTCGCTGCTGGTCAATTCGCCGAACAATCCGACCGGCGGGGTCTACAGCCGCGCCACCATGGACGGCATCGCGCGCGTGGCCCGCGACCACGACCTGTGGCTGATCTCGGACGAGGTTTACGACACGCAGGTCTGGGACGGCACCCATATCTCGGCCCGCACCCTGCCGGACATGGCCGAGCGGACGCTGGTGATCGGGTCGATGTCCAAAAGCCATGCCATGACCGGCAGCCGTGTGGGCTGGATCGCCGGTCCGGTGGACATGATCGCCTATCTGATCGGCCTTTCGACCTGCACCAACTATGGCGTCGCCGGGTTCGTGCAGGATGGAGCGCTGTTTGCGCTGAACCAGGGCGCGGCGCTGGAAAGCGCGGTCGCGGCCCCGTTTCGCCGCCGCCGCGACGCCGCGATGGCGCTGATCGCGGATCAGAACGTGGTGCGCGCGCTGCCGCCAATGGGCGCGATGTATCTGATGCTGGACGTCCGGGCGACCGGACTGACCGGCAAGGAATTTGCAGCCCGATTGCTGGACGATCACCGGATCGCGGTGATGCCGGGAGAGAGTTTCGGGCAGGCCGCCGCCGGTCACGTTCGGGTGGCGATGACGATTGCCGACGATCGGTTTCTCGGTGCGCTCAAGACCCTGCTCGAGTTTGCCGGAGCGATGCCATGACCCACGACATCGGCGCCCGGTTTCGCGCCCTGCACCGCCCCGGCGACCCGTTTGTTCTGGCCAATGTCCACGACGCCGGCCTGGCACGGCTGATGGCCGGGCTGGGGGCGCAGGCCATCGCCACATCGTCGGCGGCGCATGCCGTCACGCTGGGGCGGCCGGACATGGGGCACGTGACCCGCGACGAAGCGCTGGCGCACGCGCAAAGCCTGGTCGCGGCCGTCAACCTTCCGGTTTCGGGCGATTTTGAGAACGGCTATGGCGCTGCGCCCGAGACCGTTGCCCGGACCGTGCAGCTGTCGGCCGAAGTCGGGCTGGCAGGGATTTCGATAGAGGACACCGACATGCCGGGGGACGCGGCCTATGGCTTTGATCTGGCGGTCGAGCGCATTCGCGCGGCGGCTTCGGCGGCCCGCGCCCTGCCGCGTGATTTCGTCCTGCTGGCGCGCGCCGATGGGGTGATGAACGGCACCTACGACATGGCCGAGGCGCTGGCCCGCATTCGCGCCTTTGACGCCGCCGGGGCCGATTGCCTTTACGTGCCGATGCCGCCGTCGATGGAAGACCTGGCCCGGGTCTGTCAGGCCACGAAAACGCCGGTGAACGCCATCGCGGCGGGCGGTTTCACAACAGTGAGCCGGGCCCGGTTCGCGGCCGCCGGTGTGGCCCGCATTTCCTATGGCTCGGCGCTGGCCCGCGCCATGCAGTCGGCGGCCTACGCAGCGGGCAAGGCGATGTTCGGCGCGGGCGATTTCTCGGCCCTTGCGCCAGGCGTGCCCGGCAAGATCATCGACGGGCTTGCGTTCGGCGGGGCCGGTTCGGGCTGACCGCGCAGCCCGATGGCATCTTGCGCGGCGGCGGGCCGCGTGAGCAAATGCGGGCCATGGACCACGACGATTTGAACCGGCTTTCCAAACGCGCCGCCGACTGGGCGCGCGATTATCAAGCTGGACTGCGGCAGAGGCCAGTCCGGGCTCGATCAGCGCCGGGAGCAGTTGCCGGTGTTTTGCCCGCCGCACCGCCGGAGATAGCTGAGGAACCTGACGTAATTTTTGGGGATTTCGAGGCGCTGGTGCCGGACGCGATGACCCATTGGCAACATCCCCGGTTTTTTGCCTATTTCAACACCGATGCGTCGCCAGCGTCGATGCTGGCCGAACAACTGGCCAACGCCATGGCAGTCAACGCGATGCTCTGGCAGACCTCGCCAGCGGCCACCGAGATCGAAGAGGTGATGATCCAGTGGCTGCGGCAGGCGTTTGGGTTGCGCGATGGGTTCACGGGAACCCTGCACGGCAGTGCCACCGAGGCGACCCTGAGCGCGGTTCTGACCATGCGCGAAAACGCGCTGGATTGGGCGGGGCTGGATGCGGGGCTTTGCGGCGGGCCTCGGTTGCGCATCTATGCCAGTGCCGAGACCCATTCATCGGTCGACAAGGCGGTAAGGGTCTCGGGGATTGGCCAGAGCAATCTGGTCAAAGTTCCCACGCGCGATGATTTCGGCATGGACCCACGGGCGCTTGACGCCGCCATCCGCGCCGATCTGGGCGCGGGCCACCGGCCTGCGGGAGTGGTGCTGTGTTCGGGCGGCACGTCGATCGGCGCGATGGACCCGATCGCCGCGTGTATCGCGGTGGCCAAAACCCATGACCTGACGACCCATGTCGATGCGGCCTGGGCGGGTAATTTCATGATTGCACCGGAATTCAGGCACTTGTGGGACGGCGTTGACGCGGCCGACAGCATCGTTGTGAACCCCTACAAAGGCCTGGGCATCCAGTTCGACGGTGCAGTTCAGTTTCTGGCAGATCCCGCCCCGCAGGTGCGCACCCTGGGAATGCACCCCGAATACCTGCGTACGCTTGGCCAGGACGGAAGCGTCACTGATTTCAACGACTGGACGGTGCCATTGGGCCGCCGGTTCCGCGCCCTGAAAATCTGGTTCGTGCTGCGCGCCTATGGGCTGGAGGGGTTGCGCGAACGCAAGCGAAACCATGTTGCGTGGGCGGGCGAACTGGCCGAAATGATCCGCGCCTTGCCCGGTTTCGATATCACGACCGAGCCGGTGCTGGGGCTTTTCAGTTTTTCCCGCGGCAACGACGCGGCGACCGAGGCCCTGCTGGAACGCGTCAACGACGACGGACGGGTCTATCTGACCCAGACGCGGACTGGGGGACGGTTTGTAATTCGCGTGGCTGTGGGCCAATTCGACTGCACCCGCGACGATGTGATGTGCGTGGCGCAGGTTCTGCGCGATCTGGCGGATGGTCAGAAAACGACGCGCTGACGCAAACGGAACAGACTTGGCGCGTACGAGGTCAAGGAATGGCGGCGATGCAAATGGCAAGCGACAGCTCGGATTGGAAATTGCGGCTGGTGGTGCTGACCATCGGCGCAAACCGTGGTCGCGCGGCGCGGGGGCGCCCGCACCCGGCCTGACCGCCCTGCCCTGATCGCCCTTTGAAAAAAACGAGCTGACGCATGACCGACACCCCCAACCGCCGCCGATCCGGAGGCCGCGCCGCCCGCCATGCGCTGCGCTCGGCACCGCTGGCCGAAGATGTCCGCCCCTTGAACCCCGGCCTGGAAGGCGGGCGCTATGAACCGCTGACCAAGGCGCAGGTCCTGCGCATCCACCGCACCGCGCTGACCGCGCTGGAGGAAATTGGCCTGGCCGACGCGCCGCCAAGCGGGGTCGAGATTCTGACCGGCGCGGGCGCGGTTCTGGGCGACGACGGCCGGATTCGGTTTCCCCGGGCGCTGATCGAGGACATGCTGGCCAAAGCGGCGCGCGACATCACCCTGATGGCGCGCGACCCCGCCCATGACATGACGCTTTCGGGAACCCGGACTTATTACGGAACCGCGGGTGCAGCCGTTCACGTTGTTGACGTTCAAAACAACGACTATCGCGACAGCACGGTGCAGGATCTGTTCGACGCGGCGCGGATCGCCGATCAACTGGATAATGTTCATTTCGTGCAGCGACCGATGGTCTGCCGCGACATAGCGGACAACTTTGAGATGGATCTGAACACGATTTATGCCATCGTGTCGGGGACCACAAAGCACATCGGCACCAGCTTTACAGAACCCGAGTTCGTGCCGGGATGCATTGAGCTTTTGCACATGATCGCCGGTGGCGAGGATAAATGGCGGGCGCGCCCGTTCATGTCGGTTTCCAACTGTTTCGTGGTCCCGCCGATGAAGTTTGCCACCGAAGCCTGCCTGTCGCTGGAGCAAAGCGTGCGGGGCGGGATACCGATCTTGCTGCTCAGCGCCGGCATGTCAGGGGCGACGGCGCCAGCGCCGCTGGCAGGCGCGATCGTGCAGGCGGTTGCCGAGTGCCTGGCCGGGCTGGTCTATGTGAACGCGATCCAACCGGGGGCGCGCGCGATCTTCGGGACCTGGCCATTCGTGGTCGATCTGCGGACCGGTGCGATGTCAATCGGGTCGGGCGAGCAGGCCTTGCTGACTTCGGCCTGCGCGCAGATGCACCGATTCTATAACCTGCCCGGAGGCGCGCCGGCGGGGGCCGTGGATTCGAAACTGCCCGATATGCAGGCTGGCTGGGAAGCGATGTGTTCCAGCGTCATGGCCGGGCTTTCGGGGCTGAACCTGATCTATGAGGCGGCGGGGATGCACGCGTCGCTGTTGGGGTTCTGTCACGAATCTCTGATTCTAGCCGATGACCTGCTGGGGCAGGCGCAGCGTTGTGTGAAAGGGATTGAAGTCACCGACGACACCCTGGCGCTTGAGGAAATGCGCAGCGTTTGCCTGAGCGGTCCGGGGCATTATCTGGGATCCGATCAGACGCTGGCGCGCATGGAAACCGATTATGTCTATCCCGCACTCGGCGACCGCACCAGCCCCAAGGAATGGGTCGAATTGGAAAAACCCGATCTGATCGCGAAGGCAACGGCGCGCAAGAACGAGATACTGGCGACCCGGTCGCGCGCCGTCCTGCCGCCTGATCTGGATGCGAAAATTCGTGCGGCGTTCAACATCCATCTGCCGAAACATTAGGGGCGGTTTGCACCTGATGCGCATCCCCCCATCCCAAGCTTGACCCGGGACCTAATGCGCTAGAAGCGAGGCCCCGGATCAGGTCCGAGGCGCGATCGGCGCGGATGAGACGCAAACCGATTCAGGCGTTGTCTTTTTCCGCCAGGTCCAGCCAGTCTTGCTCGGCCTTGCCAAGCGCGGCCGTCCGTTCGGCCAGCGCCGCGCTGGCCCTGGCGAATTTCGCCGGTTCCCGGCCAAAGAGATCGGGCGCGGCGAGATAGGCTTCAAGCTTGGATACGTCGGCTTGCAGACGGTCAATCTCGCCCGGCAAAGCCGCGAGCCGGTGGCGTTGGGTGAAAGTCAGACCGTTCGACTTGGCGGGTCTATTGCCCGACGCCTGCACACCGGACTTTTTCGGTTTCTTTTCCACGGCTTGCCCGATCTGGGTCGCGCGATATTCAGCCCACCCGCCGGCATGCGCCGTGACCCTGCCGCGGCCTTCGAAGACCAGGGTCACGCCCGCCACCCGATCCAGAAAATCGCGATCGTGGCTGACGATCAGCACGGTGCCGGGAAAATTGCCCAAAAGCTCTTGCAGCAAGTCCAGCGTCTCGACATCGAGGTCATTGGTCGGCTCGTCCAGCACCAGAAGGTTGGCATCGCGCGCCATGATCCGGGCCAGCAGAAGCCGCGCCTTTTCGCCGCCCGTGAGGCTGCGCACGCGCGCCCGCGCCTGCGCGTCGTCAAAAAGAAAGTCGTTCAGATAGCCAACCACATGGCGCGCGATACCGCGCACCATGACCTGGTCCGACCGGCCCTGCACGCTCATCTCGGGGTCCTGGGTCAGCGCCTCCCACAACGTGGCGTCGGGGTTCAGACTGTCCCGGTTCTGGTCAAACACCGCCGTGCGCAGATTGGTGCCGTGCCGGACCGAGCCGCTGTCAGGGGCCTGCGACCCGATCAGAACGTTCAAGAGGGTGGTCTTGCCCACCCCGTTTGGCCCGACCAGAGCGATCCGGTCGCCGCGCATGATCCGATACGAAAAATCGCGCAGGATCGTGCGGTCATCGTGGGCCACCGAGACACCGTTGGCCTCGATCACCATGCGCCCGCTTTTGCTGCCGCTGTCCAAAGCCATGGCGGCGGTACCCTGACGCCGGATCGCCGCCGCGCGCTCGGCGCGCATGGCCTGCAGCGCGCGCAGCCGGCCCTGATTGCGTTTGCGGCGCGCGCTAATGCCCTCGACGGCCCATTTGCCCTCGGCCCTGATCTTGCGGTTCAGCTTGTGCGTCGCCTGGTCTTGTTCGGCCCAGACGCGGTCGCGCCAGGTTTCGAACCGATCAAAAGGTTGATCGGATTTTCGCAGGTTTCCCCTGTCAAGCCAAAGCGTTGTCGGGCAAAGTTCGCGCAAAATCGCGCGATCATGCGAGATGATGATGAGCCCCGCACGCGCGGCCTTCAGGCGCGCCTCGAGCCAGGTGATCGCCGCGATGTCCAGGTGGTTGGTGGGCTCGTCCAACAGCATCAGGTCGGGGGCTTGCGCCAGCACCCGCGCCAGCGCCGCGCGGCGCCTCTCGCCACCAGAGGCGGTGGCGGCGGGCGCGTCGGCGTCAAACCCCAGGCCCTCGGCCGCCGCCTCAAGCAGATATTCCTGGTCGCTGCCGAAGCCTTGAAGCACAAAATCCCGAAGCGTGGAAAACCGCTTGAAATCTGGGTCTTGCTCCATGTAGTTCACGCTGATTCCGGCCGGTACGCTGCGCTGTCCGGCGTCAGCCTCGACCAGACCGGCCATCAGCCGCATCAGGGTCGACTTGCCCGACCCGTTTCGACCCACCAGGGCGATGCGTTCGCCGGGCTGCACAACCAGATCGACGCCGTCCAAAAGCGGATCGCCGCCGAACCCGATCGTGACCTCGGAAAGTTGCAAGAGCGGAGTGCGCGCCATAGGCGCGGGCTAGTCGGACGCCAAGCGACCGTCAAGGGGTCTGGTCAGGCGGCGCTGCCCGCAAGCAGGGCGCGCAGGCTGCGCAGGCGCGCCGCGGGTATCTGGTCAATTTCAAGCCCGGTAAAGACGTGCAGCGTGTCAAGATCATCATCGACCACCGCGTGGTCACCGACCCAGCCGCCCATGGCCAGATAGCCGCGCAGCAGCGGCGGCAGACCGGCACGGGGGTCGGACATCGGGTCGCGGCTGCACGCGCGCAGCGAAATGGTGCCGCCCGCCAGCGCCGCGGGACGCCAGCGGTCGGGGGCCGCATGATTTCGCGCAAGCCAGGCCAGGGAAGTGTCGTGCGCGCCGGGCCGGGCCCCGTCAAAAGACGCGCAGCCAATCAGCATCCGCGCGCCGGTCCGGGTCACAAGACCGACAAGCGCCGCCCAAAGCAGCCGAAGAATGTCCGGATCACCCCGAAAGCACGGGTCGACACAAACCCGACCAACTTCGAGCAACGGCGCCGGGAAAGATGCCAACCGCGAAAGGTCGTAGAACTGCGCCGCATAGCTGCCTGCGACATCTTCGGCCCGGGTGATGATCAGGACCCGACAGCCGGCGATCACCCGTTCGTCTGAGGTCTGCACGGTGATATGACGGCATATTCGGTCAAACCGGTCCGCGTCATCCCCCAACCCGCGGCGAAACACCCGCGAGCGCAGCGCCATCAGCGCGCTCAACTGGACCCTGGACCGTGCCGCGGCGCAATGATAGCGGCGGGCGGGCGAAAGTGTCATTTGTGGCAAGGCGTGCTTGGCGAGCGTCATGTCGCGCCCTACATAGTCCGGGGCGGGGCCGCGGCCAAGCCGCACCAACTGACAACCGAGGGGACCCATGGACAAGATTGTGAAATCTGACGGTGACTGGCGCACTGAACTTGACGATCTGACCTATAATGTCACGCGCCAACACGGCACCGAACGGGCGTTTACACATGACAATTTTCCAAAAGCGCCGGGAATGTTTCGCTGTGTGTGCTGTGGCGAGGCGTTGTTTGATCAGGCCAGCAAGTTTGAAAGCGGCTCGGGATGGCCGTCGTTTTACCAGCCGGTGGAGGGCGAGACCGTCGGCGAAAGCGCTGACAACAGTTTGCTGATGCGCCGGACCGAGGTGCATTGCAACGCTTGCGCGGCGCATCTGGGTCACGTCTTTCCCGACGGGCCGGAACCCACGGGGCTGCGCTATTGCATCAACGGCGTCGCTTTGAAGTTCGATCCCAAGAACGACTGAGACCCGCCGAGCGCGCGCGTCGCAGCCTTTTGCCCATCATCCTTCCACAAATACTCCGGGGAGCGCGAGGGGCAGCGCCCCTCGCCTGGGGCGACGCGCGCCAGCGCGGCGCAAAACCGGCCATTCGATAACCCGCCAAAAGCCCGGTGCTTCAGTCCAAACGCCTGGGGTCCGGACCCTAGCCATCGCCCAATATCTGGCCGGCGTCGATGCGCCCGAGGTTGCCCAGGAGCTGGCGCAGGAACGACACGCCTTTGGTCTGATCATCGGTCACCCGGCGGCTGAGGGTTATCACGCGCCCATCCGCCAGCGTGAAGCGTTCGATGTTGCGGACCGTGCCGTCGGGCGAGAAACTGATTGCAACAAGCTGGCGGTCGGTGGTTTGAGGTGCCCGGTAGGCGACCGTTTTCTGGCGCGCCGACAGATAATACCACGCATCGCCCTCGATCATGCCCTCGGCTGCGGGAAATCCGATCAATTCCTCGACGCGGTCGCGGCCATCCACACCAACAACGATCTCGGCCAGTTCGCCGTCCGACGGCGCATAGCCGAAATGTCGAATCAACGGCGTGCAGGCAACCAGCGCGACCGCGAGCAGCGCAAAAAACGCCGACCTGCGCAGACCTTGGTGCCCGGGTTTCGCCTGCCTCATTTTACCTCACCCCTTGCCCAGTGGCCGCTTGCTCCGGTATTGCGGCATATCGAAGGTTTGGTATCGGATCAACAGCGGTAAAATCATGCCCCACGCCCCGACCATCGCCCCGGCCCTGCGGGTCAAAGATCTGGACCCCGGCAAATCGACGCTTTTCGAGGTCGTACCAGACCCCGAGGCGCGCGCGGCACTTTGCCGGGAACTGGGGCTTTTGGGTCTGCAAAAATTGCGCTTCAAAGGCCAGCTCGATCTCGATCAGACCGGTGACTGGCGGCTTAGGGCCGGCTTGGGGGCTACGGTCACCCAAGCCTGCACCATCACGCTTGCCCCCGTTAAGACCCGCATCGAAGAGGTGGTCGAGCGGCGTTTTATTTCCGATTTTCCGGCCCCCGAGGAGACCGAGACCGAGATGGACAGCGACGATACGATCGAGGCGCTTGGCGAGCGAATTGACCTCGGCGCCATCCTGACCGAGGCGCTGGCGCTGGCGCTGCCGCCTTGGCCGCGCGGCGATGGTGCCGAATTGGGCGCGGTGAGCGTCACGGCCCCCGGTGTTGATCCATTGAGCGAAAGCGCCATGCTCCCCTTTGCAGGGCTTGGCAATTTGCGCGACAAATTGGCCGGAAAGCGGTGAAAAAAGACCTGGCGAAAGGCGCAGAAAAGACTTGCGCGCCGGGCAAATCCGGTTATTTTCCCGGCCTCGTTTACATCGTGACGCTGCGGTGCGCCTGCAGGCGCGAAAAACCGTCGGGTCGCGCGAAATCCCAAGGGGTGCGCCCCGTCAGAAAACCCGAGGTTGTGACATGGCTGTCCCTCAGAATAAAATCTCCAAATCGCGCCGCAATCAGCGGCGCAGCCACGACGCACTGGTCGCCGGAAACCCGGCAGAATGCCCCAATTGCGGCGAACTGCGCCGCCCGCACCACGTGTGTGCGGCCTGCGGGCATTACGACGCCCGCGAGGTTTTTGCCGCCGCTGACGACGTCGACCTGGACGACGACGCGGCATAAGCGCCCCCGGCGGCGCCCGATATGACGGCGAGCCAATCTCAGCGCGCGGCCTCGCCACCGCGCACGGTGATCTCGATCGACGCCATGGGCGGCGACCGGGGCGCGTTTGCCGTGGTGGCGGGCATGGCCAGATCGGCATCGATCAATCCCGACGTGGCTTTTGTGCTGCACGGACCCCGGGCCGAGCTTGAGCGGCTGGTGCGCCGCCGCAAGGTTCTGGCCGGCCGGGTCGAAGTGCGCGATGCCGCCGGTGTGGTGACCATGGACCAAAAGCCGAGCCATGTGATGCGCCATGGCAAAGGCACGTCGATGTGGTCAACGATCGAGGCGGTGCGCGACGGCGACGCCTCGGTCGCGGTCAGTTGCGGCAACACCGGCGCGCTGATGGCGGTGGCGATGGTGCGGCTGCGCAAGCTGCCGGGCGTCAACCGGCCGGCAATTGCCTGTCTCTGGCCGTCGCGAAATGCCGGTGGCTTCAACATCATGCTGGACGTGGGCGCTGACATAAAGGCCGATGGCGCGGATCTGCTGCAATACGCCTTTATGGGTGCCTCGTATGCGCGCAACGGGCTGGGCATCGAGAACCCGCGGGTCGGCATATTGAACGTCGGCACCGAGGAACACAAAGGCCGCGCCGAGAGCAAGATCGCCTACGACATGCTGTCGGAGACCGCCGACAGCCACAACTTTGCATTTGTGGGGTACGTTGAGGGCGGCGATATTCCGTCGAACAAGGTCGATGTGATCGTCACCGACGGCTTTACCGGCAACGTGGCCCTGAAAACCGGTGAAGGCACCGCCTCGCTGATCCGCGAGTTTCTGCGCGAGGCGTTCAAATACACGCCGCTGTCGCGACTGGGCGGTTTTTTCGCGCTGACCTCGCTGCGCCGACTGGCCAAGCGCATTGACCCGCGCAGCGTCAATGGCGGGGTCTTTCTGGGCCTGAACGGGACGGTGGTGAAAAGCCACGGCTCGGCTGACGCCACGGGGGTTTCAGCGGCGATCAAACTGGCCGTCAAACTGGCCGAATCGGGCTTTGCCGAACGGCTGGCGGCAAGGGTTGCATCCCTGCCCAGCGCCCCCCAAGATGCCGCCCAAGAGGCTGCGATCGGTGAGAGCCAATGACAACCAGATCCGTGGTTTGCGGCGTGGGTCACTATCTGCCCGAGCGGGTGGTCGAGAACGCGTATTTCGAAGACATGCTGGACACGAGCGACGACTGGATCCGATCCCGGTCGGGTATCGAACGGCGGCATTTCGCGGCCGATGGCGAAACCACGTCGGCGATGGCCGCAAACGCCGCCCGCGCGGCGCTGGCCGATGCCGACATCGGCGCGCCGGACATCGACGCGATCATCCTGGCAACCTCGACCGCCGATCTGACTTTTCCGTCGGCGGCGACCATGGTTCAGGCCGACCTGGGAATGGAAAGCGGTTTTGCCTATGACATCCAGGCGGTCTGCGCGGGCTTTGTCTTTGCGATGGCCAACGCCAACGCGCTGATCGTGTCGGGCCAGGCCAACCGGGTGATGGTGATCGGGGCCGAGACCTTCAGCCACCTGATGGACTGGACCGACCGGGGCACCTGCGTTTTGTTCGGCGACGGCGCCGGGGCGGTGATCCTTGAGAGTGCCACGGGCACGGGCACAACCGCGGACCGTGGAATTCTGTCGACCGATCTGAATTCGGACGGGCGGCACCGGGATATTCTCTATGTGGACGGCGGCGTGGGACGCGGCCAGACCACCGGTCATTTGCGCATGGAAGGGCGCGAGGTGTTTCGTCACGCGGTCGAAAAACTGGCGGCAACCGCGCACAAAGCTCTGGATAACGCGGCGCTGAGCAAAGATGATGTCGACTGGATCGTGCCCCATCAGGCCAACCTACGCATCATCAAGGCGACGGCCGCAAAGATGGAAATTCCCATGGACCGCGTCGTGGTGACCGTCGCCGATCACGGCAATACCTCGGCGGCATCGATTCCCCTTGCCCTGTCGGTCGGCGCGGCGCGCGGCCAGATAAAACCCGGCGATTTGCTGGTAACCGAGGCCATTGGCGGCGGTTTGGCCTGGGGATCGGTGGTTTTACGCTGGTAGGCGCATTTTAAGGCCAATTGGCAAGGCCTTGATATTGACTCGGAAATTCAATCCTTTCTATGGTCGTCCAAATCATTGACGGGGGAACGAGATGAGCGACAAGACTTTGACACGTATGGATTTGAGCGAAGCGGTCTTTCGCGAGGTCGGTTTGTCGCGAAATGACAGCGCCGATTTGGTCGAGCGGGTGCTGGGCCTGATGTCGGATGCGCTGGTGACCGGACAATCTGTCAAAATATCGTCGTTTGGTACGTTTTCGGTGCGCCACAAAGCCGCGCGGGACGGGCGCAACCCCAAGACCGGGGAAGAAGTGCCGATCCACCCTCGCCGGGTTCTTACATTCCGGCCATCGCATTTGATGCGCCAGCGCATTGCCACGGGGAACCGTGCCTGAGAAATCAAGGTGCAATGAACAAATCACCCGACGCCTTTCGAACGATCAGCGAGGTCGCTGACTGGCTGGACACCCCTGCGCATGTCTTGCGGTTCTGGGAAAGCAAGTTTTTGCAGGTCAAACCGGTCAAGCGCGCCGGCGGACGGCGGTATTATCGGCCCACGGATATGCAGCTTTTGGGCGGGCTGAAGCGCCTGTTGCACGAAGACGGAATGACGATTCGTGCAGCCCAGGGACTTTTGCGCGAGAAGGGCGCCAAACACGTCTGCGCGCTGTCCGCGCCGCTGGATTCGGAAATTCAGGCGACGTTGGTCGAGGCGGTGGACGTTGCGGTCGCCGAGCCCGCCAACAGCGATCACGCGCCATCCGAGGCGGCTCGGACCGGCGTGCCGCCAGCATCCCTTAAGGCGGCGGAGGAAGCCTTCACGTCAAGCAGGAAAGCCCGCGAAGACGCCCAAGATGTCGAAACCGACCTGCCGTTTTTCCGTCCGCGCGATTCCGTGCCAGCCCCTGGACCGGCGCGCAGTGCGGATGCGCCGGACGCGGGCGAACATTTTCTGCGCGCCGCACCGACCGCGCTGGATGCCCACAGCGACGGGACAGCCGCCGCCGCGCCCGAAACCATCGCGGAACCCGAAGACCTGCCGCCGACCGGCCCGGTGCGTACCGATCTCTTGCGCGAGGCGCTGATGGCACCTGGCGGCATCGATCCGTCCACGCTTGTGGCCCTTCACGCGCGTCTGAATTCCTTGCGCGTTCGCATGGCTGATGGCCTGGGTTAACGGCCCCAGACCCAGGTCAATGCCGATGGTCGTTCACGCTTGCCAAGCCTTGGAAAACTGCTATGGCTACCGCCCGTCGGGCTATGGCGCAGCCTGGTTAGCGCGTCCGTCTGGGGGACGGAAGGTCGCAGGTTCGAATCCTGCTAGCCCGACCACTTCATCCATTTTATCCCCCCATTTTCCCCAGCCGGGGATCAAACCGCGGTAGGTTCATGGGCCAGGGCGTTCTTTCAGCAGAAGAAATCACCGGGCTGGTCGCGGCGGGCGCGATCACGTCCGATACGCCTTTGGCGGCAGGCCAGGTGCAGCCCGCCAGCCTTGATCTGCGGCTTGGCGCGCGCGCCTGGCGAGTGCGTGCGTCGTTTCTGGCGGGCGGCGGCAGGCCGGTCGCCGAACGGCTTGAAGCGTTGCGGATGCACGAGCTCGATCTGAGCCGCGGCGCGGTGCTGGAAAAGGCTTGTGTCTATGTCGTTGAACTGATGGAAGGGCTGGCCCTGCCCGATGGCCTGACGGCGGTGACCAACGCCAAAAGTTCGACCGGGCGGCTGGATCTGTTGACGCGCGCGATCACCGACGGCGGCACCGAGTTTGACCGTATCGCGCCAGGCTATCGTGGCCCGCTCTACGCCGAGATCTGTCCGCGGTCATTTTCGGTGCTGGTGCGGCCGGGGATGCGGCTGAACCAGATCCGATTTCGGCGCGGTTCGGCACGGCTGAACGATGTCGAACTGGCGGAATTGCACCAGAAAACACCGCTGGTCACCGGCACGGCGCATATCGACGACGGACTTGGGTTCTCGGTTGATCTAAAGCCCCAGGGCACCGACCTGGTCGGCTTTCGCGCCAAACCGCACACCGGGGTGATCGATCTGGACATGATCGGCCACTATCCGGTCGGCGATTTCTGGGAGGAACTGCGCACCCGCGATGGCCGTATCATTCTTGACCCCGGCGCGTTCTATATTCTGGTCAGCCGCGAGGCGGTGACCATCCCCCCGACCCACGCCGCCGAAATGGCCCCCTATGTTGCGATGGTGGGCGAATTTCGCGTGCATTACGCAGGATTTTTCGACCCCGGTTTTGGGTATGCCAAGGCCGGAGGCGCAGGCGCGCGCGGGGTGCTCGAGGTGCGCTGCCACGAAGCCCCGTTCGTGCTGGAACACGGGCAGATTGTCGGGCGGCTGGTCTATGAGGCGATGTCAAGGGTCCCAGATCAGCTCTACGGCCAGGGGATAAAGTCGAACTATCAGGGACAGGGATTGAAGCTGTCCAAGCACTTTCAGGCCGTGACCGGCTGACGGTGCTAGAGCGATTTGCGTTTAAATTGACTCAAAATTCGCTGCCTCTCGATCAGCAAGCTGCTGATTTCAAACGCGAATTTCGATGTCCTGGGCCTCATTGAAAACGCAAACCGCTTTAGTCGCGGTGGGACCTGCGGCCCGGGCCCGGCTTGATCTTTGCAGTCCGCGTGCCGGCCGCACGCCCACGGGTTTCGCGGCGATCACCGCGCCCGGTTTTCAGATCCGCGGCACCCGGAGCCCGCGCCCCACGCCGCGCAACCAGTCCGAGCATCCGCCGCAGGAGCTGGCTGATCACCCGGTCGGCGTTCACTCGCTGTCCTCGAACATTTCGCTTTGTCCTTCGATGTCTTCGTCGCCCTCGCCCGGAGCATCCGGTGGCGGGCGGCTTTCCAGCAGCCCCGCGGCGCGCAATTCTTTGAGCCCCGGCAGGTCGCGGGCCGATTCAAGCGCGAAATGGTCAAGAAATTCTTGCGTCACCACAAAAGTGACCGGGCGGCCCGGGGTCATGCGGCGTCGGCCAAAGCGGACCCAGTCAAGCTCGAGCAACTGATCGACCGTGCCGCGACTGACCGACACGCCCCGAATCGCTTCGATCTCGGCCCGTGTAACCGGCTGATGATAAGCGATAATCGCCAGCGTCTCGATCGCCGCGCGCGACAGCGTGCGGACCTCGACGGTTTCATGTCGCATGAGAAAGCCAAGGTCGGGCGCGGTGCGGATCGCCCAGGCCTCGCCGACGCGCACCACGTTCACGCCGCGCCCGTCATAGCGCTTGCGCAGGTGCTGCACGGCTTCGGCCGCGTCCGACCCGTGCGGCATGCGCGCTTCGATCTCGGCGACACTCAGCGGCTCGGCGCTGGCAAAGAGCAGCGCCTCGACCATGCGCAGCTGTTCGGCCATCGGCGGCGCCTCGAACAGGCTCTCGTTGTCGGCGTCGTTCACGGACGCTCTCCTTTTCGGCGGATCTGGATCGGGGCGAACATTGCTGACTGGCGCATTTCGACGGCACCGATTTTCGCCAGTTCCAGCGACGCGGCGAATGTGGCTGCCGTGGCCGACCGTCGACGCCCGGGGTCGAGCTGCCAGCCTTCGGGCAGATAGCTGGCCAGATCGGTCCAGTCGCCGGCAAAGCCGATCAGACCGCGCATCCGCTCGAGCGCCTGCTCGAGCGTCATCACCGCGGACCGGTCCATTGAATAGGGCCGGAAATCATCGCGGGTGCGCACCCGCGCATAGCCCTGCATCAGGTCCAGAAGCGTGGCGGTATAGGTGATCCTGCGGACCCGCGCCAGGTTTTCCGGGATGCCGCGCACGAAAAAGTCGCGCCCCTTCTGGTCGCGGCCCAGCAGCCGCGCGGCAACGTCGCGCATGGCTTGCAGGCGCTCGAGCTGAAACGCCAGATGCGCCGCCAGGTCTTCGCCCGAGGGTCCGTCGTCGGCCGGATCGGGGGGCAGCAACAGGCGCGACTTCAAGAACGCGAGCCAGGCCGCCATGACCAGGTAATCTGCGGCAAGTTCGATCCGTAAATCTTTGGCTTGATTGATGAAGTTCAGATATTGTTCGGCCAGCGCCAGAACCGAAACCTGCCGCAAATCAACCTTCTGGGTCCGGCTGAGGGTCAAAAGCAGGTCAAGCGGCCCCTCGAAGCCGTCAACATCGACGATCAGCGCCTCGGACGTGATGCGCGCGGCGATGATCGGGTCGTCGTGGGGCGTTCGGGTGTCGCTCAATTCGGCCTCGCAGAAATCGCGTCAAATTCCGCTTGCAGCGCGTCAATGTCAACCAGATCGGGCGCTTTGCGGGCATCAAGCGCCGCCTCGGCGCGCCGGCGCGATTGCACCCGCATCGGCCCCAGGGCCGCCACCGCCGCCATTTCCGCGAGATCGCCATTGCAATGAAGAACGATGTCACATCCCGCCCCAAGGGCGGCCTGCCCGCGTTCGGCCACCGTGCCCGAAAGGGCCTGCATCGAAATGTCGTCCGTCAGCAACAGCCCGGCAAACCCGATGTGGTCGCGGATGACGTCGATCATGACCGGCGAATGGGTCGCGGGGAGGCCGTCGTAGGCGCTGAAGACCAGATGCGCCGTCATCGCGATCGGCAGATGCGCCAAGGCGCGAAACGGCGCAAAATCGCGGTCGTAGAGGGCGTGAGAGCTTGCCGCGACGCGCGGCAGGTCAAGGTGGCTGTCGCGCCGCGCGCGTCCGTGGCCGGGCATGTGCTTAAGCACCGGCAGAACGCCGCCCGCCATCAACCCCTGGGCCACTGCCTGGGCCCTGGTCGTGACGGTGCGGACATCGCTGCCATAGCATCGGTTGCGCAAAACGGCGTGCGTGTGCGGATCGGCGATGTCGGCCAATGGCGCACAATTCGCGTCGATCCCGACCGCGCGCAGCTCGGCGGCGATAATCCGGTAGCGCAGCCAAAACGCCCGTGCCCCGCCGGCCTGATCCATCGGCGCCGACCATTGGCGCCAATGCGGTGCGCGCATTCGTGCGACGCGCCCGCCTTCCTGATCGATGAAGATCAGCGCGTCGCGGCCCACGGCGGCGCGTAATTCCCCGGTCAGCCTCGAGACCTGCTGCGGGGTTTTGATATTGCGCGCGAATAGAATGAAGCCGAACGGGTCGGCCTGGCGAAAAAACGCAGCCTCGTCAGGGCTTAGCAGCGGGCCTTTGCATCCAAAGATATAGGCCCCCGCCGCCATTCAGCGGATCAGCACCGGGATACACGAGGCCTGCGACGCCAGAATGGCCGCGCAGAACCGGCGCGCGTGCGCCAGATCGGAAAAGCCCACGGCGCGCAAGCGGTAGAAAACCCGGCCCGAAGTTTCGGTCATTTGGACAATGCGATTTTTGTCAGCCATGAACGGCTCGAACCCCTGGTTCAGCCGCGTCCATTCGGCCAGAGCTTGGTCGCGACTTTCAAATGCGCCCAGCTGAACCAGGCGCGTACCAACCGTCAGGCTTGCCGGATCGACATCCAGACCCGATGGCGAGTTCGCCGCCAGCGTTTTGGGCCTCAGCACCGGCCGGACCGAGCTTGTCGGCGCGGGAAGATCGTCCAGCAGATCGACCTCGGACGAGGCATCGACCACCGCCTCGATCGCAACCGGTTCGTCCTCGATCAGCGCCTGTGCAAGGGCTGCGGCCACAGCCATGTCTTCGGCGGTCTCGATCCGGGCGTCACCGGTCAGTCCCGAAAGTGCCGCGGCGATCTCGCCCCGGGGGGTCAGGCCTTGGGCAACCGCGGCTGCGGCCAGAACCGGTTGCGGCTGATCTTCGGCCTCGAGCGCCACCGGTGTCGGGGCCAAAACCAGCCGATCAGCCGGTTTTTCGGCCAGGCCCTCGGCCTGAACCCGGTTGACCGCCAGCCCCAGATGGTCCGCCGCAACCCCGCCGGGATCGTCGGGCCGCACCCGCATCGGCCCGTCCAGCGCCCGTACCACGGGCACGCCGGCCACGTCGCGAACCGCCAGCTGATAGCCCCAGGCAACGACACCTGCCACCAGCGCAAGCGATAGAACCGCGCCTAGTCCGTTGATATACGCCGAAAAACCCGCGCCGCGATGAAGATCACCGGGGTTGGCGAGATCGTCAAATTGCGCCTCTGCCATGATGCCTCGCTGCTCAACCATGGACGGCCCGCCCAGCCTGGGCCACCGCCTCTGCCGCCTCTGACGCCCGTCGGCAGCACTTGTCGTCAGTGCATTTCTTCGACCGGCGTTACCCCGAGAATACCAAGACCTGCGGAAATCACAACGGAAACGGCCCGCGCAAGGCCAATTTTTGCCTGCGACCGTTCGATATCTTCGGGCTGAACGAAGCGAAGATCGGGCGCATCATGGCCGCGATTCCACAGACCGTGGAAGCTTGAGGCCAGTTCATAGAGGTAAAACGCGATCCGATGCGGCTCGTGAGTGCGGGCCGCGATCTCGACCGTGCGGGGCCATTCGGCGATTTTTCTGGCAACACTCAGTTCCGCCGAATGATCAAGCACGGAAAGATCGGCGGCCACCAGATGCATGTCCTGGACGCCGATGCCCAGCCCTTGGGCCTTGCGCAGGAGCGAATGCACCCGGGCGTGCGCATATTGCACATAAAAAACCGGGTTGTCTTTGGATTGTTCGGTAACCTTATCGAAATCGAAATCCAGCGGTGCGTCGTTCTTGCGGGTCAGCATGTGGAACCTGGTAACGTCCGGCCCGACCTGATCGACCAGGTCGCGCAGGCTGACGAAAGTGCCGGAGCGTTTGGACATTTTGAACGGCTGGCCGTCCTTGGTCAGCTTGACCAGCTGGGTCAGCTTGATGTCCAGAGGCACCTGCCCGTCAGACAGCGCCGATACCGCTGCTTTCATGCGCTTGACATAGCCGCCGTGGTCGGCGCCGAATATGTTGATCAGCGCGTCAAACCCCCGGTTCACCTTGTCAAAGTGATAGGCGATGTCGGGCGCGAAATAGGTCCATGCGCCGTCCGATTTCCGCACCGGCCGGTCGGTGTCGTCGCCGTGTGCTGTGGATTTGAACAGCGTCTGCTCGCGGCGTTCCCAATCCTGGGGGGTTTTGCCCTTGGGCGGTTCCAGCGTACCCTCGTAGATCAGACCCTTGCCGGCCAGATCTTCCAACGCAACTTCGATCAGACCGGTGCCGTAAAGCGATTTTTCCGAAAAGAAGACGTCCATCTTGATGCCAAGTGCCGCCAGATCGGCGCGGATCAGGTCCATCATCGCGTCGGTGGCAAAATCGCGAACCGGCGCCAGCCAGTGGTCTTCGCCCTGGTCCAGATAGGCGTCGCCGACCTGGTCCTTCAGCGCTTGGCCCACCGCGACCAGATAGTCGCCGGGATATGTGCCGTCCTCGAACGCCACGTCCTGACCGTGCGCCTCGAGATAACGCAGATAGACCGACCGCGCCAAAACATCGACCTGCGCGCCGCCATCGTTGATGTAATATTCGCGCGTGGTCTGGAACCCCGCAAAATCGAGCAGGCTGGCCAAAGCGTCGCCAAAGACCGCACCGCGCACATGGCCCACGTGCAAAGGCCCGGTCGGATTGGCGCTGACGAATTCGACATTGACCTTGTGGCCCGCCCCGATATTTGCCCGACCAAAAGCCGGCCCCATGGCAATTGCGCGCTTGACGATGTCCTGCCAGACGGCGTCGGCCAGCCGCAGGTTCAAAAACCCCGGGCCAGCGACCTGGGCCCCGGTGATCCGGGTGTCGCTGGTCAGCCGGTGGGCCAGCGCCTCGGCGATATCGCGGGGCTTCAGACCGGCGGGCTTGGCCAGGATCATCGCCGCATTGGTCGCCATATCGCCGTGCGCCGCATCGCGCGGCGGCTCGACCGTGACATTGGCGAAACTCAGCCCCTGCGGGAGCACCCCGTCGGCGACCAGATCGCCGAGCCGGTTCAAAACCAGCACGTGGATATCGGTGAAAATATTCATGCCGACCCCCATTAGCACGGCGGTGCCGCGCGTCAACGGCTCAGCCGGTCAGGCGCGCGTGTTCTTCGAGCGCGAACCGGTCGGTCATGCCCGAGATATAATCGGCAACCAGGCGTGCGATCTCGGTACTGGTGCGTGCCAGTGCAACGTCGCCGGCCCAGGGACCCGGCAAAAGGTGCGGGTCGTCCATGAAAAGCGGGAACAACCGATCCACCACTTGAGTGACTTCGGCGCGTTTTTTCATCACCGCAGGCGCGCGATACATATTCTCGAAAAGAAACTTCCTGATCGCCCGCAGATCGTTCCACGCCATGTCCGAAAACCTGACAACCGGGTGGCCGAGGTTGCGAATTGCCTGCGGGTCTTTGGCTTTCGCCCCCAGGGTCAGTTGCCGCGAGGTTGCGATCACATCCTCGACCATGGCCCCAAAGACCCGGCGCAGCGCTTCGTGCCGACGTCGGTGCGGTTCGAGCCCGGGCCAGATGCGGTCAACCGCAATATAGGCCTGACGAACAATCGGAAGATCGCGGATGTCGTCTTCGGTGAATAGCCGGGCGCGCAACCCATCGTGCAGGTCGTGGTTGGTATAGGCGATGTCGTCCGAGAGGGCGGCCACTTGCGCCTCGGCGCTGGCGAAAGTGGCGAGCTCGAGGTCGTGGGTAAAATTGTATTCGGCCAGCGCATAGGGCAGATCGCCGGTGACCGGTCCGTTGTGCTTGGCAATGCCTTCCAGCGTCTCCCACGTCAGGTTCAGCCCGTCGAAATCGGCGTAATGGCGTTCAAGTCGCGTCACGATCCTGAGCGTCTGGGCGTTGTGATCAAACCCGCCGAAAGGCACCATCAGCGCGTTCAGCGCCTCTTCACCGGTGTGGCCAAAGGGGGTGTGTCCCAGGTCATGCGCCAGCGCGATGGCCTCGGTCAGTTCGCTGTTCAAGTGCAGGACGCCGGCGATGGTCCGCGCCACCTGCGCCACTTCGATCGAATGGGTCAGCCGGGTGCGGTAATAATCGCCCTCGTGTTCGACAAACACCTGCGTCTTGTGTTTCAGTCGCCGAAACGCCGACGCATGGATGACCCGGTCGCGGTCGCGCTGATAACAGCTGCGAATCGCGCTTTCCTCTTCGCGGTGAAGCCGCCCGCGCGACCCGGCCGGATCGCAGGCGTAGGATGCGAGCATATCTGCCCTGTTGTTCTGCCTGTCCAAGACACATATATTCCACTCTAGCTGAGTTTCAAACCGGAACCGACATATGGATCTGACCCTGCCCCCGAAAGTGACCGACCGCGCGTTCGCCCGGCTGGCCGAGATCGGTGCCGCGCCGCAGGCGTTGCGCGTGGCGGTCGAGGGCGGCGGATGCTCGGGGTTTCAGTACGAGATCAAGCTGGACGTTCCGGCCGACGACGATCTGGTGTTGGAAGGCGCAGGGCAGAGGGTGGTTGTCGACACCTTGTCACTGCCGTTTCTGACCGATGCGGTGATTGATTATTCTGACGAGCTGATCGGCGCGCGGTTCGTGGTCGAAAACCCCAATGCAACCTCGTCGTGCGGGTGCGGGACGTCGTTTTCGATCTGACCCAGCCCTGCAAAGATTCGCCGTCGGCTGCATCGCGCTATGTCGAGAACATTCTGAGTTGACCGGTTTATGTACCATATGAGTTGACCGCTTCTGTTGCGGTTTCTGGCCCTGTGGGGAAGTGGTCGGTCGCGGAGCGGCTGTCCACTTGTCCACAGGGCGCCGGTCGGTCGCGTCGAA
>JAKZRT010000051.1:0-4026 GCA_047518005.1 Brevirhabdus sp.
CACCAGCACGATCTCGCGGTTCTTCATGACGTCGACGATATGCGGGCGGCCCTCATAGACCTTGTTCACGACCTCGGCGGCAACGCCCTGATCTTCGCAGAAGGCCGCGGTGCCGCGCGTGGCAATGATTGAAAATCCAAGTTCGTCCAACGCACCCACAATCTCGGCCAGCTCGGGTGTCTTGTCGTCTTCCTTGATCGACAAAAACACTTTGCCCGATGTTGGCAGAACCATGCCCGCACCAAGTTGCGCCTTCAGAAACGCGCGGTGGAAATTGGCGTCCGAGCCCATGACTTCGCCGGTCGAGCGCATTTCGGGGCCCAGGATCGTGTCGACGCCGGGGAAGCGGGCAAATGGCATGACCGCCTCTTTCACCGCAAACGTGGGGATCGCAGGATCGACCAGATCAAAGTCTGATAGTTTGGCACCGGCCATCAGGCGCGCCGCAATCGAGGCAATCGGCGAGCCGACGGCCTTGGCCACAAAGGGAACTGTACGGCTGGCGCGGGGGTTGACCTCGATCAGGTAGATATCGCTGCCTTTGACCGCGAACTGCACATTCATCAGGCCCACCACATTCAGCGCTTTTGCAAGGGCTTCGGTCTGGGTGTGCAGTTCGGCAATGATGTCGGGCACGAGCGAATGCGGTGGCAGCGAACAGGCGCTGTCGCCAGAGTGAACGCCGGCCTCTTCGATATGCTGCATGATGCCCGCGACATGCACCGCCTCGCCATCGCTGAGCGCGTCGACATCAATCTCGATCGCACCCGAAAGATAGCTGTCGAGCAGAACCGGGCTCGTGCCCGAAACCACCACCGCCTCGGAAATATAACGCTCGAGGCTGGCCTGATCGCGCACAATCTCCATGGCGCGACCGCCCAGCACGTATGAGGGCCGGATCACCAACGGAAAGCCAATATCGGCGGCAATTTCGATGGCCTGGGCGTCAGAACGGGCGATACCGTTCTTGGGCTGCTTGAGGCCCAGATCGTTGACAAGCGCCTGAAAACGCTCACGATTCTCGGCCAAGTCGATGGCGTCGGGCGTCGTGCCCAGGATCGGAATGCCCTCGGCCTCGAGCGCGCGCGCCAGCTTTAACGGGGTCTGGCCGCCGAACTGGACGATCACGCCTTTCAGCGTTCCCGCCTCCGCCTCGACCCGCAGAATTTCCATCACGTGCTCAAATGTTAGCGGCTCAAAATAGAGCCGGTCCGACGTGTCATAGTCGGTCGACACCGTTTCGGGGTTGCAGTTGATCATGATGGTCTCGAACCCGGCATCGGTCAGGGCATAACAGGCGTGACAGCAGCAATAGTCGAACTCGATACCCTGCCCGATCCGGTTCGGGCCACCACCCAGGATCACGATCTTGTCGCGGTCCGACGGGCGCGCCTCGCATTCGGCTTCGCCCATCATCGGGGCCTCGTAGGTCGAATACATATACGGCGTCTGCGCCTCGAACTCGGCCGCGCAGGTATCGATACGCTTGAACTGGGCCTGAACGCCCAGGCGCAAACGGGCCCGGCGCACATCGGCCTCGGGCAAATCGGTCAATAGGGCAAGCCGTGCATCGGTGAACCCAAGCATTTTCAGCGCGCGCAGGTCGCCCGCGTCTTTGGGCAAGCCGTTCTCGCGCACGCCAACTTCGGTCGCGATAACCTCGCGGATACGGGCCAGGAACCACGGATCGAACGCGGTGATCTCGGCAATCTCATCGTCGGTAAAGCCAAAGCGCATCGATTGCGCAATGATCCGAATCCGGTCGGGGCTTTGCTCTGACAACGCGCGCGTTACCGCCTTGTCGATGGCCTGTTGTGCGTCCGCGTCGGCGCCCACACAGATCGTGCCAAGCGTGCCGTCAGGGCCGGGTTCAAAGACCAGCGCATCGGCGCCGGGCACCCCTTCGATATCAACTTCGTCAAAGCCCGTCAGCCCGGTTTCCAGACTGGCAAGCGCCTTTTGCAGGCTCTCGTGGATGGTGCGGCCGATGGCCATGGCTTCACCCACAGATTTCATCGCGGTGGTCAGTTCGGGCTTGGCACCGGGAAATTTCTCGAAGGCAAAGCGCGGGATTTTGGTGACGACATAGTCAATCGTCGGCTCAAAGCTTGCCGGTGTCACCTTGGTAATGTCGTTATCAAGTTCATCAAGCGTATAACCCACGGCCAGTTTTGCGGCGATCTTGGCGATGGGAAACCCGGTGGCTTTCGACGCCAGAGCCGACGACCGGCTGACGCGCGGGTTCATTTCGATGACGATCATGCGCCCGTCGGCGGGGTTAACCGCCCATTGCACGTTCGACCCGCCGGTTTCCACACCGATCTCGCGCAGAACCGCGATCGAGCCGTTGCGCATCATCTGGTATTCTTTGTCGGTCAGGGTCAGGGCCGGGGCCACGGTGATGCTGTCGCCGGTATGAACGCCCATGGGATCGACGTTTTCGATGGAACAGACGATGATCGCGTTGTCGCGCGCGTCGCGCACCACCTCCATCTCGAACTCTTTCCAGCCCAGCAGCGACTCGTCAATCAGGATCTGGCCCACGGGCGAGGCGTCGAGCCCGGTCTTGCAGAAATGTTTGTAATCGTCGCGGTTATAGGCGACGCCGCCGCCGGTGCCGCCAAGCGTGAAGGCGGGCCGGATGATCGCCGGCAGGCCGATGCCCTCAAGTGCTGCCATGCATTCGTCCATGGTGTTGGCGATGGCGGATTTGGGACTTTCCAGACCAATCCGGTCCATGGCTTCGCGAAAGAGCTTGCGATCTTCGGCCATTTGAATGGCGCGGCGCTTGGCACCGATCATCTCGACGCCAAACTTCTCCAGCACGCCCATCGCTTCCAGCGCCAGGCTGGTGTTCAGACCGGTCTGCCCGCCCATGGTCGGCAAAAGCGCGTCGGGGCGTTCTTTTTCGATGATCTTGGCGACAATTTCGGGGGTGATCGGCTCGATATAGGTCGCGTCGGCCATGTCAGGGTCGGTCATGATCGTGGCCGGATTCGAATTGACCAGGACGACGCGGTAACCCTCTTCGCGCAGCGCTTTGCAGGCTTGGGCCCCGGAATAGTCGAACTCGCAGGCTTGTCCGATGATGATGGGCCCCGCGCCGATGATCATGATCGATTTGATATCGGTTCTCTTGGGCATCCTTCCCCCGCATGTCGGCCGGATACGGACACCGTATCTTGTCCCCGGGTCCGCGCAAATTGCTGGGGTTATACTGAGCCCGTGCCGGGGTGCAAGGAGATTGCGCCGCGCGCAGGGGCCAGCGCCCCCCTACTCCTCGAGGAATTTTCAAATCGATGAATTTGGGAAAGGATGTCAGCCGCGCCGTGCCAGGAACGCCAAGACCGCTGCGGTCAGCGTCAGGGTGGCCACCCCGAGCGCCTGATCGGCGAACGGCAGCACGGCGCTGTCACGGGCCAGCGGCAGGATCAGATAGGTGCCGGGAAGTGCCAGCGCCAGGGCCAGTATCGTACCGCGCGCCTGGCCGAGGCGGGCGGCAAGCGCGGGCAGGAACGCAAGCGGTGCGAGATAGTGAAACGACCAGGCGACAGGGCTGGCGAGGCCCGCAAGGATCAGAAGGGCGGGCCAGATCAGCACACCCGAACCGCGTCTGATCGCGCGTGCGGCCATCAGCGCGACGGTGCCAAGCGCCAGCGCCGATGCCGCGCGCCAAGCGATGCCTTTGGCCAGCACCCATTGGACAAGATGATCGGGCGCGCCGGGGAAGGGCGCGACCGGCTCCATCGCATCGAGCGCCCAGATCTGGGCGATCAGCGCGTCAAATGTATAGGCCACGGGCGTCAGGACAGCGGTGCCGGAAATGGTCGAAATCCAGCCCAGATATTCGCGGTGCAGGGGCCATCCGGCAAGTGCAAGCGAGATCAGCTGTCGGTAACACGCGATATGTCCGGTTTATGTACCAGATGATCTGTCCGGTTTTAGAACGCCTCCAAGCCATGGAGGGAGGCGATGCGTCGGACGGAGCAGGTACAGGGACTGAGATTGATGAAGTTCGAGGAGGTT
>JAKZRT010000052.1:0-3413 GCA_047518005.1 Brevirhabdus sp.
GAATGAAGACTCGACGGTCGATCAGGTCGTGACCGCACGCCAACACTTGCAGGCCGCGCTGCTGGACGGGTCCGAAACCTGGTTGCGTTCCCTGCCTCTCAGCTGGACCAGCGGCAACCTGATGGTTACACATGCCGGCCCGGATCCGGATGAACCGACCGAGGGACAGGACGACAAAGTATTTCTATGGGGCCACAGCCGGTTTTTGCGTGCGCCACGTAATGACGGACTATGGGTGGCCTACGGCCATTGGATACGCGACAAACCGATTTGCGCCGACGGTCGCATAAACGTGGACACCGAAGCGTGGGCGACCGGTCGGCTGACCGCCGCGCTAATTATCGGCACCGACGGGACCGTCAGATTTATTGCGACCTGATCTCTGCCGAATTTGAGATTGCCCGACATAAGGCACACATCGGTCGATTACGAACCGTCTCATCAAGCCTATGCTGCGACGCGCGATTTCCAGTTGTCGCCTTTTGCGACCAGCGAATTCACCAGGCTGACAGCCCCGGGCGCATCTGCGCCATAACCGTCGGCACCGATTTTATCTGCAAAATTCTGTGTCACTGGCGCGCCGCCGATGATGATCGGGTAAGGAGCGTCCACTTCTTTGAAGGCGTTGATAACTTTGGCCATATTCGGCATTGTTGTCGTTAGCAACGCCGACAGGCCGACTACGTCGGGGTTCAGTTCCAGCGCCTTTTGCAGGATAACGTCGGCGCTGTTGTTAACGCCAAGATCGACCACTTTGTACCCGGCGCCTTCCAGCATCATACCTACTAGATTCTTGCCGATGTCGTGCACATCACCCTGTACGGTCGCCAGCATCACCAATCCCTTTGGCTTGGCGCTAGTCTTGGTCAGCAAGGGGCGCAGTATTTCCAGCCCGGATTTCATCGCGCGCGCCGACAACAGCATTTCCGGCACGAATATCGTGCCTTCCGAGAACATGCTGCCGACCTCTTCCATCGCCGCGATAAGTGTATCGTCAAGAATCTTGGACAGCGGAATGCCATCGGCCAGTGCTCGGTGAACTTTGGTATGGGCCTCAGCGTCGTCGCCGTCGATCACATGGTCAAAAATGTCATCAAGCAACATGTCCTGGGCTTCGCTAAGCCCGCTTTCTTTAACCGGCGCCAGCGCAGCAGCAGCCGCGATCTCGGCCTTTTGGGCGGCGGTCTTTTTACCAAATTTTTCGTAATCCGCGGCCTCGGGCGAGCCGCTGGTATGTTGCCCAAGCCACGGCCGGTCGCCTTTGCGGAACTTATGGATCGCTGCCACCGACGCGCGGACGAATTCGGGCGGGTTTTCAGAGCTGAAGTTGCAAAGATACAGCAGGTTCTTGCCGCCGGGTTCCATCACCTCCAGATACTCATGGATGCGTTTTTCAATCTCTATCGCCGGACCTTGCATCAGCAGGTTATTGGATACCCCAAACATCACCGGCAGATCGCGGGCATCGGCGTAATCTTTGGCTTTTTGCGCCCCGACACGGTAAAGATCAGGATCCTGAACCTTTAGATACAGCGGGTTGGCGCGCAGTTTGAACTGCCAGAATATATCCTGATCGTCGACGAAACTATCGCCCCACCAGTTGTCGACGATGGCCTTGTTGTCTGTCAGGCCGCGCAGCCGCTCGATATAGTGCAGCGCGAATTCTTCCATCATTTGCAGCGAGATGAACGGCAATGACGCCACCGCGTCGCTGCCGGGCACGACTTTGGCAGCGGGAAACCGGCGGCAGAATTCGTTGATATAGGGGGCCAGCACCTCATCTGTCAGATAGGTCATCACCTTGTGGACGTAGGCCGGGTTGTCCTGCATATCGAGGACCAGCTTTTCGAAGGTCATGACGTGGGAGGCGAGCGTGAACGGGGCGCAGTACACAAGGTAAGGTTCTTCGCCGGTAACCTCGCGGAACAACGTCGACACATCCATCGCAAACGGGATCCGCCCGGCGTTTAGATCAAGCGGCTTCAGTTTCGCCAGGTCTTTTTCGCAGGTCACCAGTGGCGTGGTATTGTCAATCGCCGGGGTCAGATCATCGAATTTTGCAATGTCGCAGCCGATCGCTTCGGCTTCGACATTATAGGCATCCCAGCACAAGTCAGGCGTGTCGAATTTGAAATCCTTGGCGGTTTTCAGCGCGCCGAAAAGAAAAGTTTCGGGATCTGAATAGAATTTCCACGCATTCGCGCCCATATGCCGCATGTTGAATTCGTGGCATTGCTGAACATACGGGATCTGATCCGCCCGGTCGTTCAGGAAACCATCCTCCAGCAGTTTATAGCCAGTGGAAAAGTCAAATTCTGAGAAATCAAAACTGGTCATGTCGGTGGCTCCCGAGGAAAACTACGCCCACCCGTCGTTTTAAACGTATTTTCCCTGTCTTTGCCTGCTGTATTTTGTTATGGTGACATACGTTTTTCGTATGTGAGGAATTGAAATAGTGAACCTAGACTGGCGTATTGCCAAAGCACTGAACCACATTGCCGTATTTGAGGTGGCCGCCGACAGCGGCAGCTTTACCGGCGCTTCGGCAAAACTGAGCACCACGCAGCCATCCATCAGTCGACACATCGCAGCACTGGAAGACGTGCTTGAAGTGCAGCTATTCACTCGGCTGCATCACCGCGTCGAGCTGACAGCGGCCGGGGTGGAACTGTACGATGCGGTCAAACTGGGGCTGGATCATATTCGGCAAGCCGTGAACCGGATTGCAGCGCCGCAAGCGCCCGGCGCGCTGTCGGTTGGTTGCACCTATGGCTTTGCACATCTTTGGCTGATGCCAAGATTTTCAGCGCTGCAGAAAATAATGCCAAAAGTCGAATTGCGGATGATTACGTCGGACACGCGCACCATTTTCAATCTGAACGAGGTGGATTTCGCGCTGCGATTTGGTCGTGGCGACTGGCTGGATGGCGCGTCCAGCAAGTTGTTCGGTGAACAGTTGTTCCCGGTCTGCTCACCAGATTTCGCCGAGATGCATTTTGGCGACTGTCATGGTGTTACGGCGGCGTCGCTGGCCGGTGCACCACTTATTCACGAACGCGAAGAGGAAACCAGCTGGTTGTCCTGGCAACAATGGCTAGCGCATCATGGGGAAATATTCGCACCGCACATAGATACATACTTCTTCGACAATTACGCCATGACCTTGCAGGCGGCGACCGAAGGGCAAGGCGTGGCGCTGGCCTGGCGACATCTTGCAGAACAGCAACTGAAATCTGGTCAGCTGGTCGAACTGACGGGGCTAAGAGTTTCGACCGACTGCGGATACTATCTGGCCTATCGCGCGCGTCATCCGTCGGCCAAAAAGGTGGTGGCCTGGTTCCAGAATATGGCAAGATTACAGGAAGTCGGGGACCGGAAAAATGACTGATTTGCGCTCGTGCACGGCTCGGTCC
>JAKZRT010000053.1:0-15207 GCA_047518005.1 Brevirhabdus sp.
TCTTCGACAATTATGAGCAGATCGTCGACAGGTGTTGCGAAGCATGGAACTTCTTTGCAAACGACAAAACCGCAATCACGTCAATCACTACCAGACAATGGGCCAAAACGGTCAACGACTAGGGCCGTTGGTATTACTTCCCTAAATACTCCGCCAAGCGCGGCGCCAAATCGCCTCTATTCCGCCGCCAGTGGCTGCGCCCTGCGCCCGATCTCGGTGATCTCGGCGATCACCTGCGTGATCAGCGCCTGAAGCTCGGCGAACGCGGGCCGGGGCTCGACGCGCTTCTCGTCCATATAAATCGCCCGGTCGATCTCGACCTGCACGACGTGCTGATTGCGCTTTGGGCGTCCGTAATGTTGGGCAATAAAGGCGCCTGCGAACGGCGTGTTGCGCGCCACGCGCAGGCCGGCGCTTGCGAACGCCGCCTCGATCCGGTCAACTACCTCGTGGCTTGCTGCGGTGCCATAGCGGTCACCCAGCACAACTTCGGGCGAGGGCGATCCCGCGCGTGTGATCGCCTCGATCGCCTCGTGCGGCATCGAATGGCAGTCGATCAGTATCGCTTTACCAAAGTCGAGGCGGCTTTCATCCAAAAGCCGCTGCAGCCGGTCGTGATACGGACGCCACCAGGTGCCGACGCGGTGCTGCGCTTCGCCCACGGTCAGTTTGCCGGAATAAATCGGGCGTCCGCCCGCCACCACGCGGGGAATGACCCCCAGCCCCGAGGCGATACGTGGATTGTTGGCGGGCGCGACCGCACCGGCGATCAGGGCCGGGTCAAATTCGTCCGCGGCGCGATTGAGGTCGATAAAGGCCCGCGGTGCCAGCGCCGACAAATGCGGTGCCCCGAACCGGGGTGCGGCGGCGTAAAGCTGATCGACAAAGGCGTCCTCGGACGACCGAATGGTTCGCTCATCCAGATCAGACTGGGCCAGAAATGCCCGCGGATAGGCCCGGCCCGAGTGCGGCGAGGCGAAAATCAGCGCCGTATCGCGCTGCCGGGGCAATTCGAGGTGATAGACAGGATCGCGTGCAACAGGCATTTCAACGCCCATCATAACGCACATCACCCGGGCTCCAAAAGCCCTTGCAGTGATCTTGGGAAGTTATTATAGACCCCTGATCGGCGTGGGGTGCGCACCGCCTCGCGTTATCGTCGTTGCGGGCGGTTAGCTCAGCGGTAGAGCACTACGTTGACATCGTAGGGGTCGCTGGTTCGATCCCAGTACCGCCCACCATGGCTGACCCTGTCCCGGGGCCGAATTGAAACCAACTGGCGCCCGCGCGTCCCTTGATTTGAGGAGAGACCAGATGAAGGTCAGAAACTCGCTCCGGTCGCTGAAAAACCGGCACCGCGATTGCCGCGTCGTGCGCCGCAAGGGCCGCGTCTACGTGATCAACAAGACCCAGAAACGTTTCAAAGCCCGCCAGGGCTGACCCCCGACACGTTCCGAGCGCCCAAACCGCAGCCCGCGCCGCGGTTTTGGTACTTTCTACGAACAACGCGCCGGTGCTATCCCCCCAGCAACAGCCGCACCATTGTGCCCTGATTGACATAGCCGGTAACAGGCAATCCGCGTGTCTGCTGAAAACGGCGCAGCGCGCGGCGCGTGGCGTCGTCGAATTCACCGTCAATCGGTCCGGGGTCAAGCCCCAGCGCCGTCAGCCGGTTTTCGACCAGTCGCCGGGTGGTGGTGCTGCCAGCTACGCGCCGCTCGGTCGCCGCAAATCCGGCTATTTCCTCGGCATTGGCCTCGGCCTCTTCGCGATCAGCCAGACGCGCCTCGGCCTCGTCGACGAAAGCCCCATCGGGCCAGGCGGCAAGATAGGCGCGATACCCCCGCGCCGTGTCCTCCTCGACCACCTCGTCCCAATCGCGCCGCTCGGCTTGCGAAACTGCGGCGCGGCGCTCGGCTTCGATGCCGCGCAGGCGCGCTTCGGCAATATGCGAATAAAGCCCGTCGGGGTAGCGCTCGAGATAGGCGCGCAGGCCCGGCTCGTCGCCACCCTGTCCGGTGTCGCGCCAATAGGCGGTGTCGCGGGCGTCATCCTCGGACTGACGCGCGCGCGCGTCCGCTTCCAGTTCCGCCGCGCGCGCGTCGCCCTCTCCGACCAGCGCGTCGGTCTGGTTGCGGTTCAGAAATCCGGTTCCGTCGTGCCCGCGGGCGCGCTGCCAGCCCGCGATGGCGCGGCGCGAGCCGGGGCCAAAGACCCCGTCAATACCGCGCGGATCAAAGCCCAGTATGGCCAGGCTTTGCTGAACCCGCCGCCGGTCGGCCCGGCGCAATCCCAATGCGGCCTCGGTTTCGGCCAGGACCGCTTCGCGCGACTTCGGTGCATCGACAATCGTGGGCGTCCCCGGTTCTGCGGCAAAAAAGGCTGCTGCCACCGGCACAAACCCATTGGCAGCCACGCCTGGATGATCGCGCAGCGCCTGCGCCATGGCGCGCCCGGGCACCAAAAGCCCGTCGCGCATCAGCTCGGACAGCGCCAACGCACTGCCGGTCAGAACCGTCACCCCCTGCGGCGCGGGCCGGGCCGCGTACCCCGGCGTCAGTCCTGGTCCGACCTTCGCGGCGCCACGCTGCGAGGCAATCGCGACTACGGCGGCCCCTTGTTTTCTTGCGGCAATGTCAAAAAGAGGTCCCAAAGGTAAGCTCTCGCCGCCCAGGCTGAATGCGTCCGGCACGCCCGCGTTCGGGGTCAAGAGCCAGCTGTCGCGGGCCGAGGCGACCACATGGCCATTGATGACAATCACCAGCCGCTGGGCGGCCTCCATCCGCGGCACCAGCCGGGCCAGGCGGTCGGTGGCGTCGTCCCGGCGCTGGTTTTGCAAAAGAACCGTGGAAAATCCGGCCTCGCGCAGGGCACGCTCGATCCGGTCGGTGGCCGGTCCGCTGGCCAGATCGGCCTGCACGCGGTAATTGAGGTTCGACAGAATAACGCCCAGGTCCTCGGCCTGGGCGGGCAACGCAAAGACAAGGCTCAGCGCCGCAACGCGTGCGGCGCCGGACAGCGATCTGAAATTCGGCATTGGGGTCCCTCCAGGCGTTTGGTCTAGGTCACATCGGGCCGTCATGCGATAACAAGCCGCCGCGGTCGTGGCGATCAGTCGTATTGCCGCTGATCGTCGATGACTTTACCGTCATTGGGCAGGCTGCCCGGTGCCACCACCACGACGCGGGCCTTCAGATTCATCACCTGCGCCGCGGTTGCGGCCAGCGTGTCGGTGTTCGCGCCAGCCGCCTCGACCTCGATGGTCATCGCATCCGCCGCGCCGTCGCGGGTGACCACGACGCGGGCCTTGGCCACCTCCCCGTGGCGGGCGACAAAATCGGCCACTTGTTCGGGGCGCACGAACATGCCCTTGACCTTGGTGGTCTGGTCGGCGCGCCCCATCCAGCCCTTGATGCGCATATTGCTGCGCCCGCAAGGGCTTTGGCCCGCCATCACCGCGCTCAGATCGCCGGTTGCGAACCGGATCAGCGGATAATCGGGGTTGAGGCTGGTCACCACCACCTCGCCGACCTCGCCGTGCGCGACCGGATCGCCAGTGCCCGGTCGCACGATCTCGACGATCACTTCCTCGTCGATGATCATCCCTTCCATGGCGGCGCTCTCGTAGGCGATCAGCCCCAGATCGGCGGTGCCATAGCATTGCCGACAGGCAATGCCCCGGTCGGCGTATTCGGCGCGCAGCGCAGGGAACAGCGCGCCGCCCGACACCGCCGCCTTGGTGATCTTCAGCGCCCGCCCGTCCGCTGCCGCTTGGTCCAGGATCGCCTTCAGGTAATCGGGCGTGCCCGCATAGGCCGTGGTGCCGACATCTCCAGCGGCGCGCGCCTGTTGCTCGGTCTGCCCGGTGCCGGCCGGCAGAACCTTCGCTCCAACCGCGCGCGCGCCGCTTTCAAACATCAGACCCGCCGGGGTCAGGTGATAGGAAAAACAATTCTGCACGATGTCGCCCGATCCGATGCCCGCCGCGTGCAGCGCCCGCCCGAACCGCCACCAATCGGGGGCCATGTTGCCGGGCTCGTAAATCGGTCCGGGCGACTGAAATACATGGGTGTATGCGCCCATGGTGACGCCGCCAAACGGCGGATCGGCCTTCTGCCAGGCCGCCAGCTGGTCCTTGCGCAACACCGGCAGGGCGGCGATGTCGCCCAGCGATGTTAGCGCCACGTCGGGCCAGGCGTCGCTCACATCGGCCTTGATCCGCCGGATCAGCGCGCCAAGCCGGCCAAGTTGATCGGCGGCGCGCGCGTCGGCGCTTCGCGTCTCAAGATCGTCAAAATATCCGGCCATCCGAGCCCCCTTGGAATGGGCCAAGTAAGCCCGCAATACCTGGTTGAGACAAGCGAAATTGAAGGCCATTGCGCCGCGCTGGCGCACGCCGCGCCGGGCGAAGGGGCGCTGCCCCCTCGCGCTCCCCCGAAGTACTTTTGGAACGATGAAATTGGACTGAGGGCGCCTTGTCCGGTCGGAGCGCGCGGGATTTGCGGGGCAGGTCGGTCCGGGTTACGCGTGCGGCGGGTCAGTTTTGGTTTGTCAGACATCCAGAACCACCGATCCAAGCTTGCCCCCCGACGAAACAAGATCGTGGGCGGCCGCGCAATCGGCAAGCCCGCCGCCTGGTACCACTGCATGGCGCAGCGCGCCGGACTCAAACCACCTGTCCAGAGCGGCTTCGCCCCGCCGCCTGACGGCGTCAGGCACCAGATAGACGATCAGCATCCTTAGCGTCACGTTCTTGAACATCAACGGATAGAATGACAGCGTCGGCGTCATCGCGGCCGCCGAAGCATATGACGCGATCGTCCCGCTCTCGCGGATCAAATCGAGCGAAGCGGCCTGATTGGCACCGAAATCCACGTCAACAATCAGGTCGACGCCCGCGCCGCCCGTCATCTGCCTGACCGCATCGACCACGTTGTCGCGCCGGTAGTTGACCCATTCGCTCGCCGTCGAATGCGCCGCCTTTTCGTCGGAAGACACAGTGGCAATCACCCGCGCGCCGCTTAACTGCGCCATTTGCACCGCATATCGCCCAACCGTGCCCGCACCGCCGGTTACCAGCACAGTCTTGCCCGCGACCGGTGCACCGCCGCAGACCGCGTACCAGGCGGCCATTGCGGGGATGCCCAGGCAAGCGCCTTGGGCAAACGACGTGCTGTCGGCAAGGCGGACCGCCTGCGGCGAGGGAAGAACCACGAACTCGGCGGCGGTCCCGAATGGCCGGCGCCACGTGGCGTTCCAGATCCAGACGCGCTGGCCCACCCGCGCCGGGTCAACGCCTGCGCCGACCGCTTCGATCACCCCGGCGCCATCGGAATGGGGAACGATGCGCGGAAATTCCATTTGCGCGCCCGCGCGTGCCCCTGCCCGCAGCTTGACGTCCGAGGGGTTAACCCCGCTGGCGCGCACGCGCACCGCCACACCGCCCGGTCCGGGAACCGGGTCGGGCAAGCGGCCGTGGACCAGCACATCGCGCGCTGGGCCGAATTCTTCGTACCAGACTGCCTGCATCCCTGATCTCCTGTTTCGTCTGCCACCGGGCGAGGTTGCAGCGCCGCCGGTCAACTCAGCCAGCGTTTGCGGCGGCGGTACGACCGCACGTCGCGGAACGATTTGCGGCCCTCGTCCGACATGCCCAGGTAAAACTCCTTGACGTCGGGGTTTTCGCGCAGTTCGGCGGCGGGACCGTCCATCACCACCCGACCCGATTCCAGAATGTATCCGTAGCGCGCAAACCGCAGCGCCACGTTGGTGTTCTGTTCGGCCAGCAGAAACGACACGCCTTCCGTCTCGTTGAGGTTCTTCACGATGGTGAATATTTCTTCCACCAGCTGCGGTGCCAGCCCCATCGACGGCTCATCCAGCAGGATCGTCTCGGGGCGGCTCATCAGGGCGCGGCCAATCGCGCACATCTGTTGTTCGCCGCCCGATGCATATCCGGCCTGAGCTTTGCGCCGCTCTTTCAGACGCGGGAAATAGGAATAGACCAGATCAAGATCGGCATCTATCGCGCCGCGCCCGTCGGTGCGGGTATAGGCGCCCGTCAGCAGGTTTTCCTCGATGGTCAGATGTTCAAAACAATGGCGGCCTTCCATCACCTGGATGACGCCGCGCCGCACCAGTTCCGAGGGGTTGTTCAGATGCGCGACATTGTCGCCGCGGTACGAAATGGTGCCCTTGGTCACCTCGCCGCGCTCGGAATGCAACAAGTTCGATATGGCTTTCAGCGTGGTCGTCTTGCCGGCCCCGTTGCCGCCCAAAAGTGCGATAATCCCGCCCTTGGGCACATGCAGGCTGACCCCCTTCAAAACCAGGATCACATGGTTATAGATCACCTCGATATTGTTGACCTCAAGCAGGGTCTCGGTGTCGGGTTGTTCGTCCCGCATAGGCATTGTCCCTGCGCATCCCGGACCTGATCCGGGATCGCTTGTCTGGTTTGCGGGCGCGGCGATGATACCGCCGCGCCCATTGTTGTCAGAGACCCCGGATCAAGTCCGGGGTGACGCCTGCGGCGTCAATTGCACCGCAGTTCGATGTTGTTCTCGGCGGCGTAGGCCATCGAATCTGCCTCAATCAGCGCATTGATGACTTCTGAATCCGGCTCCATGAAGTCGGTGATCAGCGACCAGGTCTTGGCCGAAGCATCCCACTGCTGCACCGCGCCCAGGCCCGGCCCGCCATGGTTTTCGCAGGAAACCTGGAATTCCGGGCCAAAACCGCCCAGACCCGCAGCCGCCATCTTGGCCTCGGTGATGTCCAGCGCCTCCATCCCGTCGCGCATCATGCCCGGCGTGATGTCGGTGGTGCCGTGGATCTCCATCGCGGTCTTGATCGCCTCGGCGGCCAGGAAGGCGGCATAGATCGTACGGTTGTAAAGCACCGTGCCAACCTGGTCGCCCGCGCCTGCGGCCATTCCTGCATCGACGACGTATTTCTGGATGTCGTCAAAGATCGGGAAATCGGTGCCCACGCCGTTCATCGCCAGCGCTTTGTATCCGTTCGCGCCGTCGCCTGCCGGGATCACGTCAGCCTCAGCACCCGACCACCACACACCGATGAAGTTTTCCATCGGATAGCGGATGTTGGCGGCTTCCTGAATGGCCACCTGGTTCATCACGCCCCAGCCCCACATCAGCACATAGTCAGGATTTTCGCGGCGGATCTTCAGCCACTGCGACTTCTGTTCCTGCCCCGGGTGGTCGACCGGCAACAGGCTCAGCTCATAGCCGTGTTTTTTGGCAAGCTCTTCCAGCGTGCGGATCGGTTCCTTTCCGTAGGCCGAGTTGTGATAGACCAGTGCCACGGTCTTACCCGACAGATCACCACCGTTCTCGTCCAGAAGGTAGTTAATCGCGACGCTCGCCGCCTGCCAGTAGTTGGCCGGATAGTTGAACGTATGGCTGAACACCTTGCCGTTCGCGGCCGAGGTCCGCCCGTAGCCCATCGAGTGCACCGGAATGTCGTCAACCGTGCCCTTCGGGATCAGCTGATAGGTGATACCGGTCGAAAGCGGTTGATAAACCAGGCTGCCTTCGCCTTTGGTCGCCTCATAGCATTCGACGCCCTTTTCGGTGTTGTACGCGGTTTCGCATTCAACGATGCGCACGCGCACGCCGTTGATGCCGCCGTCACGTTCGTTCAGCAGGGTGAAATAGTCAGCGTATCCGTCGGACAGCGGGATACCGCCAACCGCGTAAGGACCGGTCCGATAACTGAGCCACGGCAGCACCAGTTCTGCCATCGCCGGCGCTCCGGCCATCATTGCAGCCGCAGTGACTGCGGCAAGTCTTCCTAGTTTCATTGGGTTTCCTCCCTTTGATTGAACCCGTTTGGTATTCCACCGCCCGCCTAATGCGGGAACGGCCATAATCTCAGCTTTGATTTCGCCAGCCGCCACAGGGCGGCCAGCCCGTGCGGCTCGACAACCAGGAAAAACACGATCAGCCCGCCGACGATCACGAACTCGAAATGGGTGGCGATATCGGCTTGCCAGCCCAGCGACCCGACCAGCAAGTTTTTCAGGATCACCGGCATCAGTACCATAAAAGCGGCCCCCGCGATCGACCCCATGATCGACCCCAGCCCGCCGATGATGATCATGAAAAGCACCAGAAACGATTTGCTGATCCCGAAAGCCTCGGTGACTTCGATCGCGCCCAGATAAACCGAAAAAAACAACGCGCCCGAAATCCCGATCAGAAACGAACTGACCGCAAAGGCCGATAGCTTGGCGCGCAGCGGGTCAACCCCGATGATCTCGGCGGCAATGTCCATATCGCGGATCGCCATCCATTTGCGCCCCACCGAGCCGCGCGTCAGGTTTCGCGCCAGCCAGGCGCAGCCGACCACGAAGATCAGGCAGATCAGGTATTTCGCCCAGGCGTCGGTATTGGGCCCGGTCACGATCACACTAAAAATCGACCGTTCAGGCGCCGTGATTTGTCCCGAGGCCGAATAATTGTAAAACCATGGCACTTTGTTAAGGAGCCAAACTAGAAAAAACTGCGCCGCCAGTGTCGCGACCGCCAAATAAAACCCTTTGATGCGCAAACTCGGCAGCCCAAACAACAGGCCCACCGCCGCCGTCACAGCGCCTGCCGCGATGATGTGAAAAACGATGTTCACGTCCGGAAAACTGGTCATCAGCTTGTAACAGGCATAGGCCCCCACGGCCATGAACCCGCCGGTGCCCAGGCTGAGCTGCCCGCAATATCCGGTCAGAATGTTCAGCCCCAAAGCCGCGATCACATAGATCAGAAACGGCACGAAAACCGCATTGGCCCAGTAATCGTTGATGATAAACGGGATAAAACCGAAAGCCACCGCCAGCATGGCCCAATAGGCGAACCGATCATATTTGATCGGAAATGTCTGCCCGTCCTGCCGATAGGTGGCCGAGAAATCTCCCGCCTCGCGATAGATCATGCCCGCAGCCCTCCGGCCTGAAAAATTGGCCGATTGGCCGCGATCCGGCAACGGTCAGTTTCCAATCTCCGGCGACTTTCGCTAAATTCGGTCACGTTTGCCTTATTTCTGCCCAGATTCTGAACGATTAAGGCAAGTGTTATCAGTGTCCCCCCATGTAACGAGGTCCCTATGACTGCCATCGCCCGCAAAAACCGCCTGATCGCCCTAGTCGACGCCGGTGTCATAACCCGAGATGAAATGAACGAAGCGATTGCGAAACTGGGCTTTTCCCCCGCGGAATAGTCGGAACATGTCCGGGCGCTTGTCCGGTCCTCGCGATCAGAAATTTCGGCCCTGCGACCCGGCGCAAACAATCGTGCCGGGTTTTTCATATTCCCCAGGTTGCTATGGCCCGTTATCGCTATCATCTGCGCCTCCCGCCACAGGGCGCATTTGTGACCGGGGCCGCAATCGCGACATGATCGCCCCAAAATAATCCCGAAAATTCCCCGAAATGTTTTAGAAAATTCAAATTTGTGCCGTGTTTGGCCGTCATAACCGCCTGTGGAAATAAACAAGCGCCCACCGAACGGAGTAAAGTAACCATGTCAGTTAAAGCCCGCACAAACCGCCTGAACGCCCTCGTCGAACTGGGCATCATGTCCGAAGACGAACGCACCGCTATCGTGGCGTTCCTGACAGTGAGCATCCCGGCCGAATAAGCCAGCTTTCCGTTCCACCCTCGAAATGGCCCGGGCAAGCCGCCTGGGCCTTTCGCTGTTCGGGGCAGCGCAAACGCCGTCATATGTCCATCAGACCCGCTCAATGATCTTCTCCCCAAACAGGCCCTGCGGCCGGAATACCAGAAAAACCAGCGCCAGCACGTAGGCGAACCAGTTCTCGGTCGCCCCGCCGATCAGCGGGCCGATGGAAAATTCGAACAGTTTCTCGCCCACCCCGATGATCAGCCCGCCGACAATGGCACCGGGGATCGAGGTGAATCCCCCCAGAATCAGGACCGGCAGCGCTTTCAGGGCAATCAGGCTCAGGCTGAACTGCACGCCCGACTTGGCGCCCCACATGATGCCGGCAACCAGCGCCACAAAGCCCGCGATCGACCAGACCAGCACCCAGATAAAGTTCAGCGACACCCCGACGCTCAGCGCCGCCTGATGGTCGTCGGCCACGGCGCGCAGGGCGCGACCCTGTTTGGTGAATTGCGAGAACAGCACCAGAACCGTGACCAGAAGCGCCGCGATCACCGTCGCCACGATGTCGAGGTTATCGATGAAGAACCCATAGCCCAGCGCTTGATAAGTGGTCTCGTCGATCCACTCGTTCATACCCTGCGGCAGCCCGACCTCCAGCTTTTTGATGTCCGACCCCCACATCAGGTCGCCGAACCCCTCCAGGAAATAGGCCAGCCCAATGGTCGCCATAAACAGGATGATCGGTTCCTGATTGACCAGATGTCGCAGCACGAAATAGTTCACCACCCAGGCGAACCCGACCATGAAGATCATGGTCAGCAAAATTGCCAGAACCGCCGGAATGTGCCAGCCAAAGTGGTGAATTTCAGTGCCCAGGACGGCGTTGAGCAGGTGGCTGAACGGCACCTGGCCTTCCATGATCCCGACCAGCGTCAGCGCCGCGAACAGCGCCATCACGCCTTGGGCATAATTGAAAATGCCGCTGGCCTTGAAGATCAGCACGAACCCAAGTGCGACCAGCGAATAAAGCACCCCGGCCATCAGGCCGTTCAGCGTAACCTCCATCGCGAAAAGCAGCTGTTCAGGCATTGCGTTCAGTCTCCACTGGGGCTGCGCCCCGCAATATCATTCATGCTCGACCCCCAGATAAGCATCAATCACCGCCTGATTGCTGCGCACTTCGGCGGGCGTGCCGTCGCCGATCTTGTGCCCGTAATCCATCACCACCACGCGGTCGGATATGTCCATCACCACGCTCATATCGTGCTCGATCAACGCGATGGTGGTGCCGAACTCGTCGTTCACATCCAGTATAAACCGGCTCATGTCCTCTTTTTCCTCGACGTTCATCCCGGCCATGGGTTCATCCAGCAGCAACAGCATCGGTTCGGCGGCCAACGCGCGCGCCAGTTCGACGCGCTTCTTCAACCCATAGGGCAGGCGGCCCACCGGCGTCTTGCGGATGCTCTGAATTTCGAGAAAATCAATGATTCTCTCTACCTGCTCTCGGTTGGCCATCTCCTCGCGCTCGGCCTTGCCCCACCACAACGCGTGGCTGAAAATCCCCGTCTTCATATGCGTCAGGCGGCCGGTCATGACGTTGTCCAGCACCGACATGCCCTCGAACAGCGCGATATTCTGGAAGGTTCGCGCGATCCCCTGACGCGCCACCTTATGGGGCTTCATCACCGGCCTTCGCGCGCCCTTGAACCAGACCTCGCCCTCTTGCGGGTGGTAAAACCCGCTGATCACGTTCAGCATCGACGACTTGCCGGCGCCATTGGGCCCGATGAGCGCCCTGATCTCGCCCTCGCGGATGTCAAAACTGATATCCTCGAGCGCCGTCACCCCGCCAAAGCGCAGGGTGATGTTCTTCATCTCCATCAGAACGCCACCAATGGTCCGTCCGTCGGGGGTGACAAAGCTCTCGGCGGCGTCAAGCATCCCGATCGGCCCTCATCATCCTTCCACAAATACTCCGGGGAGCGCGAGGGGCAGCGCCCCTCGCACGCGTAGCGACGCGCTTGTACGGCGCAACCTGGCTTTGGACCCGCGTCATTCGGCGGCCTCGCGCAGCGCCACCGCGGGCACATCCACGTCGGCAATCCTCAGCGTTGCCGAAATCGATCCCTTGCGCCCGTCCTCATAAGTCACTTCGGTGGTCGTCGATATCTCACGCGATCCGTCGTAAAGCGCGCCCAGAAGGTCGGAGAATTTGTCTTCGATGATCCGGCGGCGGACCTTGCGGGTCCGGGTCAGTTCGCCGTCGTCAGCGTCCAGTTCCTTGTGCAGGATCAAAAACCGGTGAACCCGGCACCCCGACAGCATCTCGTCGCCCGCCAGGCTTTGGTTGGTCGCTTCGATATGGCCCCGGATCATGTCGTAGACCAACGGATGCCCGGCCAGTTCCTGATACGACCCATAGGCGATGTTGTGCCGCTCGGCCCAGTTGCCGACCGCCGTCAGGTCGATGTTGATGAACGCGCTGCACATGTCGCGGCCATTCCCGAAAACCACCGCCTCAAGAATGTTGGGAAAGAACTTCAGCTTGTTTTCCACATATTTGGGCGCGAACATCGCACCCGAGGCCATTTTGCCCACATCCTTGGCCCGGTCGATGATCCGCAGATGCCCGCTGTCTTCCTCGATGAACCCCGCATCGCCCGTCGCCACCCAGCCCTGCGCATCCTTGGTCTCCGCCGTGCTTTCGGGGTTCTTGTAATATTCAACGAACGACCCCGGCGAGCGATAAAACACCTCGCCGCCCGCCCCGATCTTCAGCTCGACCCCCGGCGTCGGCGTGCCCACGGTCTCGGGCCGCACCTCGCCGTCGCGCTGCTGGGTGATGAACACCGATGCTTCGGTCTGGCCGTAAAGCTGTTTGAGGTTGATCCCCAGCGAGCGGTAAAACTCAAACACTTCGCCGCCGATCGCCTCGCCCGCCGTATAGCCCACCCGCACCCGGCTCAGGCCAAGGGTGTTTTTCAAAGGCCCGTAAATCAGTATTTCGCCCAGCCGGTACGTCACTCGATCCAGCGCACTGACCGGCTTGCCGTCCAACAGCGCCGGACCCACCCGCTTGGCAAGGTCCAGAAAAACCTTGAACAGCCAGCGCTTCACGGCGCCCGCATCCTCCATCCGGATCAGCACTTGGGTCAGCTGGGTCTCGAAAATCCGCGGCGGTGCAAAGTAATAGGTCGGTCCGATCTCGCGCAGGTCGGTCATCATCGTGTCAGCACTTTCCGGGCAGTTCACGCAGAACCCGGTCCACATTGCCTGACCGATCGAGAAGATGAAATCGCCGACCCAGGCCATCGGCAGATAGGCCAGCACATCCTCGCCCGGCCCCAGATCGTCAAATTCGGCCGAGGCTTTCGAGGCCTCGATGATATTTCGGTTCGAAAGCACGACCCCCTTGGGCCGCCCGGTGGTGCCCGAGGTGTAGAGCATCACGCATTTGTCCTCCGGCCGAATGGCCGCCACCCGCGCCGCCATCTCGGGCCCCAGCTCACCCCGTCCCGCGCGCCCCTTTTCCTGAATGTCCCTGTAGGACGACAGCCGTGAATGGTCGTATTTCCGCAGCCCGCGCGGGTCGAGATAGACGATGTGCTCAAGTTCGGCCAGCGTGTCCTGCACCTCGATCACCTTGTCGACCTGCTCCTGGTCGCCGGCAATGACGAACCGCGCGTTGCAATGGCCCAGCGCATAGGCAATCTCGTCCCCCACCGCGTCCGCATACAGCGGGACCGGCACCGCACCGATGTGGTTGGCGGCGATCATCGCCCAGTACAGCCGGGGCCGGTTGCGCCCGATGATGGCAATGTGGTCGCCTTTGAGCGCCCCCAGCGACAGCAGACCCAGCGCGAAGGCCTCGATCTCGACCGCCGCCTGGCCCCAGGTCCAGCTTTGCCAGATGCCAAGGTCTTTCTCGCGGTACGCCGCCTTGGCGCCGAATTCGCGCACATTTCGCTCCAAGAGCGCGGGCAGCGAGGCCAGCCCGCCGGGCGCAGTGGACGTTTGCGTCAATTTATCCTCCCACCGGTCTGGCGTCCGGGCCTCCCCCCTTACGCCGTGCCGCTGCCCCCGGTTACTTGCCGTCCCGGGGACCCGGCGACTAAATCGCAACGCGTCCCTTAAGTAAACAGCCATGGCCCCAGTGGCAGGTATTTATAAAACGCTCGTTCAATTAATGACAAGCCGCTTAGCGCCCGCAGGGACAGGACGTCGCAGCCCAGCTTGCGCAACGCCACCGCGCGCCTGCTTCACAAGGCTTTTACCCCGCCCCGGCACTTTGGCGCGCATGCGTATCCCCCTCGACCAGATCGACGCCGACGTCCTGCCGCGCGACCGCACGCTGATCGACGCCGCCGCGCTGGCCGAGCTTGAACGCTCGATCGCCGCCACCGGCCTGCGCACCCCGATCGAGGTCTACGCCGTGGGCACCGGCTACGGCCTGATCTCGGGCCTGCGCCGCCTCACCGCCTTTCGCCGCCTTTATGCGACCACCCAGCTTCAGAAATTCGACGCCATCGAGGCCACCCTGCGCACCCCTTTGGGCCCGACGCAGGCGATGGCGATGATGGTCGAAGAAAACGAGGTTCGCGCCAATCTCTCCCCGTGGGAGCGCAGCGCCATCGCCACCCGCGCCGTGGGATTTGACGGTATCGAGACCCTAGACGCCGCCATCACCACCCTCTTCCCCCACGCCGACCGCAACAAACGCCACCGCATCCAGGTAATCGCCGAGGTGGTGGAGGACTTCGACACAATCCTCATCGACCCCGAAGGCCTGTCTCAAAACCAACTCGAACGCATCGCCGCCGCCAACCGCCTCGGCTGGGGACAGATCATCGAAACCGCGTTGAGCGACGGCACAGCCAAAGACCACCGCGCCCAATGGCAGGTCCTGAAACCGATCCTCACAGAGTTCGAAGGGTTGAACGAGACCACCCGCCGCCGCCCCAACAGCCCGGTCCGGCTGAGAGAGTTTCAGTTAAAGGGCCGCCGGGTGAGTCTGCGGCGGGAGAGGACGAAAATGGGCTACATTGTCCACATCTCCGGCCACGGTGCCAGTGATCCGCTGATCGGCGAGGTCATCGACAACATCGAACACATGCTGACCGACGGCTAACCCCAGCCCGATCAGAGGACACGGCTCGAGCGGGCTGTTTCTTGGGTTGCCTCAACTTGTCCGCCAATCCAAACTACTGGGGTAAACCGCGCCAGTTGCACGGAGCTAGTCTTCATCAAATCCGCTCAAATCAATTGCCTGAGGAACAGTTCGAGCTAAAAAAACTCCCCTGAACGTAGCTTCTGGGAATCTGGAACTTAAGGCTTCTTCCATTCCTTTATAGTGGCAACCGGTGGTCAAAACGTCATCACAAATGATAAAGTTTTTAGGGCCGACAAAGCTATTGTCGGTAACTAGGGAAACTCTGAACAACTCCCTGCAAATCTGCTATAGTTTTTCCACCATTGGCAGGAGTGTTTGACATTGACACAGCAGAGTTTTTCATCACTTGAGCAGGCACATAAGAAGAAGCGCACAAAGCGTGAGATTTTTCTTGGT
>JAKZRT010000054.1:0-2778 GCA_047518005.1 Brevirhabdus sp.
GACGCGACCGACCGGCGCCCTGTGGACAAGTGGACAGCCGCTCCGCGACCGACCACTTCCCCACAGGGCCAGAAACCGCAACAGAAGCGGTCAACTCATATGGTACATAAACCGGTCAACTCAGAATGTTCTCGACACATGTGCAGGGATTCGAACACACGATGGACGGTCAGAGTCAGGCTGGCGGTCGGCTTTGGCGGGTTGGCGGCGGCTTCATCGCTCAGGTACTTGCTGGGTGGAATATTGATGGTAGCTCCCGGAACCTCCAGCCGCGAATTTTCGCCGCCCCAAGTTCGTTTGCAACTCTTGGCCCGATTCTTGGGTTTGGCGTCAATCGAGATGAAATTCAGAACCTCGGGGTCGCCTTCCCACATCCCGATCGAGGCGTGGATATCGGACGGCACTAAAAAGACGGTGCCCGAAACCGTGCTGGTGATTTGTTGTTTTTTCACACTGGTCGTGATCACCGAATGAAACGTCATCCGAAAATGCGCGCAAGTGTTATAGCGCTCGTTCAGCTCGCCATCGGTTTTCAGCGTGATGCCATAGCCTTGGGCCAAACCGTACAAGGTCAGAATATTGCCCGCTTCACCCGGGTCACGGTTAGTCACGCAATCGGCTGATGCCGCCTTGATGGCATTGTCGATGCCCACGCCGATCAGGTCTTTGCCGTAATCAACTTCGAGCATGTCGCCGTCGTATCCGCCGAGCTGAACGGCCTTCAGCCAGGTGGTGTATGAACTTATTGCCCCCATCAAGGCGGGTGCGGATTTGGTGGCGGTTTTCAGCTCTGGTTCAATTTCGCTGTTATACTGATCGGTCAGCGCCTGCTGGTCTTGGGCGGTGGCAGGCAAGGCCACCGCCAAGGTGCAAACCAGAAGTAAACCAAAGCCGCGGGTCACATCAGAAATCCGCCAGCGCCTTCATGTCCATGCTTTCCAGATGTGCCAGCATGATCGCCTCGTCGATGTCATAACCTTCGACGGTGATCATAACGTTGTCTCCGACCATGCCGGTGATTTCATCGTCACCTATTGAGAATTTTTGCCTCTGGATGCGAACCAGCTTGCCCTGGGAAGCCAGACCGAGCATTGCGCCCATGGATGCCACAAGGGGTCCGCCAGCCAAGATCTGGATGGTAAACTGTTCGCCGTCGTCGTTGATATAAACGCCCCCGGCAAAGGTGCCGCCCCCCATCATTGCCATCCCCGCGCCGGACTCGCGGTCTATCTCCATTGTCCAGCCGTCCTGCGGTTCGGGCAAATATTGCTCAAGCCCCGCAGACGCCATCTGATTGAGCAGTTCAATGGCAAACTTCAGGTCCGACACAGCCGCTTTGATGTCGCCGTCCCCATAAGCCTGCATCGCATCCTCGACGACCTCGGTTACGTCGTCGGCAAGGGCTGCTGATGCAAGCATGACAAAGCCAAAAATAGATGCCAGGATATATTTCATACGTGTCTCCTTTTCACATTTTCACATCAGGTCCCTGCAATTGCGGCCCCAATTATTCGTAGCCTCTATCCTGCAGGATACGCGGGCTGCGGCCAGAATTCCAGACCCGAGGCGCAACAAGAGGCGGACCGACCGGCCCGTGTCGCAGCATGTTTCGCTTGACCGAGGCTGTATTTTTGTCCGACGGCCTATTTGCGCGGAAGAATCGCTTCGTCGGTCGGGCCGAACGTTCGCTGTTCGACTGACCTGATCAATCGTCACATTGATCGCTTGGTTGATCTTGTCCTTGATGGCCTCAGGCCCCGCCGGGGGACATTCCCCTGATCGAGTCCGCGATGTGGCCGCGACTTTCGGCGACGAATTTCCAGGCGTCGGCGGTCTTACCTGTCCTCGACATCCACATAATCGCGGCGCGCCGCGCCAGTATAAAGTTGGCGCGGGCGGCCGATTTTCTGGGTCGGATCGACCAGCATTTCCTTCCACTGGCTGACCCAGCCCACGGTCCGGCTGACCGCGAAGATCGGGGTGAACATCGAGGTCGGGAACCCCATGGCCTCCAGAATGATGCCCGAATAGAAGTCGACGTTCGGAAACAGCTTTTTGTCGATGAAGTAACTGTCTTCAAGCGCCTGTTTTTCCAGCGCCTTTGCGACCTGAAGCTTTGGATTTTTGCCGATGCCAAGCAGGTCAAGGACTTCGTCCGCAGACTGCTTCATGACCGTGGCGCGCGGATCAAAGTTCTTGTACACGCGGTGCCCAAATCCCATCAGGCGGAAAGGGTCATTTTTGTCTTTCGCCCGGTCGATATATTCCGGGATCCGATCGACCGATCCGATTTCCTCAAGCATTTCCAGACAGGCCTGGTTGGCACCGCCATGCGCCGGGCCCCAAAGACAGGCGATACCGGCGGCAATGCAGGCGAACGGGTTGGCGCCCGAACTTGACGCCAGCCGCACTGTCGAGGTCGAGGCGTTTTGTTCGTGATCGGCATGGAGCGTAAATATCCGGTCCATGGCGCGCGACAGGATCGGGTTCACCTCGTAATCTTCGGCCGGGACCGCAAAGCACATGCGCAGGAAGTTCGACGCATAATCCAGATCGTTGCGCGGATAGATGAAGGGCTGGCCGATTGAATATTTGTAGGCCATCGCCGCGATGGTCGGCATCTTCGCGATCAGCCTGATCGACGCGACCTCGCGCTGCCATTCGTCCGTGATATCGGTTGAATCGTGGTAAAACGCCGACATTGCGCCAACAACGCCAACCATGGTGGCCATCGGATGCGCGTCGCGCCGGAACCCACGGAAAAAGTAGTGCATTTGC
>JAKZRT010000055.1:0-2522 GCA_047518005.1 Brevirhabdus sp.
AATTTCACCGGCGTCACCATCGACGCTATATGGGGCCGCCTTACGCCATTCGGCAAGATAATCATCGGTCCGGTCAGCGCCGGATTTCATCGCCGCCCGGTCAATCGCCGCTTCGAATCGTTCGGGCAACTGCTTTTTGGCACTCTTGCGCCCGCGGCCCACAATGACCTGGGCCGGGATGTCGCGCCAATAAACGATCGTGACTTCGGGCATGGGCTGATTCTCCTCATTCCCGGCATCTCTTACGCCCTTGGGCCGGGAAGTTTGAGCCTATTTTCGACCTGGCGAATGACGCGAGCGACGTCGTGTCTCAACGCCTGCGCCCTTGTCAGCCTTGTCCCCCATCACTAGTGTTAAGCCAACTCGAAATGGAGGGCGATATGACGCCCGAGCGTCCCGATGGTGCGGGCGCGTCCCTGAATGCGGTCGACCGCCCCGCGCCGGTCGTGCCTGACCCCGCCGGTCTTTATGCGGCGCTGGATTTGGGCACCAACTCTTGTCGCATGCTGATCGCCCAACCGGCGGGCAGCCAGTTTCGCGTTGTCGATAGCTTTTCCAAATCGGTCTCACTGGGCAAGGGCCTCGAGACATCGGGGTATCTATCGCGCAATTCGATCGAACGCGCCGTGCAGGCGCTGCGCATCTGTCGCCAGAAAATCGAAAGTCATCAGATCCACAAAAAGCGCCTCATCGCGACCGAGGCCTGCCGTCGCGCCAAGAACGGGCAGAAATTTTTGGACCGGGTTCGCCGCGAAACCGGCCTGACCCTCGAAATTATCCCGCCCGAAGAAGAGGCCAGGCTGGCCGTGGTCAGCTGCGCCCCGCTGGTTAACCCGCAGACCGAGCAACTGTTAGTGGTGGACATCGGCGGCGGGTCGACCGAATTGGTCTGGATCGACCTTGGCAAGGTCCCTGCGGGCGAGCGCACGAAGTCCATCATGCGGCTGCGCAGCCGGTTTGACGCCGAGAACACTGATGCAGGCCGGGCGCGTGTGGTCGACTGGATTTCGGCGCCCCTTGGGGTCGCCACATTGCGCGAACAATACGAAGACGTGCGCGACGATGCCGCGCGTTTTGCGCTGATGAGCTGCTATTTCGAGGAAGCGCTGGTCGACTTTATCCCGTCTGGGTTCGAACAGCGGCGCGATGGATTTCAGATCATCGGCACCAGCGGCACGATCACCACCGTTGCGGCGTCGCATCTGGGGCTGAAACGCTATGACCGGAACAAGGTTGACGGGCTGCAAATGACCTCGGATCAGATCGACGCGGTGATCCGCGAGTATCTGTCGATGGGGCCTGCCGGGCGCCGGCGCGACCCGCGTATCGGGCGCGACCGACATGCGTTGATCATGTCGGGGGCGGCGATATTGCAGGCGCTGCTGCGGCTCTGGCCCACGGACCGCTTGTCGGTCGCGGACCGGGGACTGCGCGAGGGGCTCTTGTATTCGCAGATGAACGCCGACGGCGTCCTGACCGATCAGGGGCTCTAGGCACATGGCGGGCCAAAAACCCGGCGGCGGATCTGGGCGCGGCCAGCGCGAATTGCGCGAACGGGTGAAAACCGCGCGCGGCCGCAAGCTCAGTTCGACCCGGTGGCTGGAACGCCAGTTGAACGACCCTTACGTCAAACGGGCGCGCGCCGAGGGCTATCGCGGACGCGCGGCTTTCAAAATTCTCGAAACCGACGACAAGTACCGGTTTCTGATCCCTGGCGCGCGGGTGGTCGATTTGGGGGCGGCTCCGGGTGGGTGGAGCCAGGTTGCGGTGGCCCGGGTCAACGCCTTGGGGGAACGGCCAGGCAAGGCGCAAGGCAGGGTTCTGGGCGTCGATCTGCAACCGATCGAACCGGTCCCCGGCGCCGACTTTCACGTTCTGGATTTTCTTGGCGAGGGGGCGGACGACCGGGTCCGGGCGTGGCTGGGCGGGTGCGCCGACGTGGTGATGTCGGATATGGCGGCGGCGAGTTCCGGGCACAAACAGACCGATCACCTTCGCATCATCACGCTCTGCGAGGCCGCGGCCGAGTTCGCCTTTGATGTGCTGGATGATGGCGGAACATTTGTTGCCAAGGTGCTGGCCGGAGGGGCCGAGGGCGGCTTGCAGGCCATCCTGAAGCAGAAATTTTCCAGGGTCGCGAATTTCAAACCGCCAGCGAGCCGTTCGGACAGCTCGGAAAAATTCGTGGTTGCGACGGGGTTCCGGGGCTGAAACTTTCATTGGATATTCCGGTTTTTATCCGGCATTTGGAATCAATCACCCGTGGAGTACTTGGAAAATCTTTATGCCAAAAGGTATTGCTGAGTTCCGTAACGGAAAAGCGCCGAAAGAGTTGACTTGGTCGGGCCGTGTTGCATCAATCACCGGACAAGCGCGGAGTACCCTTATACCAACGGCCCTAGTCGTTGACCGTTTTGGCCCATTGTCTGGTAGTGATTGACGTGATTGCGGTTTTGTCGTTTGCAAAGAAGTTCCATGCTTCGCAACACCTGTCGACGATCTGCTCATAATTGTCGAAGACG
>JAKZRT010000056.1:0-2550 GCA_047518005.1 Brevirhabdus sp.
GGTGGTGGGCAAGCCCGACTGCCTGCTGCCCTTCACCCCGCGCGTTGACGAGGGCACGCAGGTAGGCCCTGACCGGCTGGTCAACGCGGCCGGGGCTTACAACCGGCACGGCGGTGATCTGATCGTGGTCGATTTCGGCACTGCAACAACCTTTGACGTCGTATCCAGGGGTGGGGCGTATATTGGCGGCGTCATCGCACCGGGCGTGAACCTGAGCCTCGAGGCTCTGCACCACGCCGCCGCCGCCCTTCCCCATGTCGATATCACAAGGCCCCAGGCGGTGATCGGCACCAACACCGTGGCCTGTATGCAGTCCGGCGTTTACTGAGGCTATATCGGGCTGGTGCGCGAGATCTGCGAGCGGATCAAGGGCGAACGCGACCGGGCGATGCGGGTGATCGGCACCGGCGGACTGGCGCCGCTTTTCGCCGAGGCGGGGCCGCTTTTCGATCTTCTGGAGGAAGACCTGACCATGCATGGGCTGACGGTCATCCACGCCTATAACAAGGAACAAATTCATTGAGTAAAGATCGTTTGTTCTATCTGCCCCTGGGCGGGGCCGGTGAAATCGGGATGAATGCCTACGTTTATGGCTACGGCAAGCCGGGCCGCGAACGGCTGATCCTGGTTGATCTGGGGGTGACGTTTCCCGACATGGACGGGTCGCCTGGGGTTGATTTGATCTTTCCCGACATTGCCTGGCTTGCCGAACGCGCCGACCGGCTGGAGGCGATATTTGTGACCCACGCGCACGAAGATCACGTCGGCGCGGTGGCGCACCTCTGGCACCGGTTGAAGGCCCCGGTTTATGCCCGCGCCTTCACTGCCGAGATCGCGCGGCGCAAAATGGACGAGGCGGGCCTCGACGCGCGTGAGATTCGGGTGACAGGGCCAACGCCCGAGGTGGTGGATGCCGGGCCGTTCGCGGTGTCGTACCTTCCGGTCAGCCATTCGGTGCCCGAATGTTCAAGCTTGATCATCGACACGCCCGCGGGCCGGGTCATTCACACGGGCGATTTCAAACTGGACGAGACGCCGGTGGTGGGCGAGCCGTTTTCGCGGGCGCTATGGGCCAAGGCAGCCGAACCGGGCGTTCTGGCGCTGGTCTGCGATTCGACCAACGTCTTTTCGACGCATCCGGGCCGGTCCGAGGCAACGCTTGGCGCCCCCATCACGAAGCTGATCAAAGGCGCACCGGGCGTGGTCGCGGCCACGACGTTCGCCTCGAACGTGGCGCGGCTGAAAACGCTGGCCGAGGCCGGGCAAAAGGCGGGGCGATCGGTGTGCCTGATGGGCCGCGCGATGCGGCGCATGGTCGAAGCGGCGGTCAAGACCGGGGTTCTGAAGGATTTCCCCAGCACCATCAGCCCCGAAGACGCCGCCGAAGTCCCCCGCGAAAGCCTGATTTTGCTGACCACCGGCAGCCAGGGCGAAAGGCGCGCCGCCACCGCCCAACTTGCCCGTGGCAAATATCTTGGGATGGAGCTGAAAGCGGGAGACCTGTTCCTGTTTTCGTCAAAAACCATTCCCGGCAATGAAAAATCGGTGATTCGCATCATCAACGCGCTCAGCGAAAAAGGGGTGGATGTTGTTGATGACAGTTCTGAACGTTTTCACGTGTCGGGCCACGCCAACCGGCCCGATCTGGAGGCGATGCACGATCTGATCAAACCGGCGATGGTCATCCCCATGCACGGCGAACACCGGCATTTGCGCGCGCATGCGGGTCTGGCGACCTCGCGGGGCTATGCGTCGGTGGTTGCGGTCAACGGGACAATGCTTGAGTTGACGCCGAAGGGGCCGAAGGTGGCCGAGTATGTCGAGACCGGACGGGTCTATCTGGACGGCACAGCGCAGATCGGCGCGCTGGACGGGATCATCCGCGACCGGCTGCGCATGGCGCTGAACGGGCATTTGACCCTGACGCTGATACTGGACGAAGACGATGAACCGCTCGGCGACCCCTGGGTCGAGATCACCGGCCTGCCGGAAACCGGCGCATCGGGCGTAGCGCTGGGCGAGGTGATCGAGGCCGACCTTGACCAGTTTCTGCGCCGCGCCAAGGCACCGACGCTGGCGGACGAAAAAGCGTTGGAAAAAGAGCTGCGCAAAATTGCGCGGACCACCACGCACAATGAAATTGGCAAAAAGCCCGAAGTAACGGTGGTGATCAGTCGGCTGGCGTAATCGCCAGTGCAAGATGGGCTTGATTTGACTCGCCCGGGTCGGCTCAAACTATACTGCAAGGGCTTTTTCAGTTGTCCAAACGCCATCGCCTCCTCCCCAGTGACCGCATTTCATTTCGTGAACCCGGACCGAGGTGTTGTCCTGCATCGTCTGTCGGGCGACCTATCCGAAAACGCGGCGTCACTTTGATCAACGGTTCTTTCGCTTCGAGCGTAAGCGTCCGGTCTGATACCAACGGCCCCCAGATTTGACTCAAGGGGATTCCCACGAGCGGCGTGATCTGATTCAGTGGCATCAAGGCAAGGGAGGCTTTGATGGCAGTAAGGATTACGCGCAAAGACAAGTCCGCAGGCGAGCTTCGCC
>JAKZRT010000057.1:0-9746 GCA_047518005.1 Brevirhabdus sp.
TCCGTCTTCGACAATTATGAGCAGATCGTCGACAGGTGTTGCGAAGCATGGAACTTCTTTGCAAACGACAAAACCGCAATCACGTCAATCACTACCAGACAATGGGCCAAAACGGTCAACGACTAGGGCCGTTGGTATGAGCCCACCCATTTTCGACTCACCCGTGCCCAGATTGCGCCCCAGGTCTTGCCAAACCCCTAAATTCGGCAATTGAGAAAATTGGCGTGCAATTATCTCCCCTTGCGGCGGCTGCGCGGGGGGCGATAAAAGTCGGCAAGCCAGCAAAGGGGCATCAATGGAAATTCGCAAAATCGGCGTGGTCGGCGCGGGGCAGATGGGCAACGGTATTGCCCATGTTCTGGCGTTGGCTGGCTATGACGTGGTTATGAACGACATTAGCCGGGAAGCCCTGGACGCAGCGCTGGCCCTGATCGACCTGAACCTGAGCCGGCAGGTGTCGCGTGACCGGATCACCGAGGCCGACAAGGCTGCGGCATTGGGTCGGATCACAACGACGCTGCAACTTTCCGAAATTGGAGCCACCGATCTGGTGATTGAGGCCGCGACCGAACGCGAGGCCGTGAAAGTCGCGATATTCGAAGACCTTTTGCCGCATGTCTTGCCGCATACAATTCTGACCTCGAATACGTCGTCGATTTCGATCACCCGACTGGCGAGCGGCACCGACCGACCGGAAAAGTTCATGGGGTTCCATTTCATGAACCCGGTTCCGGTGATGCAGCTGGTCGAATTGATCCGCGGGATCGCCACCGACGATGCGACGTACAAGGCCTGTTTGGCGGTCGTCGAACGCCTGGGCAAAACCGCTGCCGGTGCCGAGGACTTCCCGGCCTTCATCGTAAACCGCATCTTGATGCCGATGATAAACGAGGCGGTTTATACCCTCTACGAAGGGGTCGGCAACGTCTCGGCAATCGACAGCGCGATGAAACTGGGCACCAACCACCCAATGGGGCCGCTGGAACTGGCCGATTTCATCGGGCTCGATACCTGTCTGGCGATCATGAACGTGCTGCACGACGGGCTGGCCGACACCAAATACCGCCCCTGCCCGCTGTTGACCAAATATGTCGAGGCCGGATGGTTGGGCCGCAAAACCGAGCGTGGATTTTACGATTACCGGGGCGAAGTGCCGGTGCCGACCCGCTAGGCCGTCAGAGAGCCAGCGTCGTTGCCCGCAGCCAGGCCATCAGCTCGGTCTGGTTGCCGGCGCGCGGTGCCATTTCATCATATGTGATCGGCCTGCCGACCACTGGCGACTGCGGTTTGTTCAGCGCGACCTTAACTTCGTGCAGCAAAAGCCCCTGCCGTACGGTGGCCGACAACAGATTGATGATCTGGTAAAGGCGCGAATTCTGGCCTGGAAACTTGATCGGCAACACTGTGGCGCCAGACCGGCGGATCATTTTGGCGGTAAAAGGGTTCCATTCGGGTTCAATCGCCGGACCGAAAAAGTTCTGGGCGGTGGCAACCGAGCCGGCCGGGAACAGCACAATCGCGCCGCCCTGTTTCAAATGCTCCATACATTTCTTACGCATCTCGATGTTAAGCCGCTGCGCATCGGCTTCGTGCGGGAACGCCACGGCCAGCATGAACTGTTCGATCTGCGGCACGCCTGTCAGCAGCGACCGCGTCAGAACTTTGTAATCGGTGCGCACCCGGCCAACTAGTTCGGCCAGGATCATCCCGTCCAATAGCCCGTGCGGGTGGTTCGAGACCACGACCAGGGGGCCCTCTTTGGGAATGTTTGCGATCTGGTCGTCGGGCGTCAGAAGGTCGATCCCCATGACGTCGAGACAATCCGCCCAAAACGGCTGGCCGGTCCGCGAGCCTTGACGTTCATACTTGCGGATCAACTTCAGCAGGGTGATCTTGCCGGTCGTCCATTCAACGGCGCGGATGGCCGCCGCTTTCCACGGATTCGTAAAGGTCGTGGAATACGACAACCTGCGCTGGTCGTAGGGTTCGTAGGCGTCGTTACCGCCTGATGTGCTTACGTTATGATGATAACTGTCTACCAAGTCGCAAGATCACCTTTTCCCTCGTTCAAGTGACCTCAGCCACCCTCGCCGAAGCAGTCGGCAACCAGGCCCTCAAGTGCATCAGCCAGGGCGGCTGCCGCAGGACCGCTGGTTTCAACTTCAATAGTAGTTCCTTTGGACGCTGCCAACATCAAAAGCCCCATGATGCTGTCACCCGCGGCATCCAGCCCATCCTTTCGCACGGTCGCCTCGGCGTCGAATTGTTCGACAACCTCCACCAGTTTGGCCGATGCGCGAGCGTGAAGACCCTTTTCGTTAACGATTTTCAGGTGGCGCACAAAAGATTCGGACATGAGCGGGTTTTACTGTGACTTTACATCCAGGGCATCAATGTATTTCCGGCCCGACGCCAGGGCCACATCGACCGCCTCGACAACCGGCCTGTGTCGGCTTTTCGCGAGTTTGATCAGCATGGGCAGGTTGGCCCCATATACGATTTTGCGATTCTCGGGGCTACAGGCGAGCAGGCTGAGGTTCGATGGCGTACTTCCGAACATGTCGGTCACAACGACCACGCCATCGCCGATATCGACCTGATCGGCGGCCTCGCAGATCTCGTCCTGTTTCAGGCTGCGGTCGTGATCGGGCGCGATTGATATGGCGCGGATGCCCTGCTGTTTGCCGACCACATGTTCGATCGCCGCAAGATACTCCTGCGCCAGCCCGCCATGTGCAACGATCACGATTCCGATCACGGCCTGAACTCCCGAGCCGTTCCGTCCAGCCCGTCCCCACGTCGTTCCAATTCTCGGTGCCGCTTAGACACCTGCCAACCGTCAGCCGCAAGGGCCTTGGCCACTGTTTCCGCCAGAACAACCGACCGGTGTTGTCCGCCGGTGCATCCGAACCCAAGCGTGAAGTGGGTTTTGCCCTCGGCGACATATTCTGGCAACAGAAACCACAATAGCCCGATGGTGTGGTCAACGAAAGATTGATAGCGCGAGTCGGTTCCGACGTAATCGGAAACCTTCACATCGCGCCCATCAAGCGCGCGCAGGCCGGCCTCCCAGTGCGGATTGATCAGAAACCTGCAGTCCAGCACCATATCGGCCCCACGCGGGACACCGCGTTTGTATGAGAAACTTTCAACGGTCACAGTCACCGACTGATTGCCACCGGGCCCGAAGAAACGGGTTATCTCTGCCCGAAGTTCGTGGGGTGTCATATCGGATGTGTCGATCAGAACGTCCGACCGAGCGCGCAAAGGCGCAAGCAGATCGGCCTCGATTGCGATGCCGTCTTGGGGCGAACCATCCGGGCTAAGTGGATGACGGCGGCGCGTCTCGGAATAGCGGCGCAGCAACACCTCGGTCCGGCTTTCCAGAAAAACCACCTCGGCATCAACCTGAGGGCTGGCGATGACGCCCTCAACCGCGGCACTCAAGCCATCGGCGCTGAAATCGCGGTTGCGCACGTCAATGCCAAGCGCCAACGGCCGTTCCAGCGGCGCGCCCTCGTAGAGGCGCGGCAACAGCGATAGGGGCAGGTTGTCGATGGTCTCGAACCCCAGATCTTCAAGCGCATTGATCGCGGTCGACCGACCAGCCCCGGAAGGGCCGGTGATCAGCACCAATTTGTGGATCGTCTCGGTGGTGTCGGGCATAGGCTCGGTCATTCTACGCTACCTGATTTCAGATATTGTAAAATTGCAGCGGCAAAATGGCGGCTCTCGACCTTGTGAAACAACGGCAACGCGACGTCCGCGACCTGCGCCCGACGCGGTGGCGGCAGGCGGGTACATTCCACCTGCCCCATATCGACGACCAGCACAATTTGCGTGGGCCGAGCCACATCGGCGGCCAGAATGCCCACGCCGCGCGCCTCAACCCGGCCAGCGATATTGGGCGGCGGTGCGGCGATCAGCCCGTCCGCGAAGTGCGTTACGGCAACCCTGTCATCCCCGATCAACATCGCGCCCAGCCCCATCAATTCCAGCGCCAGTCCCGACTTGCCGCTGGCCGAAGGACCAATGATCAGCACCGCCCGCGGCCCCAGGGCCACCGCAGACCCGTGGGCCAGGGTCATTCCCTTGCTGTTGGTAAGCGGCACCGCAGTCGGGGTATCGGCGTTTGGCATGGTCCCCCCTTGGGATCAGACCGGCAGACCGACTACGAAGCGCGCGCCCAGGGGATCGGACATGATATCGGCATCCGTGGGCCGGATGTTTTCCGCCCAGATCACGCCGCCGTGCGCCTCGACAATCTGTTTCGAAATGGCCAGTCCAAGCCCCGAGTGGTCGCCAAACTGGTGTTCCGGGCGCTCGGAATAAAACCGGCTGAAGACCTTGGTCAGCGCCTCCTGCGGGATGCCTGGTCCGGTGTCTTCGACCACCACAAGAACGCGATTCGCACGCTGCCTGGTCCAGACACGTACCGCATCGCCGTCTTCGCAGAACGACGTCGCATTGGTGATCAGGTTGACAAAGACCTGTGCCAGCCGCCCTTCCAGCCCGTCAATAAAGATCGGCTCATTCGGCACGTCGATGATGAAATCTACCCCCTTCGACTGCGCATCTTCGGACAGATATTCGCTCAGGTTACGGATGGTCCGAAGCACGTCGAAAGATTCCTCGTCCTCCTTGACCAGCTCGCTGTCCAGGCGCGAGGCGTTCGAGATGTCGCTGACCAGCCGGTCAAGCCGCCGCACGTCGTGTTCAATCACATCCAGAAGTTTATCACGATTCTCGTGTTTCTGGGCCATCCTCAGCGACGACGTGGCCGATCTGAGGGACGCCAGCGGGTTCTTGATTTCGTGCGCCACATCGGCGGCAAATTGTCCGTTGGCGTCGATCCGGTGATAAAGCGCCGCGACCATAGACCTGAGCGCCCCGGAAAGTCGCCCGATCTCGTCGGGACGCGCTGTCAGGTCTGGAATACGGATACGCGCCGGGCTTTTGCTTCGGACTTCGCCCTCGCTGCCGATCTCGGCGGCGGCTGCCAGATCGCTGAGCGGATTGGCGATGGTCGAAGCCAGTACCAGGCTCAGACCGATTGACACCAGTATGGCCACCACAAATAACTGCAGAACCTGTTCGCGTTCCGCGCGAACCAGTCGGTCAATCTCGCCTGACGCGGTTGCCAGCGCTACAACGCCAATCGGACGCCCGTTCTGTGTGATTAAATTCGCCGCTGTAAAGGTCAGCGCGCCGTCCTGATTTCGCGCCGTTACCACCTGGGCCCCATCCCAAAGGGCATCGCGAACCATCGCGCGCGACTGGTCGAGCGCATTCAGGCCCGAGGGCAAGGGTTGCAGCGTCAGCAACTCTGCCAAAGCTTCCCACACGTTGTTCAGAAAGTCGGTGATCACGGTGCGGCCGATGCCAGAGTCGACTTCGTCGGTCTGGGCACCGGTTCGCCGCGACACAAGACTGCCACTCGGATCGAAAACAAACAATTCGACACCCGGCCGCAATTCCAGAGCGTCCAGGGTTTTGTCAACGTTGATGCCGTCACCTGACGCCAGATTTACGGGCAGATTTTCAGGAAGCTGGGCCTCGAATATATTGGCAGTCAGCCGAGTTTCGACGATCAACGCCTCTTGCCGCTGCTGGACAAGGCTTTGACCAAGCGGGTTGACGTAAAGCACGCCTGCCACAAGCACGATCATCGCCATCAGATTGAATGTGATTATCTTCCGCGCAAGCGGGCTGCCTTTTAAGGAAATCAGCGAGCGCCGACGACGCTTGGCCCGGCGCCGGGATTCAACCACAGCCTCAGGCTCGATCCAGTCCTCGCCCAGCACCACATCGGTTGGCGGAGCTACATGGTGCTGATCATCGACGTCTATACGCGATGCAAGCGTCATTCCTCGTTGTATCTGTACCCGATACCATAAAGCGTTTCGATGGCCGAAAAGTTGTCGTCAGCGGTGCGCATCTTTTTGCGCAGACGTTTTATATGGCTGTCGATGGTCCGGTCGTCAACGTAAACCTGATCGTCATAAGCCACGTCCATTAGCTGATCGCGCGACTTGACGAAACCGGGGCGCTGAGCCAACGCCTGCAACAGCAGAAACTTCGGTCACGGTCAACGAAACATCGCCGCCTTTCCAGGTCACGGAATGGCGCAACGGGTCCATCGTCAGTTGGCCGCGCACCATCACTTTGGTTTCCTCAGTGTCGCCGACCTCGCCACTTTCAATCGCTTCCTGGCGGCGCAAAAGCGCCCGGATGCGTTCGACAAGCAGACGCTGCGAGAACGGCTTTTTGACATAGTCGTCAGCCCCCATCCGCAGGCCCAGAACCTCGTCAATCTCATCATCTTTCGAGGTCAGGAAGATCACCGGCATTTGGGTTTTCTGGCGCAGCCGCTGCAACAGATCCATACCGTCCATGCGCGGCATCTTGATATCCAGAACGGCCATGTCGGGAAGCCGCTTGTTAAAGGCGTCCAACGCCGATTGCCCGTCGTTGAAAGTCTCAACGTCAAAGCCTTCGGCCTCGAGCGTCATGGATACCGACGTCAGAATGTTCCGGTCGTCATCGACCAGCGCGATACGCGAATTTTCGGTCATAGGTTTGGTCCTGCTCTGCCTGCTTTTGTTTTTTCACATTTGTCACCATATGCGGCCACAGAATCAACTCATAAGTGCGAATCATGGTTTTCACATGGCGACAGAAGACAAAAAACACCGTAATCAACGGCTAAAATGTCACGCTTTTGTCCACGATTGGTTACCGAACCTGACAATGGTTGCGCTAAACTGCGGCAAGCGGCCTATTTTCCGCCATAATCAGCGTGTTAAGACCAACTCCAGAGAGTGTGGGTTTTTTGGTTCAAAATGGTGCTTTATTCCCTTTCGCAAAACCAGATGCTGCAACGTTCGCGCAGGAGATGTTCATGATCGTCGGCCACATTAATCCGTCGTTCAAATTGGAAGATCAGGGGATCAAGGGCCTTGGTCAGGTTCACTATAACCTTCTGGAACCGGCCCTGATCCAAGCGGCACTTCAGCGTGGCGAGGGGTGCCTTGGCAACGGCGGTGCCTTGTTGGTTGAAACGGGCAAGTTCACCGGGCGCTCGCCCAAAGACAAGCACGTCGTCAAATCCAGGCAAACCGCGGACACCATTTGGTGGGACACCAACGCGACGATGACGCCCAAGGCCTTCGCCGCCTTAAAGGCCGACATGATCGCCCATATGAAAGGCGGCGAATATTTCGTTCAGGACCTCTTTGCCGGTGCCGACCCGGCCTATCGGCTGGATGTGCGTCTGATCACCGAACTGGCTTGGCACAGTCTTTTCATCCGCCACATGCTGCGCCGCCCGTCGCGGCGCGAAATCGACAGGTTCGAACCCGAGTTCACCGTCATAAACTGCCCCAGCTTTCAGGCCGACCCAAAGCGACATGGCTGCCGATCGGAAACCGTGATCGCCATCAATTTCGATGACAAGATGATCCTGATCGGCGGCACGGAATATGCCGGCGAAAACAAGAAGTCGATCTTTTCGGTCCTGAATTACATCCTGCCTGAAAAGGGCGTGATGCCGATGCATTGTTCGGCCAACCACGCGCGCGGCAACGCGATCGACACGGCGGTGTTCTTTGGTCTGTCCGGCACCGGCAAGACCACGCTCTCGGCGGACCCGGACCGCATATTGCTGGGCGACGACGAACACGGCTGGTCGGACCGGGGAACATTCAATTTTGAGGGCGGCTGTTACGCCAAAACCATCAACCTGTCGCCCGAGGCTGAACCCGAGATATTTGCCACCACGCGCATGTTCGCGACAGTGATCGAGAACATGGTCTATGACCCCGAGACCTTCGCGCTGGATTTCAAGGACGACAGCCTGACCGCCAACATGCGCTGTGCCTATCCGCTGCATTATATCTCGAACGCATCTAAGACCGCGGTCGGCGGGCATCCCAAGAACATCATCATGCTGACCTGCGATGCGTTTGGCGTTCTGCCCCCGATTGCCCGGCTCAGTCCGGCGCAGGCGGAATATCACTTCCTCAGCGGATTTACCGCCAAGGTCGCCGGCACCGAGCGCGGAGTGACCGAGCCGCAGCCGACGTTTTCGACCTGTTTTGGTGCCCCGTTCATGCCGCGCCGACCCGAAGTTTACGGTGCGCTCTTGCGCGAGAAAATCGCGCGCCACGGTGCGACCTGCTGGCTGGTCAACACGGGCTGGACCGGCGGGGCCTTTGGCACCGGCAGCCGGATGCCGATCAAAGCGACGCGCGCCCTGTTGACCGCCGCCCTTGATGGCTCGCTTGCCACAACCCAGTTTCGCAAGGACCGGAACTTTGGCTTCGAAGTGCCAATATCGGTTGGCGGCGTTGCCGACATCCTGCTTGATCCGCGGCGCACCTGGGACGACGGCGCGGCCTACGACGCGCAGGCGCGCAAACTTGTCGCGATGTTTTCCGAGAATTTCGTGCAATACGAGGCGCACATCCATGACGATGTCCGCGCCGTCGCTGTTGGCTGAGCGCGTTTAACCAAAGCAAGGACGCCGCGCGCCCATGGAAAGCATCGTTCTCGACAATCTGATCCACCTGACCGGCGCGGCCCTGAAACCGCTTGCGACGCTGCTGAGTACCGCGCGCGACAGCGTGCGCGCCCGCGTCAGCGAGCAGGGTCGCGTGTCGGCTTCTCTGATCGAGGCGCACCAGACGGCGGCGCACGGGCTGGCATGGCTGGCGACCTATGTGAACGCGCTTGCGCAGATGCAGGAATGGGCCGAAAAACTGCAGGACAGGGGCGAACTCGGTGAGATCGAGGCGCTGATCCACCAGATCGCCTTTGGCGAGTATCTGGCTCAGATCGCTGGTGGCATTCCGATGAGCCAGGGCGAGATGCTGCGCCCCTCGGACCTAGGACTGACGCCCGACATGTCGGATCCGGCGATCGAGACGCTGATCGCGCGAGGAAATTCCCAGGCCGCGCGGATGCGGCTTGTCACGCTGATGCGCGAACAGGCCGGTGCCGCGACCTTTGGCGCCACCGGGCTGGACGAGGAACTGGAAATGATCCGCGACCAGTTTCGCCGGTTTTCGGTCCAGCAAGTCGAACCGCTGGCCCACGACTGGCATCTGAACGACGAGCTGATCCCGATGGCGATCATCGAGGAAATGGCCGAGCTGGGAGTTTTCGGTCTGACCATCCCCGAGGAGTTCGGCGGCTTCGGACTGTCGAAAACCTCGATGTGCGTGGTCAGCGAGGAACTCAGCCGTGGCTACATCGGTGTCGGCTCGCTTGGCACTCGGTCCGAGATTGCGGCGGAACTGATCCTGTGCGGCGGCACCGACGACCAGAAAGCCGCTTGGCTGCCGGGGATTGCCAGCGGTGAGATCCTGCCGACGGCGGTCTTTACAGAACCCAATACCGGGTCGGATCTGGGCAGCCTGCGGACGCGGGCGGTGCGCGATGGCGACGACTGGCGGGTGACCGGCAACAAGACCTGGATCACGCACGCGGCGCGTGCCCAGGTGATGACACTGCTGGCCCGGACCGAACCGGACACTACCGACTATCGCGGGCTATCGATGTTTCTGGCCGAAAAGACGCCGGGAACCGATGCCGATCCGTTTCCTACGACAGGCATGACCGGGTCCGAGATCAAAGTGCTGGGCTATCGCGGCATGAAGGAATACGAGCTGAGTTTTGACGGCTTTAAAGTGAGGGGCGAGAACCTTCTGGGCGGCGCGCCGGGTCAGGGGTTCAAGCAGCTTATG
>JAKZRT010000058.1:0-13007 GCA_047518005.1 Brevirhabdus sp.
ATCCGTCTTCGACAATTATGAGCAGATCGTCGACAGGTGTTGCGAAGCATGGAACTTCTTTGCAAACGACAAAACCGCAATCACGTCAATCACTACCAGACAATGGGCCAAAACGGTCAACGACTAGGGCCGTTGGTATCAATCGTCGTCTTGCCGACCCTGACCGGGCGCTGGAAGAAGCGAAAGCGCGGATCGCAGAGCTTGAGGCGGGCCTCGGAAACGCCGAATCTCCTGACGAGCAAGCCGCCAAAGCGGCTCTGGACCAGGGCGATTTTGATACCGCGCGGGAAATGTTCGAACGGCTGGAGGCGCGCACCGCCACCGAGGTCACCAAAAACGCCAATGCGCATTACGCCCTGGGCCAGATCGCCGAGGAACAGGTGCGCTGGGCCGACGCCGCCCGGCACTATGCCCGCGCGGCGGATCTGGCCCGGTCATTTGCCAACTTGCTCAAAGCCCGTGAATTTACCTGGCGCGCGGGCGATTATCCGTCCGCACTCGCGCTTGGATCGGCGCTGATCGATACCGCGCAGGCCGAGTTCGGCGATGATACCACCCAGCACGCAACCGCGCTCAACGAACACGCGCTGTCGCTCGAGGCGACCGGGCGGTTTGACGAGGCCGAGCCGCTGTACCGACAGGCCATCAAGATCGGTGCCAAGACGCTGGCCGAGGATCATCCCGCCTATGCTATCGACCTCAACAACCTCGCTGAGCTGCTGCGAGCCACCGGGCGGTTTGACGAGGCCGAGCCGCTTTTCCGGCAGGCCATTGAGATCGGTGCCAAGAGGCTGGGCGAGGAGCATCCCGCCTATGCGACCTGGCTCAACAACCTCGCGTTGCTTCTCAAAGCCACCGGGCGGTTTGACGAGGCCGAACCGCATTTCCGGCAGGCTATTGAGATTGGCGCGAAGACGCTGGGCGAGGATCATCCCGCCTACGCGACCCGTCTCAACAACCTCGCGTTGCTGCTTCAGGCCACCGGGCGGTTTGACGGGGCCGAGCCGCTGTACCGGCAGGCCATCGAGGTACTCGAGGTCGCGCTCGGCCCCGACCACCCGTCGACCGTCACGGTCCGTGAAAATCTCGAGATATTCCTGCGACAGAAGGGCGGCGCGGGGGGCTCGAATTGACCGTCCCAAGGCATGGATTAACATTTTTGTCGTATAATATCAGTGTTTTAACCCCTTGTCTCACTGTGAGAACTCTTACTCCTGCCGGTTGCGCCGAATCAGCTTGCCGATGGTGAACGAGGTCCGCGGCACCCAGACATAGGCGGTCCGGGTGCCGCTTGTGGGCCGCGCCCGCATCCGGATCAGCCCGAAGATGATCAGCCCCCCATGCGCCGCGCCGATATAGATGAAAAACGCCCGCGGCCCGAACGCCTCGATCAGCGCCGAGGCCACCAGCGGGCTGGCGATGGCCCCCAGAGCGAAGAAAAACATCAGGGCGGCGGCAAGCTCGACGCGCTGTTCATCGCGGGCAAAATCATGGGCGTGGGCGGCCGAAACCGAAAAGATCGGAAAGGTCGTGGCGCCGAATATCACCGTCGAGGCGTAGACCACCCCGACCCCGAGACCCGGCGCCGCGCCGGTCAGAACCGAGGCCGCGATCGAGGCCGCCGCCAGCCCGATCAGCACCCGGCGCCGGTCAAACCGGTCCGCCAGCCAGCCCACCGGGTATTGCGCCAGCGCGCCGCCCAGCACGAAGGCCGCCAGAAACAGCGCGATCGCATCGATGGCCAGCCCGACCTCTTGCCCGTAGACCGGCCCGACCATGCGGAACGCGGCCGAGGTGAGCCCCGCCACCACCACGCCCGCAACCGCCAGCGGCGACATCGCCAGCCCCAGACCGGGCCGTAGGCGCGGCGCATCCGGGGTGGCTGGTTGGCGCGCCGTGGTCAGGGTGATCGGCAGCAGGGCGGCGCAACAGAGGATGGCCAGAATGTTGTACGAGACATAGCTCGCAGGCTCGAGCACGCTGATGATCAGCTGCGCGCCCAATGACCCGCCCATGTCGACGATCCGATAGCTGCCCATTGCGCGGCCCCGGTTTTTATTGGTGACCTTGGACTGCAACCAGGCCTCGATCACCGTGTAACAGCCGGCCACGCAGAACCCCGAGGCCACGCGCATGATCGCCCAGGCCAGCGGGTCGATGACCAGCATATGCGCCAGCAATCCGATCGCCCCGGTGGCGGTAAAGGCGGCAAAGGCGCGCGAATGGCCGACCGAGCCCATCAGCCGCGGTGCCCACCAGCAGCCGATGAAAAATCCGACGAAATGGGCCGACCCCAAAAGGCCGATCTGGGCGGTGCTGAAGTCCAGCGTGATCGCCGAAAGCGCGTCCAGGGGCCCGACGCCACCGCTGGAAAGCTGCAAGAGAATGACCGACAGGAACAGTGCCGCAAATGAAATGATCAGCCGCATGCGACCCGCCTTTCGTTGGCGTCGGTGTGGCGGTGTTGAAGGGGCAATGCTTGCGGGTTCTCGACAGGGTATGTCGTTTTTTATGGTTTGCGGGGTCTACGCCCCCACCACCTTTGCCGGTGTCAGCGTGACATCCCCCGCGTCCGCGCTGACCGCCCAGGCGCGGGGCGGCGCCATGCGGGCGCGGCGGCGTTCCAGGTGCCAGGCGCGGGCCTCGCGTTGGTGACGCGGGGCCATGTGCCAGCGGCTTTCCACCCCCGGCGCGCCGCCCGCCCCGGGCGTCAGGATCAGCCCGAGCGGTCCACGCCCCGCCTCGGCAGCCAGATGCAGCCGCCGCACCGGCGTCAGCGCCGGTGGCGCGCCGAGATCGACCACCACCAGCGGTGCCGCGCCTGCCCGCAGCGCCTCTTCCATCGACCAGAGCAGGTCGTCGGTCCGGCTGGGGGTCACGAAAAGCACCTTGCCGGGGTCGATAAAGGCGCGCATGCCTTGGGGGTTCAGCCCTTCGCGGGCATGGGCCGGTGCGATCCAGATCATCGGCCCCGCCGCGCCCGTCAACGCGCCGCGCGCCGCCAGCAGTGCCGCAGTATACCGGGCCGGCCCGCAAAATTCGTGCACCCGCCCGCACAAAAGCCCCAGATCACCCACAAAGGGCACCTCGTTGGGCGCTTTCAGCGCTTTGCGTTGCAGAACGGCCGGGGTCATGGCGCCAGCTTACAATGTTCTTGAAATGTTCTCAATATCTTCCCGTGATCATGATCATCCTGCCAAAAATACTCCGGAGAGGGGTGCGGGGAGAGGCTGGCCTCGCCCCGCCCGGCCCGCGACGCGCGTCAGCGCGGCGCAACCCCTTGAAGTCACCAACCAATCGCCTAAGGTCTCGGAAACGAAATGGAAATTCCATGAAGATGATCCCCCTGGGCCGCAGCGGCCTCAGCGTGCCCGACCTCTGCCTGGGGTCGATGACGTGGGGCACCCAAACGCCCGAGCCGCAAGCCCACGCACAGATCGACATGGGCCTCGATCACGGCCTGAATTTCATCGACACGGCGACGATGTACCCGGTCAACCCGGCAACACCCGAGACCGTCGGGGTGACCGAAGCGATCATCGGCAATTGGGTGACCCGCACCGGGCGGCGCAGCGCCGTCATCCTTGCCACCAAGCACATCGGCGAAGGGTCGGCCATCATCCCCGGAGGCTCGCCGCCGATCAGCGCGGCAACGATTCCGCGCGCCGTCGATGCCTCGCTGAATGCGATGCAGACCGATTACATCGACCTATATCAGCTTCACTGGCCCAATCGCGGATCCTATATGTTCCGCAAAAACTGGACCTATGACCCGAGCCATCAGAACCGGCAAGAGACGCTGGACAATATCGCCGAATGCCTGACCGCCCTGCAAACGCTGGTGGCCCATGGCAAGATCAGGGCCTTCGGCCTGTCGAACGAAAGCGCCTGGGGCATGGCCAATTGGGTTCGGGTCGCGGACCAGATCGGGGGCCCGCGCGCCGCTTCAGTCCAAAACGAATATTCGCTGCTGTGCCGCCTCTTTGACACCGATCTGGCCGAGCTTGCGGTGAACGAAGACGTGGCGCTTCTGGCATTCTCGCCGCTTGGGGCGGGCTATTTGACCGGAAAATACCGCGGTGGCGCGGTCCCGAAAGGCTCGCGCATGACCCATGGGCCGAAAATGGGTGGACGCGCCACGGGCCGGGTCGGAGCGGCGGTCGAGGCCTATCTGGGCGTGGCCGCAAAACATGGGGTTGATCCCGTCCACATGGCGCTGGCCTTTTGTCGATCGCGGCCCTTTGCGGTCTCGGCGATTTTCGGGGCGACCCGGGCGGCGCAGCTTGAACATGTTTTGCAGGGCAAGGATCTGGTGCTGAGCGACGCGGTACTGACCGATCTCGATACCGTGCATCGCGCCCATCCGATGCCGTTTTGAAATTCGGCTGTCGGAAAATTCTTCGCGAAGAATTTTCGGTCCAAGATTTTTCGTGAAAAATCTTCTCCCGCTTTAGGCACCGTTTACCCGGCTGCGGCCTCAACCCGCGCCACGATGCCGTCCACAACCTCGCGCATCAGCGCCTCGTCCTCGGCCTCGGCCATGATGCGAACCAGCGGTTCAGTGCCCGATTTGCGGATCAACAGCCGTCCCCGGTCGCCCAGCCGGGCTTCGGCCTCGGCAATGGCCGATTTTACCGGGGCGGCGGACAAGGGCTCGGCCCCGGCCTCGAAGCGCACGTTTTTCAAAAGCTGCGGCACCGGGTCGAAATTGTGGGCCAGGTCGCTGGCGCGTTTGCCGCTGTCGGCCATGGCGGCCAGAAACTGCAAGCCCGCGATCAGGCCGTCGCCGGTGGTGGCGAAATCGGTCATGACGATATGGCCCGATTGCTCGCCGCCCAGGTTGAAGCCGCCGGCGCGCATGGTCTCGACCACATAACGGTCGCCGACATTGGTGCGGTGCAGGGCAAGCCCGCGCGCCTGCAGGAACCGTTCGAGCCCTAGGTTCGACATCACCGTGGCCACCAATGCGCCGCCTTTCAGCCACCCCCGATCGGCCCACCGCGCCGCCAACAGCGCCATGATCTGATCACCGTCGGCCACCGTGCCGGTCTCGTCGATGATCATCACCCGGTCGGCGTCACCATCGAGACAGATGCCCAGATCGGCGCCGTGGGCGACCACCGCCTCGGCGGCGGCGGTCGTATCGGTCGACCCGCAGCCTTGATTGATGTTGGTGCCGTTGGGCGAAACCCCGATCGGCACCACCTCGGCGCCCAGTTCCCATAGAACTTCGGGAGCGGTCCGATAGGCCGCGCCGTGGGCGCAGTCGACGACGACCTTGACCCCGGCCAGACCGCCCCGCGCCGGGAAAGTGGTTTTGGCGAATTCCATATAGCGGAACCGACCGTCGTCGATGCGCCGCGCACGGCCGATGTTTTCGGGCTGGGCCGGGGTGATGTCGCCCGCCAGAATGTCTTCGATCTCGGCTTCTGCCGCATCGCTCAGCTTGAAGCCGTCCGGCCCGAAGAGCTTGATACCGTTGTCGTGGTGCGGGTTGTGGCTGGCCGAGATCATGATGCCGAGATCAGCGCGCATCGAATGGGTCAGAAGGCCTACGGCGGGCGTCGGCACCGGCCCCAGCAACAGCACGTTCATGCCGGTCGAGGTCAGGCCCGCCGTCAGCGCGTTTTCGATCATATAGCCCGACAGCCGTGTGTCCTTGCCGATCACCACGCGGTGGCGATTGGCACCGTCGGTGCGGAAATACCGCCCTGCGGCCGCGCCGAGACGCAGCGCCATGTCGGCGGTCATGGGGTGCGTATTGGCGCGGCCGCGAATGCCGTCGGTTCCAAATATCTTGCGCATCATGGCATTTCGCGGCCCTTTTGATCGGGGTGCCAGCCCCGCTGCACGGTCAGCGCCGCGACCATATCCAGGGCCTGACGCATCGCATCAATATCATGGACACGGTGTATCTGAACACCCTGCATGATCGCGGCCTGGGTGACGGCCACCGAGCCTGTCACCCTTTGGTCGGCACGCTCGACCCCGGTCAACGTTCCGATAAAGCGCTTGCGCGAGGCACCCAGCACGATCGGGCAGCCGAGGTCGTGAAAAATGCTGATGCCGCGCAATAGCGTCAGGTTATGGTCTTGGGTCTTGCCAAAGCCGATACCGGGGTCGATTGCGATACGGTCGCGCGCGATCCCGACAGCCTCGGCGCGCTGAATGGCACCGGCCAGCCCGTCATAGACATCCAAGAGAACGTCCCCATAGCGCGGGTTGTCCTGCATCGTCGCCGGCGCACCCTGAGCATGCATCAAGATGACCGGAGCGCCGCTTTGCGCGACCACGCCGCCCATATCCGGATCGAAGCCAAGCGCCGAGACGTCGTTGACGATGCGCGCCCCGACCTCGATCGCCGCCGCCGCAACACCCGATTTGCGTGTGTCGATCGACACCGGCGGCCCAAGGTCGCGAATGGCTTTGATAACCGGCACCACCCGCGCGCATTCCTCGGCCACGGAAATTTCTCGGGCGCCCGGGCGGGTGGATTCGCCGCCGACATCCAGAATGTCGGTCCCGCGAGCAACCATGGCCCGCGCCCGGTCCAGCGCCGCGTCGGGACCTTCGATGCGCCCGCCGTCCGAAAAACTGTCGGGCGTGATGTTCAGGACGCCCATCAGGCGCGGGCGATCCATCGAAAGCCCGGCGAATTCGGCCCGGGGCGCACATATGCGGTCGAGCGCGTCGGCCGGCATGTCAAGGGCCGCCACAAGTTTGCGTTGACCGCCGCGTTCGATCCGTTCGGCATGGGTGAACCAGCCCCAACCGCCAGCAACCGGCCGCGCGTCGGGTGGCCGGGTCGCGTCGGTCTGAACGACAGGGCGGAAATAGACGGACATGCGCTGGCGCTCAGCCGGGGGCTTGCCCAGACACCGGGCCCGAGAAATCCCAGAGCGCAGTCGGCACCGGGCGGTGCACGAACGTCAGGTTGGCCGCATCGATGTCGTGCGCGAACCAGGCGCACATTTCGGCGAAATCGGCGGGTACGCTGTTGACCCCACCGGCCGCGTCGAACACCATCTTGGACGGTGCCCAGACCGTGGGCCGGCCGGATTTGAACGCATGTTCAAATTCAGTTCGGGTTGCGGTGACGATGCATTCGGGTGCCTCGGCGGCCAGCGACCATGCCGCCTGTTCCGCGGCCAGCAAGTCAACGCGGCGCTGCGCCAGCGGGGCCGAAGCCGCCAGCCGTTCCGGTGCGCGCCCTTCGATGACCAGCAGGGCAGGCGTTGTCGATGCCAAAACCCCCATCAGCCAGCCGTCGAACCAGGCCTGATGATGGGCGCTTTCGGGCAGGCAATAGACCGCGGGCCGGGTGACCGCACGGGGCGACATGCTGGGGTCTGCGCCGATCCCGCTGCGCGCAATCTCGACCCCCAGGCGCCCAGACACGCGGTCCAGTTTCTCGACCCGCACCATGACGCGCGCGACCTGGTAATGGTCGAGGATCCGCGCCGCAATCCCTTCGGCCAGGGTTTCAAGCAGATTGATCCTTCCGCTCGAAGTTTCTGCCTCGATCGCTTCGACAATCAGATCATATGACAATATGCGGTCGACATCGTCGGCAAGCGGGGCCTGTGCGGGCAGCACGTCGACCACCACGGTGAATGAAATGCGCTGCGGCGCGCCGCGCTCTTCGGCAAAGGCCCCGATATCGAGCGTTACCACATGATCACGCAGGCTGACGCGGTCCAGAAGCACCGCGCTGCCGGTCGCCAGCCGAGCAGCTTCGCTGAGAATATCGTGTGGATCGGTTGTCATAGGGTCTGCCGCCGATGAAAGGTGCCAGAGGCATAGAGAAAGTGCGGCTCAGGTCAAGTCGCGCGTGCGCCCATCAGCTCGATATCTTGCGCGCTTCGCGATAGAAATGATGCTGTCCGATTGTTGCGGTGCGCGGGAAGACCCGGCTCCACGACGGTGTCACGGCCCTGGTGTGATAATGCGTGGCGCCGTCGGTCAGATTGCGCGGCCCGCCGTTCAGCATTATTTGCGCGACCTTTGCGACCCGCTCATAGGCGCGCTGGTCGCGGATCACTTCGGCCCGGCCATCGCAATAGAACGAAAACTGGCAGGCGTGGCGGCGACCGGTGCCCTGGCGCACCACACCGCAAATCGACCCTGGATAGCGCTGGCTATCGACGCGGTTCAGTATCACTTCGGCCACGGCAAATTGCCCGGTGACGGATTCGCCGCGCGCCTCGAAGTAAAGCGCCTCGGCCAGACAGCCCCACTGTTTGCCGCCGGTGGCCTTGGGAAGTTGCTTCAGCGTTGCCCGCGAATAGCCGACGATCTTGACCGGATCCACATCTGGAGCGGTGCCCAACCGGGCCAGATGAAACCGGCTGAGCCCGTCGAACCCAGATTTTTCGATGGACAGCAGCGACTCGATAGTCTGATCAAGGCTGGTCTGGTCAGGCGAAGACGTGGAAAGAACGGCTTCAGCGAACGCCAAGCCCCCAAAAAAACAACTGATTACGAGGCCACTAAGGCCCACACGAACTGCGTTCATAACATCCCTCTCGCGCAGACCCGGTCCCAAGTCACCGGACGCGCCCAGCGGGCGTTTGCTTAGAGGAATAAGGGGATTCGGTCCAGCCCGGTTGCCAAATGGCCATCAAACAAGGCAAAATCCGCCACATTGTGGCCGAATTATGGCGTCAGCGCGATCCAATGCCCGCCCGGATCGCCAATTGTGCAGCCGCCAGTTTGGCCACCGGCACCCGAAACGGCGAGCACGAGACGTAATCGAAGCCCGCAGCCCGGCAAAAGGCGATGGAATCGATGTCGCCGCCATGTTCGCCGCAGATCGACAGGATCAGATCGGGCTTGCGGGCGCGTCCGCGTTCGGCCCCGATCGTCAGCAATTCGCCAACCCCTTCGGTGTCGAGCACATGGAACGGGTCTTCGGGATAGACGCCCTGGCTGACGTAGGCGCCCATGAACCGACCGGCGTCGTCGCGCGAAAGCCCATAGGTCATTTGGGTCAAATCGTTGGTGCCAAAGCTCATGAACGCCGAATGGGTGGCAATATCACCGGCGCGCAGGGCGGCGCGCGGGGTTTCGACCATGACGCCGAGAAGGTAGTCGAAATCCTGGTTGCGCTCGGTGCGCACGGCGGCCGCAACCGCATCAACGCGGGCCTTGACCAGTTCGACCTCGCGCTTGGCACTGACCAGTGGGATCATAATCTCGGGCACCACCGGGTCGCCGTGGGCACTGGCATCGAGCGTGGCCTCGAATATTGCCTGCGCCTGCATGTCGTAAATCTCGGGCACAGTGATGCCCAGCCGTACGCCGCGCATCCCCAGCATCGGGTTGTATTCCGACATTTCCTGGGCCCGCCGTGTCACTTCCGAGGCCGGCAGGCCCAAAGCGCCCGCCAGTTCGCGCACGTCTTCCTGTCCGGTGGGCAGAAACTCGTGCAGCGGCGGGTCGAAAAGACGGATACAGACCGGGCGGCCCTGCATGATATTAAAGAGCCGGGTGAAATCGGCGCGTTGCATGGGCAGCAGGCGGTCAAGCGCGGCACGCCTGTCTTCGGGCGTGTCGGCAAAAATCATCTCGCGCATCAGGGTCAGGCGGTCGGCTTCGACGAACATATGCTCGGTGCGGCAGAGCCCGATGCCCTCGGCCCCGAATTTGACCGCCATTAGGGCTTCGGCACCGGTGTCGGCGTTGACGCGCACGCCGATGTCGCGGGCGGCATCAGACCAGGTCATGAAATCGGTGAAAGCGTCATCCAGCGACGGTTCCAGAAGCGTCGCCTCGCCCGCCAAAACCTCGCCCGAGCTGCCGTCAACGGTCAACACATCGCCGGCGCGGAATACCCGGCCATCATCGGCGGTGACGGTTCCCTCGCGCCGGTCGATGGTCATCGACGATGCCCCGACAACGCAGGGTACCCCGATGCCGCGCGCGATCACCGCCGCATGGCTGGTAATGCCGCCGCGTTCGGTCACAACCGCCGCCGCCGAATGCATGCCGCGCACGTCTTCGGTCGAGGTTTCGCGGCGGATCATCACGCAGGCCTCGCCGCGCGCCGCACTGGCGCTGGCGGCGTTCGAGGTGAACACGATCCGGCCGGTAGCCGCGCCCGGACTGGCGGCGATCCCCCTGATCGCCACGTCGCGGGCACCATCGGGGTCGATCTGTCGGTGCATGAGTTCGGTCAGCGCGCCCGGTTCCACGCGCAACAACGCATCGTTTTGGGTAATCACGCCGTCACGGGCCAGCGACACCGCGATGCGCAGGGCCGCGCGCGGGCGGCGCGCGACGCGCACCGCGTCGAGAATCGCAACCTTGCCGTTTTCCACGGTGAACTCGATCATCATTTCCTCGCACAGGCGCTGGCGGATCAATGACGCGGCTTTTGTCAGCGTTTCGGTGGCCTGGGCGCTGAGACCCGACATTGTGGCACCGAACCCGCGCGCGGCGGTCAACGCGGACCGGTCAAAGCATTGCGGCAGGAATCGGCCCAGGGTGTCGGCCATTCCGGTGTCGGATGAGACGAACTGGATGACGCCTTCACCGCATTCGCCACGGCCCACACCATGCGCCATGGCCTGGACCACCAGCCCCAGACCCGCGTCCGGCGGTGCGCCCTTGGCCTGGCGCAGGATACGCGCGGTGGTTCCGTCCCAGGCGCGGGCCATGGATGTCAGGACCAGCTCGAGCTGTTCGACCGGGTCCTGGGGGAACGCAACTTCGGTCTCGGCCTCGTAAGCGGCCAGCATCTCGGCGATGGAGCCAGCCCCAAGGTCGGTCGACCCCTCGAACGGTTCGGGGTCAAGGCGGGCAATTTCGATTGCAAAGGCGCGGATGAAGCGGGCATAAATCTCGTGGCTGGCATCGTCACCGATCTCGACCGCCAGCGTCGCGCGGCGCGCATCGTTCATGCCGATGTTCAGAAACGCGCCGGGGCCGCCCCAGTCAGGGTCATGGCTGGACGGGCGGACCGAGACCAGCGGCGCGGTGCCAAAGCCCGCCAGAAGCGCCGCGAGATCGGGCATCTGTCCGGCGGCGATGGCGCGGACGGTGGTGAAATCGAGCGCGACGGTCCGAGGCACAGTCATGTCAAGGCGGATGAGCCGTTGCAGGCATTTGGCACGATACCCGTGCCGGTCGGCCGAAATCGGCGCGGTCGGGGTTATGGCCGTGAAGCCTGGAATGTCGGCTTGTTTCTGCATTGCAGCATCACCTTTGCGGTGACAGCATACGAGGGCGAATGTGACCTGACAAGGGATTTTTCCGAGGTTTTTCAGCCCTCGATGCGGGTCAGATCGGCAACTTGCAGGCAGGTTTCGCGGATGCGATGCAGAAGGTTCAGCCGGTTTCGCCGCACCACAGCATTGTCGGTATTGACCTGTACGGCCTCAAAGAAGGCGTCAATCGGCGCGCGCAGGGCGGCCATGGCGGTCATGGCGGCGGCGAAGTCTTCAGTGTCCATGGCGGGTTTGATGGTGGCTTCGGCGGCATCGAGGGCATCGAAAAGGGCGGCCTCGGCCCCGGCTTCGGCCAGTTTTTTCTCGGGTCCATAGGAATATTCCACGCCGTCCTTTTCTTCGGCCTGGGTCAGGATATTATTGGCCCGCTTGAACCCCTGCACGAGGTTTTCGCCGTCTTGGGTGCCGATCACCGCCTGCAACGCCTCGGCACGTTTGACCAGCAGAGTCAGGTCGTCGTTTTGCGGCATGGCAATGCAGGCGTCGATGACGTCGTGGCGGATGCCCCGGTCGCGCAAGTAGACCTTGAGGCGGTCGTGGAGGAAGGAGAGGAGGTCGTTGACGCTAGCTTTTTCTTCTTCACCATAGTCGGCACCCGAAAGGAACACATCAGCAAGCTGCTGATTCAGTGAAACTATATCGCCTTTCTTGTCGAAAAATTCTCCATGCTCCTCAATCAGGACGAAAACCTCGAGAGACATCAACTCCCGCTCACTGATCCGCAAATTTCCAATAATGTTTTGACGCAATCCCTTGTGAAGTACTCCAACTAACGGGAGCCTGAAATCTGCCACCACCCGAATAACCCCCAACGCTGCCCGTCTCAGCGCAAAGGGGTCTTTCGACCCCGTCGGTTTCTCATCAATCGCCCAGAACCCGGTCAGGGTGTCGATCTTGTCGGCCAGCGCCACGGCGACCGAGACCGGGGCGGTGGGGACGGCGTCGGAGGGGCCGAGGGGGGCGTAGTGGTCTTGCGCTGCGGCGGCAGTTTGCGCTGAAAACCCGGCCTCGGCGATGTAATAGCGGCCCATAACGCCCTGAAGTTCGGGGAATTCGCCTACCATCTCGCTGGACAGGTCGGCCTTGGCGAAGCGGGCGGCCTCGCGCGCCGCATCCGGGTCGGCCCCAACCGCAGGCGCGATTTCGCCCGCCAGCGCCGCGATGCGTTCGATCCGGTCGGCCTGCGAGCCCAGTTTGGCGTGGAAAGTGACGTTGGCGAGTTGGTCGAGCCACGGCTGCATCTGCGCTTCGCGCGCCACGCGCAGGTCGTTGTCCCAGAAGAACCGCGCGTCGGCCAGCCGTGCGGCCAGCACTTTCTGATTGCCCGCCAGGATCGTCGCGCCATTGTCCGCCGTTTCGCGGTTGGCGACGGTGATGAATTTCTCGATACGCCCCGATTTGGGGTTTCGCACCGAAAAGAACTTTTGATGCGCGCGCATCGAGGTTTGCAGGACCTCCGCCGGCAGGTCCAGGTATTCCGCGCCGATCTCGCCCATCAGCGCCACCGGCCATTCGACCAGCCCCGCGACCTCGGCCAGCAGGCCATTGTCCGCGATCACCTCGCAGCCTTGCGCAAAGGCAAGATTTGTGGCGTCGTTCCAGATCTGGTCGGCGCGTTCGCCTGCGTCGAGCAGCACGAAAGCGCGCTTCAGCTTCGCGGCGTAATCATCAAAAGAGGCCACGGAAAACCCATCCGATCCCATGAACCGGTGGCCCTGCGTGGCATCGCCTGCGCGTATTCCCTCGACCTCGAGGTCCACAATCCGCGCGCCGCCCTCG
>JAKZRT010000059.1:0-8716 GCA_047518005.1 Brevirhabdus sp.
CTCTACGAATGCGCGCGATGACGGGTGGCAGCAAATATTGGCAGACGAATACGCTTGCGGTAATCCGCACTGGCCCGGCCAGACTTTGGGCCTGTCCGGCTGCGATCAGGCTAAGGCCGCCAGCCGCCTGGGCCATGGCTCTGGCAGCCGGAACCAGGGCTGCACCGGCCTCGGTCAGCTCTAACCCCCGGGGGCGACGTTGAAACAGCGTCTCGCCGACCGAGGCCTCGAACGCCTTTATGTGCCGCCCAAGCGTTGGCTGGCTGGTCCCAAGATTGCGCGCCGCAGCCGACAGCGACCCACAATCGGCGACGGCCAGGAACGACGGAACCAGCGACCAATCAAGATTATCCATACAAAAATGAATATCACATATAGAAAATGGCGCAATATCCATACGAAAACGAATTTGATAAGGAGAGGGTGAACATCAACATCGGAGCTCCAGATGACCCAGACAGCCCTTATCCTCGGACCCACCGGCCGCTTTGGCCTCACCGTAATGGACGCCTTCCAGGCTGCGGGATGGGCCACCCGGGGTTTTTCCCGAGGTGATGATCTGACCGGGGCCGCGCGCGGCGTTGATATCATCGTCAATGGCTGGAACCCGGCCTATCCGGACTGGAAAGACCAGGTGCCGCAACTGACCGATCAGGTGATTCGGGCGGCGCTGCGCGACCGCCTGCCGCGCTTTGCCGATATCCCGTTTCCCGGCTTCACGCTGACCGGGGCCGAGCTGGCCGAGCATGTCGGCGCGGCGCTTGGTCGACCGCAGCGGGTGACCGGGTTTTCCTGGTGGCTGATCCGGGCGCTGCGCCCGGTCTGGCCGCTGGCACGTGGGGTGACCCAGATGCGGTACCTCTGGGACAAACCGCATCACCTTTCCCAGACCGAAATGACGAAGATTTTGCCGAACTTTGTGCCAACACCGGTTCACCAGGCCATTGCCAGCGCCCTAGAGGTCGAGGTCCAGCCATACCAGGCGGTGGCGTGAAGCGGTGCGGACGGCCTGCGCCAGCGCGCTGTCGGCGTCTTCGGGCCAAAGAACGCCCGACCCGGTGACCCGAAGGTCCGCCGAGGGCAGAACGTAATCGACCCGCATGTTGCCGGGTCCGGGATCATCGAACCAATCGACCGTATCCAATGCGGCGGGCCCTTTATGGTCCCTGTTGGCACCGCCCTGCGACTTTGATGCATCAACGGCACCGCGCGACGCCGGGCGCGCGTCGCGAAATCTCGGATCCTCCAAAAGCGCGTTGATCGCCGACCGGCGCCCGTCGCCGTCCGATCCGTCCAGATTGGCGTCACCGGCCAGAACGAACGGCCCCTGCGGCTTCGTCCCGGTAAGGTCACCGTCCAGATAGGCCCGCCAGAGGCCAATTTCGTCGGCGTTGCGCAGCCCGTTGCGGTCTTCGGGTCCGTCGAACACCGGCGGGGTCGCATGAAAGGTCAAAAGCGTCAGCGTACCGGATCCAGTGATCAGCGGGATCGCCCAATGCGCGGTGGTCGACAGGCGCTGTGCGGCCAGCGCCGCGTCGGACGGGAAGGCGGCGCCGGTGGCGGTCTTGGGCAGTGTCGCCCCCGGCAGGTCGCGCCACAGCAGGCCGGTAAAGTCCGCCACGGTCGCCGGGTCGAATGGCAGGCGCGACAGCACCGCCATCCCGCTTTGACCTGCGAACCGCCCATAGCCCTGCGCGTCGCGGGCGCGGCCTTTGCGCCCGTCGCCGTCCATGTCCAGGCCGGTCGGCACTCCGGTGTTGGGCTGGCGCGCGAAGAGATGGGCATAGGGCCGGTCGAGCCGCGTGTTCAACGCGCCGAGCGCGGCCAGATCGAGGTCCCAGTCGATACCCTGCAGGGCCAGAACATCGGCGCGGGCGGCATTGATGACGGTCAGAACCGCGACGACCTGCGGGTCGTCACCGGCCAGAATGTCGGCCAAAAGCAGCCCTGGTCCTTTGCGTGAAAGGTCAGCGTTGAAGGTGGCGATGCGCAGCGGTTCGGCGGCCCCGGACGTTGCGGCGATAACCGCGATCAGGCCGGCAGCAAGATATCTTCGCCCTGAGCGGTGGACCGACGGCGTTTTTCCTGAATCATTGCGGCGATCCGCGCCATGGCGATGCCGCGCATCAGCATGTTTGTCGACAGAAACGACCATGCGCAAACCGTCCAGATCAGGCTCTGCGGCGTCACCAATGCGATCGGCTTGTAGAGCACCGAAACCAGATAAACCGCCAATGGCAGCAAGAATGGCAAAAGGAACCCTAACGAAGCGTTAACACGGGCATCCTGCCTGAGCTGATTGACCACATCGCCGCCTGCGGTCGGGTCGAACGTGGGCAGGTTGATCCAAACGTTAAAGGGCCTGCGGTGGCTGGGCCAGCGGGTGGCCGTCAGCAGAACCGTGAATATCAGGATCGATACAATCGAGATCGCATAGGAAATTCCCGCAATCGACAGGACCAGCACGTTGTAGGCCGAATCTGCCTCGGTCCGCAGTGTCAGGGAAAACAGCCGAACCGGGCTGTAGGGAATATCCAGCCATTGACCGACCAGTGCGGCACCGGCCGCCACAAACTCGGTCATAGTGTCGGGCAACAGCACCCCGCGGCAGACGATCGACACCAGAACGACGGTCACCGCAAGCGACAGGAACCTGAGCCGGTTAAAGGGCGGCGCGTCGCGAAACTCCAAAAGGCTGGGGTAGGTCGAGGCATATTCGATGAAGACAAAAACCCCGAAGCAGAGCGCCACCAGGGCGATAACTTCGGTCGAACCGCCGCTGGGGTCGGGAACCATCAACGACGGTGTGGCAACCATCAGGGCCACCAGCACCGCGCGAACGGTTGCACCTGCGATCTTTACGATCACTGCCTCGATCCCTTCCTCATCGGCGCCTGCGGTTCATCGCCACGGGCTTGTCCGGCCGAGGGGCCGCCAATAAAGGCAGCCTGCCCTATTTTTGACACATTTTTGCCCAAATTCCCGATCCACATCAAGCTGGAGTCAGTAGTGACCCAGTCTTTAGGGCATTTTCATGGAGAAAGTGTCACGACAATGCATCAAATCCGCGCCAAAACCGAGACGCGACAGGGCGGATTTCAAAATGTCGGGGTTCGGCGGGGATCAGACCCAAGGTCTTGCCGCTTGGGCCTTAACCTCGAAAGCGTCGATTGCTTCCGATTTCGCAATAGTAAGGTCGATATCGTCCAGACCGTTTACAAGACAGTGCTTTTTGAAGGCGTCGACCTCGAACCGGTATTGGGTCCCGTCAGCCCCGGTAACAAGCTGATTTTCCAGATCGATTGCAATCCGGGCATTTTCGCCTTTCGAGGCATCGTCCATCAGGGCCGCCACTTGGTCCGCAGACAGGGTTATCGGTAATATGCCGTTCTTGAAGCAATTAGTATAAAAAATGTCGGCGTAGCTGGTCGAGATCACGGCACGAATACCGAAATCCAGCAGCGCCCATGGCGCATGTTCGCGGCTCGAGCCACAGCCGAAATTCTCGCCCGCAACGATAATCTGGGCATTCCTGTAGGGGCTTCGGTTCAGCACGAAATCTTCGATCTCGTCGCCGTTGTCGTCAAAGCGCATCTCGTCAAAAAGGTTGGCTCCAAGGCCGGTGCGTTTGATGGTCTTCAGAAACTGCTTGGGGATGATCATGTCGGTGTCGATATTGACCAGCGGCATCGGTGCCGCAACGCCGGTGAAAGTTTCAAACTTCTCCATGACCTGTCTCCGTTTTGGCGCCACATGCGCGCAGCCTACATTCGGGGTCCGCGTATCGCACAACCTGTTCCTTGGGCTGCAAAGGGGTTTTACATTTTGACCCCTCAGGGAAAAGGGCTTTCTACATTTTGATCCGCAGCGATAGGGGCTATCCAACTCCCTTCCCGAATTTTCTTCCGACGGCCGCCCAAGCGCCTGTCTGGCTGTGCCCTATGCGGGTCGCGGGAAGAATACGTCAAGGAAGTTATCGGCCAATTTGGAAAGCTCGCTCGGATTGGCGCCGCTGCGGGCACGGGTGGCGATACTGTGAATTACCGAGACAACCATATTCGCCAGCGTTTTCGGATCGTCGATGCAAAGCGACGGGCCATTCGCTTGGGCTTCCCCGATGTGTTTGGCGATGGCCTGCTCGGTAAGCGCGAATATCCCGGCTACCTTGTCACGAACTTCGGAATCTCTTGATGCCTCGACCGTTGCAACGCTTGCGATCATGCAGCCTCGAGGCAAGCCTTTTTGGGTGGCGCAGTTGATGCTCGTCTCGAACAATTTTGCCACGGCATCTCTGACGTCCGGTTCCAGGCAAAATGCACCGAACGGGCGACTACCGAAAGTATTGGCGTACCGGTCGATTGCAGCGAGGAACAATTCTCGTTTGCTGCCGAACGCCGCGTAGAGGCTGGGCGGGTTGATATTCATCGCCTGCCTGAGATCTTCGATCGATGCGCCTTCATAGCCTTTTTCCCAAAACACCAGAACCGCGCGGTCAAGCGCTTCGTCGCGATCGAATGAGCGCGGACGTCCACGGCGGCGCGCGCCAGGTTTTTCTTTATCGATCACTACAAAATCCTTGACGGGGTGTTCGCCGATTGATTATTGTATCGAACGCTAAATAAATTCAAGTGGACTTTACAGAAAATATGGGAGATCGAAAGTGACATTATCTGCTCGGAAATATTTGCTGGCCGCGGCCAGCGGACTCGCGGTGTCGATATTGCCAGCCATGGGGCAGGCCGCCAGCCATTCAGCATCTGAAGCCGTGGTCGAGGTCGCCGATGGCGTTTACGCCTTCGACCCGCAAGACGGCTACAATTCGATGTTCATCGTGACCGATGACGGCGTAATCGCCATCGAATCGGTCAACTCGGCCCACGCCGCCGGCTTGCTCGAGGCAATCAAATCCGTGACCGACCAACCGGTCCGCTTTTTGCTCAACAGCCACAATCATTGGGACCACGCCAGTGGCGGCGGCGTCTTCCGCGCGGCGGGCGCTACCATCGTAAGCCACGCCAAGGCCACTGAGTGGTTAGAGGCCAATCCCGGTCAGGACACGGTGATCCCGGACGAATCCTGGAGCGGCAACAGAAAGGACATCGTCCTTGGCGGCACAACGCTCGAGCTTCACTACATGGGCATGAATCACGGTCTCGGGATGACGGTTTTCCTGTTGCCGGAAGCAAAAGTCGCCTACGTCGCCGATCTGGTCACGCCCAACCGGGTTCTGTTTACCATCGTGCCCGACTTCAACATCAAAGAGTGGCTACGGACCCTTGACGAGATCGAAGCGCTCGATTTTGACCAGGCGGTGTTTTCCCATTCCAACAGCGGCAGCGCGATTGGCACCAAGCGTGATGTCGTCGAGAGCCGTGAATTCATCACCGACCTGCAGGGTGCAATCGTGGCCGAATTTCAAAAGGGTACCAACCCGTTCGCCATCGCGTCGACGGTCAAGCTGCCCAAGTACGAGACTTGGGCCGGCTACGATCAATGGCTGGAAATGAATGCATGGCGGGTGATGCTGGACATGTGGATGGGTCCGTTCCCGTGGCAGTCGCAGTGACCCCATAAACCGGTCTGCCGGGACTCGCCCTTTAGGGGCGGGGCCGGTCCGGTGGAGGGCAAATACTTCGGGTGCTGCTGCTGGCACGTGGCCAAGCCAACAAGAAAGACTTGGTTTCCGCTTCACCACTATTTCCCGTCTCGACGACAATGACCCAGGCGACCGTTGTTTGGCGTTCGCCGATTCGCGCGGGTCAGCGTGCTCGGCACGGCGCAATACATTGACGGTGCAGGCCGGTGTTATGCCGATCTTAACAATAAGTCCCCAGATGTTGGGTTGCCGGAACAGGCTTCACAATTCTTCACAGGGACCCGAGCTTGTGACACTCGCAAACCAATCGCATGTGCCTGACGCCAAGCCACCAGACATCAGTGGCGATCCGTTGCCGTGGGCTCAGAAATGGCGGGGTGCGGTGCCCCTGTTGGTCGTACTGACCGTCGGGTCGCTGGCCTCGTTCACCGCGTATGATTTGGTAGGCGAGTGGGAAAAAGTTGGCCAGAACGAACACTTTGAACGGTTGTCACAGGAACAGATCCTGGGCATTCGCGAAGAGATATTTTCGACGACCGCGGTATTGCGGTCGATTCGCGGGGTTTTTGACGCCTCGCAAAACGTCGACCGCGAAGATTTTACGACATTCGTGAAATCGCTTGAGGTTGACGACCACATCCAGGCGCTGGAATGGATCCCCCGCGTTTCGTGGCAAGATCGGGCATCATTTGAACGCGCAGCCATCGCCGACGGTTTGACCGAGTTTCAGTTTACCGAACGGGCCAGTCAAGGTGTCATGACCGGCGCCGGCGACCGCCAATATTACTTCCCGGTCTATTTCGTCGAGCCGTTGGCGGGAAACGAAACGGCGGTCGGTTTTGATCTTGGCTCGAACACAACCCGCCTTGCCGCGCGCAATCAGGCCCGGTCAGGCGGGCAAGAGGTCGCCTCGGCCCGGATCACGCTGGTGCAGGAAACCGGCGAACAATTTGGCTTTTTGATATTCATGCCCGTCTATGCGGGCGGATCGGTTCCGGACACTCCTGCCCGACGCGAGGCCGAACTGGAAGGCTTTGCGCTTGGAGTTTTCAGAATGGGCGATCTGGTGACTTCGGTGTTGTCGGGTCACGATCCTATTCGCTCCAGCGGACACGCATCTGAATTGGACGTATTCGTTTTTGACGAAACCGCGCCACCCGAAGATCGACTTCTTTACCCCAAAGGGGCCGAATTCGAGACCAGGGAAGACATCGCCTACGAGATGCAGAGCGTGACCGAAATCGCCTTTGCCGGCAGAACCTGGTCGATCGTCGTGGTTCCGGGGGCGAACAGCGTTTTTTCGGCTTTCTCGTGGACGCCGGTGTTGGTGTTTGCCATGGGGCTGATCGCAACCGGGCTGACGGCGCTTTATCTGAACCTCTTGCTGGGGCGCACCCGATACGCGGATGCGCTGGTCGAGTCGCGCACCCGAGACCTTGTCGCGATCAGCGATCACCGCGAAGCGATTGTTTTGAAACTGAAGGAAACCAACAAAGACCTGGAATCCTTCACGTACGTGGCCTCGCACGATCTGAAGGCGCCGCTGCGGGGTATCGACAATCTGGTGACCTGGATCGTCGAAGACCCCGACAGTACGCTGAGCGAGGATTCCCAGGCCAACGCGGTGCGCCTGCGAACCCGAATAACCCGGCTGGAAAATTTGTTGGAGGGGCTCTTGGAATATTCGCGCCTTGGACAACTGAAGGCCGATACGATGCCGGTCGATGCGCAGCGGCTTGGCGAAGAAATCGCAGATTATCTGGATCCGCCAGCCGGAATTGTTGTCTCGATCGGGCCTGGCCTGCCGGTGATCGAGACCGTGGAATCTACGCTTCAGACAGTGCTGAGCAACCTGATTGGCAACGCCATAAAGCATCATGACCGGGATCACGGCGAAGTCAGGGTATCCGCAGTCGATCTGGGTGACGAATACAGGTTCTCGGTGGCCGACGACGGACCGGGAATTGACCCGTCACACCACCAGCGCATCTTTGAAATTTTTCAGACTCTGGTGCCGCGAAGCAAGGTCGATACCAGCGGCATTGGCCTGTCCATCGTGACCCGAATTGTTGCCGCGGCCGGTGGCTCGATACGCGTCGATTCGGTGGCTGGTGAGCGCGGCACAACCTTTCATTTCACCTGGAAAAAATCCTGGCCGAAGGCAAACAGAAACGATGCAGATGACATCAGTTAAGATACTGCTGGTCGACGATGACGATGTTGACGCAGAAATGGTTCTGCGGGGCTTTGCACGAAGCCGCATCGGCAACGAAATCACCATCGCTGAAAACGGCTCTGAGGCGCTGGATATCTTGCGCGCCAACGACAAAAAGCCTTTCAGCAAACCTTTCATTATTCTGCTTGATCTGAATATGCCGGTGATGAATGGTTTCGAATTTCTTGACGAACTGAGGGCCGACCCGGCCGTTCGCGATTCGATTGTGTTTGTGATGACAACATCCAAGGCCGAAACTGACCGGGCCCGAACTTATGCGAAGAATATTGCCGGATACATCGTGAAAGCAGATGTTGGACCATCGTTCAAAAAGGCGGTCAACCTGCTCGACAGCTACTGGACCACCGTGACCCTGCCGGTATGACAACCGTGCCCATGCCAATCAAAGTACTGGTTGTTGACGACGACGATGTCGACCGCGAAAAAGTACGCCGATTGCTGGTCCGCTCGGACCACGACTTTGCGCTGACCGAGGCCGAAGACGCGGCATCGGCGCTTGAACTGATCAACAATCAAACCTTTGATTGCATGCTTTTGGATTGGAATATTGGCGGCACCACCGGCCCCGAGTTGCTGGACCAACTGGGCCAGCGCCGGCCACCAGCGGTGATGTTGTCCGGGCACGACGCCAAAGATTTTGCGGCGCTCGCGTCACGGCATGGCGCCCAGTGTATCCTCGGAAAACATGGGCTTGGCACTGAAAATTTGCAGGCCGCGATCATTGGCGCGGTCGCGGCTGCGCACATCTAATACCAACGGTCATTGATCAGAACCCATGCGCCCATTTGCGCATGCCGAGGGACATGATCTTCCATGGTTGGTCGATGAGGTTGTTCCAGGCTTGGCAGCACAGCGCGACGATGTCTTCGTAGGATTTGAAGATC
>JAKZRT010000060.1:0-6652 GCA_047518005.1 Brevirhabdus sp.
TGTTCGAAGACTACAATGCCATCGTCGATGCTGGATGCGAAGCTTGGAACAAGCTCGTCGCACAGCCCGAAACCATCACATCAATCGGAATGCGAAAATGGGCCCATATCGGTCAATGTTAAATGCCGTTGGTATTAGTCCAACACCGAGCCTTAAAAGTGCGGAGAATAGACCGAGACGTAGCTATTGGTCATAATAGCTTACCTATTAAACACCTCTGGCGCTCAGAGATGCAGACTGTCGCGAAATAATTCGAGATTTAGGTCAGCACTTATGCCTTTATATTGTGAAACCACCAGTTTATGCGTGCAGATCGGGGCTGGAAAATGGAATCCGGATAATGGCCAAGCAGCCGATGTTGAAATTCGTGACCGTGGGTCGGGATATGCCCGACAAAAGCGATGCGACCCAGAGGCGTGAGAATTTCGACGAAATTTATGCGCAGTACGCCGCCGCGAAAGCCGCCGAGCAGGCCAGCCGGTGCAGCCAGTGCGGCGTGCCCTTTTGCCAGACCCATTGCCCGCTTATGAACAACATCCCCGACTGGCTGCGCCTGACCGCCGAGGGCCGTTTGCGAGAGGCCTACGAGATCGCCCAGGCCACCAATACGTTTCCCGAAATATGCGGGCGGATCTGCCCGCAGGACCGTCTGTGCGAAGGCAATTGTGTGATCGAACAATCGGGGCATGGCACGGTCACCATTGGAGCGGTCGAGAAATACATCACCGACACGGCCTGGGACCAGGGCTGGGTTGCGCCGATAGCTCCGGCAATCGAACGAAAAGAAAGCGTTGGCATCATTGGCGCGGGCCCCGCCGGGCTGGCCGCCGCTGACACGCTGCGCCGTGCTGGCGTGCAGGTCACGATTTATGACCGTTATGACAGGGCCGGGGGCCTGCTGACTTATGGCATCCCGGGTTTCAAGCTGGAAAAACACATAGTCATGCGCCGCAACGAACAGCTTGCTGCGGGCGGCGTGACATTTCGAATGGACTGTGATGTGGGTCGCGACATCACGTTTCAGGACCTTCGCGCCGCCCATGACGCGGTGCTGATCGCCACGGGTGTCTATAACCCGCGGGGCTTTCAGGCCCCCGGCGTGGGTACAGATGGCATTGTTCAGGCGCTTGATTACCTGACTGCCAGCAACCGCAAGGGCTTTGGTGATGATGTGCCGGCCTTCGATACGGGCGAGCTGGACGCCGACGGCAAGCGGGTGGTGGTGATCGGCGGCGGTGACACGGCGATGGATTGTGTGCGCACGGCAGTGCGGCAGGGCGCGACCAGCGTCAAATGCCTTTACCGTCGCGACCGGGCCAACATGCCCGGATCACAGCGCGAAACGTCGAATGCCGAGGAAGAGGGCGTTGAATTCGTCTGGCTGACCGCGCCGCGCGGCTTTGCCGGGGACGCCCAAGTCACCGGCGTCATGGTCCAGAAAATGCGCCTGGGGTCTCCCGATGCCAGCGGGCGGCAGAAACCCGAAGCGATCGACGGAGCCGATTATGTCGAAGGCTCGGATCTGGCGATCCTGGCGCTGGGTTTCGAGCCCGAGGATCTGCCCACGCTTTGGGATACGCCCGAGCTGACGGTCACCGACTGGGGTACAGTGCGAACCAATTTCCGCACTCATGCGACCGATCTTCCTGGGGTCTACGCGGCGGGTGACATCGTGCGCGGTGCCAGCCTGGTGGTCTGGGCCATTCGCGACGGGCGCGAGGCGGCGCAAACCATGCTGAACGGGTTCAAAGCGGCTACCGTGGTGGCCGCTGAATAGGGCTCGGTGACAACCGGTACGAACGCACCGGAAAGACTTGGGAGCGGGCGGCGACGCCGACCGGGTCCGCGAAAAGGGAAAATCGTCAATGACCAGATATGACGCTGATTGGGCCGCCCGAGAGACCGCCAAGCGCGCCTGGATGGCCGAACATTCGCTTTACCGGCCCGAGGATGAACATGCATCCTGCGGCGTCGGTCTGGTCGTGGCGGTCGACGGCAAGCCGCGCCGCCAAGTCGTGGAAAACGGCATCGAGGCGCTGAAGGCTGTCTGGCACCGGGGCGCGGTCGATGCGGATGGCAAGACCGGCGACGGCGCGGGTATTCACGTGCAAATCCCGGTAATGTTTTTCTATGATCAGATCAGGCGCACAGGGCACGAGCCGCGGATGGATCAGCTTGTCGCCGTGGGCCAAGTGTTTCTGCCACGCTCGGATTTTGGCGCACAGGAGACCTGCCGAACCATTGTCGAATCCGAAGTTCTGCGTATGGGATATTACATCTATGGCTGGCGTCATGTGCCGGTCGACATCAGCGTGCTGGGCGACAAGGCCAACGCAACCCGGCCCGAGATCGAGCAGATCCTGATCTCGAACGCCAAAGGCGTGGACGAGGAAACCTTCGAGCGCGAACTTTACGTGATCCGTCGCCGGATCGAAAAGGCCGCAGTCGCTGCCGGCGTTCAGGGACTGTATCTGGCCAGCCTCAGTTGTCGGTCGATCATCTACAAAGGAATGATGCTGGCCGAACAGGTGGCTGAATTTTACCCCGACTTGCAAAACGAACGGTTCACATCCGCCTTTGCAATTTATCACCAGCGTTATTCCACGAACACCTTCCCGCAGTGGTGGCTGGCGCAACCCTTCCGGATGCTGGCGCACAACGGCGAGATCAATACGCTGAAGGGCAACCTGAACTGGATGAAAAGCCACGAGATACGCATGGCTTCCAGCACGTTTGGCGACATGGCCGAAGACATCAAACCGATTGTCGCGGGTGGGTCGTCGGATTCGGCAGCGCTGGATGCGGTTTTCGAAGTGCTGGTGCGGGCCGGTCGGTCGGCACCGATGGCCAAGACCATGCTGGTGCCCGAGTCCTGGTCGAAACAGGCGGTCGATCTGCCCGACGCCTGGGTTGATATGTATTCCTATTGCAACTCGGTCATGGAACCCTGGGACGGCCCAGCAGCACTGGCCATGACCGACGGGCGCTGGGTCTGTGCCGGTCTTGACCGCAACGGGCTGCGCCCCATGCGGTACGTTCTGACCGGCGATGGCCTTCTGATCGCCGGGTCCGAGGCCGGAATGGTACCGGTTCACGAGGGTGCGGTGGTGGAAAAAGGCGCATTGGGCCCCGGTCAGATGATCGCCGTGGACATGAAAAAGGGCCGCTTGTTTCATGACACCGAAATCAAGAACAAACTGGCGCGCGCCCTGCCCTTTGGCGATTGGGTCGGCCGGATCACCGATCTGGACCGCGAACTGGCTGGCATAAACGAAGCGCCCATTTTCACTGGGTCCGAATTGCGCAAGCGCCAGATCGCTGCCGGGTATTCGGTGGAGGAGCTTGAGACAATTTTGGCCCCCATGGCCGAAGACGGCAATGAAGCGCTGGCGTCGATGGGCGATGATACACCGTCAGCGGTGCTTAGCGAAAAATACCGCCCGCTTTCGCATTTCTTCCGCCAGAATTTCAGCCAGGTCACTAATCCGCCGATTGACAGCCTGCGCGAATACCGGGTGATGAGCCTGAAGACGCGGTTCGGGAACCTGAAAAACGTGCTGGACGAAGACAGCAGCCAGACTGAAATTCTGGTGCTGAAATCTCCGTTCGTGGGCAATGCCCAATTCGACGGGCTGGTGAAGTTGTTCAATGCGCCGATGGTCAGCATTGATTGCAGCTTTCCGGCGGACGGCGCGGCAGACGGGCTGGCCAGGGGGCTGGCACGGATCCGGGACGAGGCCGAAGATGCGGTGCGGTCGGGGGCCGGGCACATCGTGCTGAGCGACCAGTTTTCGGAAGCGGACAGGATCGCCATGCCGATGATCCTGGCCACAAGTGCGGTGCACAGCCACCTGACGCGCAAGGGGTTGCGGACCTTTACCAGCCTAAACGTGCGCGCCGCCGAATGTATCGACCCGCATTATTTCGCGGTGCTGGTCGGTTGCGGGGCGACCGTGGTCAACGCCTATCTGGCCGAAGATTCAATCGCTGACCGGATCGAACGTGGGTTGATCGACGGCCCCCTGTCCGAGGCCGTGGGACGCTATGGCGAAGCAATTGATCAGGGCCTTTTGAAGATCATGGCCAAGATGGGCATCAGCGTCGTGTCGTCCTATCGCGGTGGTCTGAATTTCGAGGCCGTGGGGCTGAGCCGGGCGATGGTCGCCGAATTTTTCCCCGGTATGGTCAGCCGTATTTCCGGCATCGGGGTCAGCGGCTTCCAGAAGAAACTGGAAGAGGTTCACGCACTAGGATGGGGCGGTGGCTCGGACCTGTTGCCGATCGGTGGCTTTTACAAGGCGCGCGCCAAGGGCGAGACCCACGCCTGGGAAGCGACAGCCATGCACACGTTGCAGGCTGCCTGCGAGCGCGGGTCGTTCGAATTGTGGAAGCAGTATTCGGGCAAGATGCGGGCCAACCCACCGATTCATCTGCGCGACTTGCTGGACATCAAGCCGCTGGGCGCGGCGCTGCCGATTGATCAGGTCGAATCGATCACCTCGATCCGCAAGCGGTTCGTGACGCCGGGGATGAGCCTTGGCGCGCTGAGCCCCGAGGCGCACAAGACGCTGAATGTGGCGATGAACCGGATCGGTGCCAAGTCGGATTCGGGCGAGGGCGGCGAAGACCCGGCGCATTTCACGCCCGAGGCCAATGGCGATAACCCTTCGGCCAAGATCAAACAGGTGGCGTCGGGCCGGTTTGGCGTTACGGCGGAATATCTCAATCAATGCGAAGAGCTCGAGATCAAAATTGCCCAGGGCGCCAAGCCCGGCGAGGGCGGGCAGATTGCCGGTTTCAAGGTCACCGAGTTTATCGCGCGGCTGCGCCACGCCACGCCGGGCGTTGCCCTGATCTCGCCGCCGCCGCACCACGATATTTATTCGATCGAGGATCTGGCGCAGCTGATCTATGACCTCAAACAGATCAACCCGCGGGCCAAGGTCTGCGTCAAGCTGGTCGCCGCCAGCGGCGTGGGCACCATCGCGGCGGGCGTGGCCAAAGCCAAGGCCGATGTCATTCTGATCTCGGGGCACAACGGCGGGACCGGCGCGTCGCCCGCGACATCGATCAAATATGCGGGTCTTCCATGGGAAATGGGCCTGACCGAGGTGCATCAGGTTCTGGCGATGAACAACTTGCGCGATCGGATCACTTTGCGCACCGATGGGGGTCTGAGGACGGGCCGCGACATTGTCATCGCCGCCCTGATGGGGGCCGAGGAATACGGCGTCGGCACCGCCGCGCTGATCGCCATGGGCTGTATCATGGTGCGCCAATGCCAGTCGAACACCTGCCCGGTCGGTGTCTGCACCCAAGACGAAAGCCTGCGCGCCAAATTCACCGGCAACGCGGACAAGGTGGTGAACCTGATCACCTTCTATGCCCAGGAAGTGCGCGAGATACTGGCCAGCATCGGCGCGCGGTCGATGGACGAGGTGATCGGGCGCGCCGATCTTCTGAGCCAGGTCAGTCGGGGGTCGGCGCATCTGGATGATCTCGACCTGAACCCGCTTTTGATCACCGTCGATGGCGCGGACCGGATCACCTACAATCGCGACCGCGACCGCAACGCGGTGCCCGACACGCTGGACGCCGAGATTGTCAAGGACGCACGCAGGTTTCTGGAGGACGGCGAGAAGATGCAGCTTTCCTATGCGGTGCAGAACACGCATCGGACCATCGGCACGCGTATTTCCAGTCATATCGTGCAGCGGTTCGGGATGAACAACGCATTGCAGCCCGATCATCTGTCGATTCGCCTCAGCGGGTCGGCGGGGCAATCGTTGGGGGCCTTTGCCGCACCCGGCCTGCGGCTGGAGGTGATGGGCGACGCCAATGATTATGTGGGCAAAGGGCTTTCGGGGGGCACCATCGTCGTCCGCCAGCCCATGGAATCGCCGTTGAAAGCCGACGAAAACACGATCATCGGCAACACCGTGCTTTACGGCGCGACGGGCGGGTTTCTGTTTGCTGCCGGACGGGCCGGCGAGCGGTTCGCGGTTCGAAACTCGGGTGCGCACGCCGTAGTCGAGGGCTGCGGATCGAATGGTTGCGAATATATGACTGGCGGTGTTGCGGTTATTCTTGGGTCGATCGGGGCGAACTTTGGGGCCGGGATGACCGGCGGTATGGCCTATCTCTACAATCCTGAGGGACGCGCCGATATTCTGATCAATCCCGAGACGCTGGTTCGATGTCCGGTCACGGTCGACCACTGGCTGGCCGAACTGGAAGCACTGTTGCAGCGGCATCTGTCCGAAACCGGATCAGCCAAGGCCGCGGATATCCTTCAAAACTGGGCGGTCGAACGCAGCAATTTCCTGCAGATATGTCCCAAGGAAATGCTGTCCCGTCTGCCTCATCCGCTGAGCTTCGAGAAAGGCGCGGTGCCAGCCGAATAGACCCCGCCCGCCCTGCTTGGCACCAGCGCGAATTCGTGCGAGGATTTCCCGATACGATGAATCGGTCTGGCGTGCCCCGGCGATTTCTTTTGTTTCAAAGTTACTTCAGCCGACATTCCCCATATACCATCCAAATTCATGGAATTCGTACCACTTTCCCACCGCCAAGGGAACTGTATCCCCTATGCAGCCATCCGATGGCATGATTTTGGTAATCGGCCCGCGCTTGGAAGGCCACTCGGTCATTT
>JAKZRT010000061.1:0-5152 GCA_047518005.1 Brevirhabdus sp.
GTGAAACCGGACCATCCAAAATGGTGTTCAGCCTGCCGTCTCATCCCTATACCGAGGCGTTGCTGGGCGCCGTATTGGAACCAGACCCTGACGTGAAACCGAAACTGGTCGCCGAAGATATTGCTGAACTGTCACCTCCAGTTACCGGATGCCCGTTTCAGCGGCGTTGTTCCAGGCGCATAGGCGAAGTATGTGACAAGGAAATACCGCCCTGGCAGACGACCGGGCAGGGTCACGAAATCGCCTGCCATATTCCCCTGGGCGAACTTCGGGCCTTGCAAGAAAATCAAATGTAATTCGTATCCAACCCACCTGCATGGCAGTTATTCGACCACCAAGCCATGCTGCGATTTTCTGGAATGACCGCTCTTTGGCAACGCAGTGCAGCGTCGCGTCCCGCCGCAAGTGACCGCTAAGGGCCGTCCTTGATTTCGCTAGAATGCCGCCGCCGCGAAAAGCGCAAGTCTGGACCCCGGTAGGTTTGGGCTCAAAGCGGCCGTCGGCCACCGCTTGTTAGAGTGACCTGATCTTGCAAGACCCGGACGACGGCTCAGAGCCCTTTTGAGACATCGGCGGTCCGCAGGCAATGACCGGTTCCCTTCGATCGGACACGGCGAATTGCCGCTATCGATCCATCAAGAGCGTTCGGGCTGCCAAATTTTGAATAAGGCCAATATAGCGCTGCTGAGACCAACCACATTCAACCCGCAGATGCTCCCATGTCCGGACGGATTGCAGTGTCCAAAGAACGTCGGTTGCTTCATCTACGGTGAGGTCTTTGTTGAGATTGCCGTCGGCATCGATCGCGGCCACGGCTGCGGCACATCCGTGTCTGACGGCTTGCATCCTGTCGTTCCAAGCCGCCATCGCCTCTTTATCGGTTTCCTGCATGGCCATCAGCGCCTTTGCGATGCCGTAAATCGTGGGGATGTAATTGCCCCAAACCTCAACCCATGCAATGAGCCGATCCTTACCAGTCCTTGCCGTGCGGCTTTCGACTAACTTGCTGTCGATATCGTGCACTTTGTCCAGGTAGCGCGTTGTTGCAACGAGTAATTCTGTCCGATTCGGGAAGTGGAGATAGAGCGCCTGCCTGCTGATTTTCGCAGCCTTGGCGATGTCGGACATGCGCACCGCGCTGCCGCCTCCATCTTCCAAAAGCGCCCATGTCGATTTCAGAATGCGGGCGCGAGTGGATCTTTTTGCACTTGACATGGTGTAAAGCTAAGGCATATGGCTGGGATGTCAACTTGACACCGTGTCAAGCAAAGCAAAGTCATCATGAAAGGAGACTGAAATGAAAACGATCATATTCGGGGCCACCGGCACCATTGGCCAACGCGCGGTTCAGCAGATGCTGGACGATGGACACGAGGTTACGGCCTTTGCCCGAACTCCCGACAAGCTGGGCGTGACCCACCCCAAGCTCGCTCACTACGCAGGCGACGCAACAGATGAAGCCGTCGTCGCTTCTGCGATCAAAGGTCACGATGCGGTTGTCGTCACGCTGGGTTCGGGCATGTCCAGAAAGAGCGTGGTCCGCTCAGTCGGCACTATGAATGTAATCCGGGGGATGCAGAAACACGGCGTGAGCCGCCTGATTTGCCAATCGACCCTCGGTGCGCATGAAAGCTGGAGCAATCTCAACTTCTTCTGGAAACGTATCATGTTTGGGATGCTGATCCGTCCGGTCTTCCTTGATCACGAGCTTCAGGAAAAACTTGTCCGTGCCAGCGGCCTGAACTGGACGATCGTGCGGCCCGGATCGTTTACGGACGGCCCCGCTACCGGGGCATTCAAGGAAAACTTCGCACCCTCGGATCGGAGCCTGACGCTGAAGATCGCGCGGGCCGATATCGCCAACTTCCTGTCCCGCCAACTGTCTGACACGCGTTATGCGCAAAAGGCCGTTGGAATCTCCAACTGACATTCAGCAAAGGATTATGCCCATGACCATCCCATATTCCGTTTGGGGGCTGATTGCCCTTACCATGGCAACCGGTCTTGTGGCCGGAGTGTTTCTCACCTTATCGGACTTTGTGATGAAGTCGTTGTTCGCAGCTGAGCCCGCTGCCGGGACAGAGGCAATGCAGATTATCAATCGTAAGGTCTACCACTCGATCTTCATGGTGCTCTTGATCGGGATGATCCCGATCTCGGCTGCCATCGGCGCCTACGCTTACTTATTCATGAATGGCCCGGTGGCGACCTTCCTGATCATCGGCGGAGGGCTCTATTTCCTCGGAGTGTTCATCGTCTCGATGGTGGGTAACATCCCGATGAACCGCGCACTAGAGGCTTTGCCTCAGGGCGGAGATGCCGCACAAGCCTACTGGCCCGACTATGTCAAAGGCTGGGTGTTGTGGAACCATCTGCGGTGGATCGCAGCACTTGGAACGTCGATCTGCTATGTCATCGGGGCCGTCTTGCTCGCCCAATCCCTTTGACAGAGCAGAACTATCGGCAACGGATGCAATTTTTCACCTGCACTTGGAATGACCGCTTCGAGTTTGACAGCGGTCGTTCTACCAACGGCAGAAATGTCCGGAGAGGCTGTGTGAAAAGTCGAATTCGGTGGATGGCGCGTGAACAACGTCCCGCTATGAGAGCCAATACAGACGGTTGTTTTGAATGGGCCTTGAAAGGGCTCGGTTTTGGGGCTGCTGTTCCACCAAGTTCTTCAAATCCCGAGTTTTCACACAGCCTCTCCGCTCTTCCGCCGTCTGTCGCTGGCGCAGCGAATGCCCAGATCGAGCCCGTAACGCACATTTCGGATTAGAATCCGGGCGACGGCTGTGTGCCTGAAGCAGACAACTACACCAGACTTGTCAATCCGACTCGGCTATTTCGACGCTCCCATAACCGCCCTTGTGGTTTAGCTTTATCGCGTTGGCCGTTGTGCCACCGACGACCTACCGAGCTAAATTGGTTTAGGTGGCGCCATCGCTCGGATTGGATAGACTGGCCGCCGTCGGATGAACCATTCGGCCACGGCAAGGTTGATGACCCAGCCCGCGCCCATGAGCAGCGCCTTGCTGAGCGCGTCCGGCATGCCAGCGATCAAAATCCATGGCATTATTGTGAAAGATTGGGTCCCTGCGCCAATTGCAATCGCATAGCCGCGCATCATCCAGGCCTGGTGGCGGGCAATGTCGCGCCGCAGAATCGCCGCCAATCCCAGAATAATCGACAACATCATGCCAAATCCAAAGATTAGCTGGAACACGTACAGCAGCTCTCCGTCATGTGCGGGCAGCTGATAGAACTGGCTCATCCACAGGCCCGAGGCGGCGGCCACCAGGCCCGCCGGGATCAGTATCCGCCCGGCGGTTCGGTGCCACCTGGGTCGGCGTCGCCTTAAGCCCGGGTGGAACTGAAACGCGCCCAAAATGCAGTAGATCGTGACGCTGAAAATATGCGTCACCACCGGCAAGGGTGACGCAAAAAAGTGCGCATTATCCGGCGTGATTTCCGCACCTCCGGCGAGATCGGTCAAGCGGACGGCACCCGCGGCGACCGGGATCAAACTGAGCGCAATCAATCCGGCGGGCACGAGCCAATCGGGTCTTTTTTTCTTTGGCATGGTGGAAGTCCTCATTTACATCGGTCAGACAAAATCTTGTCGACCTCCGCGAAAGCTACGATCTTTGGCATTCGCCATTACTTGTGATCGAAGCGCCCGCTACGCTTCGATCCGCCGTCGGCGATATTCGCTGGCGAGATAGACAACCGCCGCGGTGAAGATCAGACCGATCCCCATATGCAGCCAGTCGATGTCTGATAGGATCAGCCCTATCAAGTCGAAAGGCCCATCTTCGGTCTGGCCCAGCAGGATCGCGGCGGCTTCCGTTTCATCGGGAAACCCGTCGAACCGCCAGGCGAAATAGTCCGCGATCGGCCGTCCGCGACCGGGACCGCGAATGCTATTGAAGTATTCGAGCACAATCACCGTGCCGGGGATAAGAACGGCAAGCGGGATGCTCCAGCGCCGAAACAGGGTCGAAAGCCCCGCAACCCAAACAAGCCAAGGCGCGTTCCAGAGCAAGGCCAGGACGAAATATATCGCAGCCACAACGCTCATCTGAACCACGGTCCAAGCTGCCTCGATCGGGCCAGGCGCGGCGATAAAGGAGTGCTGGGCCGCGACGATCAGCAATACCACGTAAACAAGGATCGCCGTCAACAGCGCAAAGCCGAAGATCAGCCCCAAAAATACGGTGACGCCTGACAATGCCTTGGCCGTAAGGACCTTTAGGTCGCTCTGCGGCATCGATTTCCAGAACAGAAGTGCATTGTTGCGCCGGTCAGCGGAAAAAGCATCAGCGTAATAAAAGAACAGGCCGATCTGCAGATAGACCAGCCAAGCAAGGAACGTACCGGCGACGCCAATTTGGTATGTCTCAGCACCGCCCGGCATCGGCCACTCGGGCGGTTCCAATTCGGCGTTGCCGGTCAAAACCGCGAACAACACGGCGGCACTTGCAATCGCCGACAGCACGATCGGCGCATAGACGAAGGCACCCCGATGCTCCAGGTACTCGCGTTTAATGAGGGCGGTCATGGTGCGCATCAAGCTGCTCCTGGGATAGCGACTTGGCGCTGCATCAGCGTGACGAACAGATCCGACAGGCTCGGTGTCGACACCCGGCCGAGTGGTTCCAGCTCTTCGGACGCCCGGTTCTGAAATATCATCACCGTCTGGTCGAACCGGGTTTCCGAGTAGATCGGCCCCAGCTTTTCGGCGTCGGCCATCATGTCCTTGCCGACGATCAGTTGCGCAAATAGTTGGCCGATGTCGTCCATCGGGCTGTCGAGAATGATCTCGCCATCGTGCAGGAACATGATGTCGGTGAGCATGTACTCGATCTCGTCCACCTGATGGGTGGTGATCAGCAGCGTGCGCTCGTCAGTCATATAATCGTCCAGCAACCGTCGGTAAAATCGCTTGCGGTAAATGATGTCCAGTCCAAGCGTCGGCTCATCGAGAACCAGAAGCTTGGCGTCAATAGCCAGAGGTGGTCGCAGGAATTCGGACCAGTAGTTAAGGTGGATCGACTTATGAGAAAGACGATCCAATATGAAGACACGAAAGAACCATTCGCCCGATTTCAAAGCCAGGGTTGCGCTTGAAGCGATCCGCGAGGAAATGACG
>JAKZRT010000062.1:0-26116 GCA_047518005.1 Brevirhabdus sp.
TTGGCCAGCAGCGACTTGTAGACCCCGGCCTGGCGCAAGATTTCGACCGGGCCGATGAAGCTGAGCAGGGCCACGTCTTTTTGCAGCGCGATCAGCATGTTCATGTTGGCGGGCACGACGCGGCGGATGGCCTGCGGCAGCACCACATAGCGCATCACGTCGGAATGGCTGAGGCCAAGCGATTTGGCGGCCGCGCGCTGGCTTTCGTGGATCGACATGATGCCGGAGCGGAAGATCTCGGCGACATAGGCCGAATAGGTCAGCACCAGCGCCACCGTGCCCCAGATGAAGGGCGAATTATAGGGGCGCGGCAGGCCCAGGCCCGGCACCCCGAAACCCACCAGAAAGATCACCAGCACCACCGGTACGCCGCGAAACACGTCGGTGTAAAGCGCGCCGAAGATCCGGAGCGGAAACAGCGCCGGCGACCGGGCGTCGCGGGCCAGTGCGATGGCAAGGCCAAGTGTTGCGATCAGCGGTGTCGACCACGCGAAAATGGCGACGTCGAGGGTGAAGGCGCGCAGAAGCCCGGGAAAGGTTTCGGCCAGGATGCGCCCGTTGAAGAACGACTTTTTGACCGCCTCCCACCCCGGAGCCTGGGGCACGATCAGCACCAGCGCCAGCACCACCACAAGGGTGCTGAGCGCCGCAATCGTTACCGAGCGGCGGCGCTGTCTTTGTTCGTAAGCCTGACGCTTGGTCAGCGTGGGGTCCGACAAGTCGGCCTACTTGATGACCGGCACGCCGGTGGCGCTTTGCAGCCATTCGGCCTCGATCGCAGCCAGTTCACCGCTTGCCGTCAGTTCCGCCAGCGCGCCGTTCACGCATTCACGCAACGGGTTGCCGTCTTCCATCAGCATTCCGAACTGATCGGGGTTGTCGGACCGGTCGGCCGGAAACTGGCCCAGGATCGCGCCGTCGTCGAGAACAACCGCTGAAAGAAAGAGCGCGGTCGGCAGGTCAAAAATCGCCGCGTCAATTTGGCCCGCTTTCATCGCCTCGGTAACGTTGGTGTTGTCGTCGTAAAGCAGCGGTGAGGCGTCCGGCGCGATCATATCGGTGATCACGGGCAGGGCGGTGGTGGTGGCCACAGCCCCCCATCGCAGGGTTTTCAGGCTGTCGATTGTGGCCATGGCACCGCCGTCGATGGTGGGCTGGCGTACCAGCACCGCCATGGCAGCGGAATAATACGGATCGGAAAAATCGACGACCTCTTCGCGGGCTGCGGTGATTGAAAACTGCTGCAGGTTGAAGTCGAAGTTCTTGGCACCGGGCTGGATCGATTCGTCAAATCCGGCGCGCGCCCAGACCACGTCGTCGCCCGCGAAACCCATGGCCCCGGCCACGGCGTAAGCCACCGCCGCCTCGAACCCGTTGCCGCTGGCCGGATCGTCGTCCATCACCCAAGGGTAATAGGCCGGGTTGCCGGTGGCGATGGTCAGCTTGCCGTCAGTGATGGTCTTGCCGCTCGCGCAATGGGCGGCGGCAAGGGCGCTGGTTGTGGTCATAAGAAGCACGACGATGCCGCCGGTGATTGATTTGAGATACATGGATCTTCCCCCAAGATTTTTCTGGTGAAACTGGGGGCATGGTGAGCCATCGCGCGCCGCATTTCAATGGGAACCGCAACGGGGTCGCGACATGCGGATATTCCCGACACCGGAGTTGAGGGCCGCCCAGGCCCCTTTTCAGTTGCGTTGAGGGCCCCGACAGCTGAACGGCGTGAAGCGAAGTCGCGCTCGGCCTTGAGGCCGGGCAGCCCCCGACCTCCCTCCGGAAGGGGGCTTTCGCCCCAACCCGAGGTCGGGGGTTGCCTTTTGTTTGATTAGAGAGACGGTGCAACCGGGTTCGTATCCCTCGGGTGCTGCCCCGTCGGCGGGGCGATGAGGCCCTTTGACGGTGCGACCTTTGCAGGCGCGTCCGCCCCCGGCGTCACCAGATGCCTGAGCAGGGCCATCGGGTGCGAGCGGAGCGTCAGGCGCATGGCGACGTAGTCTTCGACCACATGTTCGCCCTCGGTCATGCCGGGCAGGGTGACGGGGGGCTCGGTGATACCCTCGCCATCGAGGTCGCCAGCAAAAAGCGGCAGCGGGTCGTCGCCGGTGACCGCGCGGGCGGCCCAGAGCGCCTGACGGCGATCAAGCCCCAGGCTGGCAAAGACATCCGCCTCGGCCAGCGCGCGCAGAAAGTTGGGCGGGGTGCCGGCGCGGCGCCAGACCTCTTCGACGCCCAGGTAGCCATTGCCACGGGCGGAGGTGATCCAGGTGGCCTCGTCCTCGCGCATCGCCTTGATCTGGCGAAACCCCAGCCGCAGCGCCAGCCCACCCTTCCCGTCGGGTTCCATCACGTTGTCCCAGAAGCTGGCGTTGATGTCGATCGGGCGCACCGTGACCCCGTGCTCGCGCGCGTCGCGCACGATCTGGGCGGGGGCATAAAACCCCATGGGCTGGGCGTTCAGCAGCGCGGCGGCAAAGATGCCGGGGTGGTGGCATTTGAGCCAGGCAGAGGCATAGACCAGAAGCGCGAAGGATGCCGCATGGGATTCGGGGAAGCCGTAGCTGCCGAACCCTTCGATCTGGGAAAAGCAGCGCTGCGCGAAGTCGTCGTCATAGCCGTTTTGGGCCATCCCGCGCATGAACCGCCCGCGAAATTCGCTGACGCTCCCATGTTTCTTGAACGTCGCCAGCGAGCGGCGCAGGCGGTCGGCTTCCTCGGGCGAAAACCCGGCGCCGACGATGGCGATCTGCATCGCCTGTTCCTGGAAAAGCGGCACGCCGAGGGTTTTGCCCAGCACCGCGCCGAGCGCATCCGAGGGGAAGCTAACCTCCTCCTCGCCGTTGCGCCGCCGGATAAAGGGATGCACCATGTCGCCCTGAATCGGGCCGGGGCGGATGATCGCCACCTCGATCACCAGATCGTAGAAATTGCGCGGCTTCATGCGCGGCAGAAAGTTCATCTGGGCCCGGCTTTCGACCTGAAAGACGCCAAGCGAGTCGGCCTTGCAGAGCATGTCATAGACGGCCGGGTCTTCGGGGGGCAGGGTTGCAAGGTTGAAACTAATGTTATGATGTTGTTCTAAAAGAGAAAACGCCTTGCGGATGCAGGTGAGCATGCCAAGCGCCAGCACGTCGACCTTGAGGATGCCAAGCGTATCAATGTCGTCCTTGTCCCAGCAGATGACGGTGCGGTCTTCCATCGTGGCGTTTTCCACCGGCACCAGTTCGTCCAAGCGCCCCTCGGTCATGATAAAACCGCCGACGTGCTGGGAAAGGTGGCGCGGAAAGCCCTGAATCTCGCGCACCAGATCGAGGGTCAGCGCCAGCCGCCGGTCGGTGGCGTCAAGCCCGATCTCGGCCAGGCGCGTTTCGCTGACGGTGCCCCCACCCCAGCCCCAGATCTGGGAGGAAAGTGCGGCCACTGTATCCTCGGAAAGTCCCATGGCGCGCCCGACCTCGCGGATGGCGCGTTTGCCGCGATAATGCACCACGGTGGCACAGAGCCCGGCGCGGTGGCGGCCATAGCGGGCGTAGATGTGCTGGATCACCTCTTCGCGGCGTTCGTGTTCGAAATCGACGTCGATGTCGGGGGGCTCGTCGCGCGCCTCCGAAACGAAGCGCTCGAAAACCATGGTGCCGATCTCGGGGCTGACCGAGGTCACGCCAAGCGCATAGCAGACCACCGAATTGGCCGCCGACCCGCGCCCCTGGCAGAGGATGCCGCGATCACGGGCGAATTTCACCACGTCGTGGACGGTCAGAAAATAGGGCTCGTACTTCAGCTTGCCGATCAGCGCGAGTTCATGATCGAGCATGGCGCGCACTTTGTTTGTGGCCCCGGCGGGGTAGCGCCAGTTCAGCCCGGCCTGCGCCAGACGGGTCAGCCGCTGGCCGGGGGTTTCACCCTCGGCAATCTCGGACGGGTATTCGTATCGCAGTTCATCGAGCGAGAATGTGCAGCGCGCGGCAACCTCGCCGGCGCGGGTCACGGCATCCTCATGCCCGGCGAAAAGGCGGCGCATCTCGGCCCCGGTTCGCAGCCGTCGTTCGGCATTGGCAAGGGCGGCGCGGCCCAGATTATCAACCCGGGTGCTGGTGCGGATCGCGGTTGCCACATCGGCCATGCGGCGGCGGCGGCTTTCGTGCATGATCGGGCTGGCGGCGGCGACAAGGGGAATGCGCGCCTTGCCTGCCGCCGCCGCGATGGCCGCGATACGCGCCACATCGCGCCCGTCGTAACGCGGTGCGATCAGGACCGAGACCGCACCGGGAAAGCGGCGCGCCAGCGTCCGCGCCCGTTGCCACCAGTCGCCCGCGCCGCGCTGCAACCGCCCGCCCCCCTGTGGGTGGATCAGCAGCTCGCACCCGGTACCCCATTCGAGGATGTCTTCAAAACCCAGATCGCATGACCCCTTTTCGGCCCTGAGCCGCCCCAGCGTCAGCAACCGGCACAGCCGCCCCCAGGCGGCCCGGTCGCGCGGCAGGGCGGTGGCGACAAACCCGTCGCGGGTGACGATGCGGGCGGCGGGCAACAGCCGGGGCACATTATCCAGGCAGGCCGATCCGGGCGGGCGCGGTGTGCCCGTCGGCGCGGGCGGGCCGATGGGGCCATCCACGGCCAATGCCTGGGTGCGAAGTCGCACCTCGCGCGCCACCTCGCGCGCTTGCGCATGCGCGCGCACGATGCCCGCCACTGAGTTCTCATCGGCCACCGCCAGCGCCTTGATGCCCAGAAGCGCCGCACGCGTGATGTATTCCTGCGGGTGGCTGGCCCCGGTCAGGAAGGTGAAGTTTGAGGTGGCGTCCAGTTCAGCAAAGGTCATGCAACCCTCCCTGGCAAAGACAGCCCTCAGCCCCTAACCTGACTTCATGGTCCGGGCTGTTCTCACCCACGCCGAGGGGTCGAAATACGACGACCTTCCCGAGGCGCGATACCACTTTCCCCGTAGTTACCTGAACGCGGTGGAACGCGCGCTGGGCGACTGGGTTGTCTACTATGAGCCACGCCGCGTCGAGGCCGGGTCCGACCGCGCCGGGGGCCGACAGGCTTATTTCGCGGCGGCCCGGATAACCGGTATTACCCGCGATGCGGCGCACGAAGACCGCTTTTATGCGGGCATCGCCGACTATCTGCCCTTCGCCGCCCCGGTCCCGTTCCGCGAGGGCGGGCAGTATTACGAATCTATGCTGCAACGCCCCGATGGGGGTACCAGCAAGGGGGCCTTTGGGCGCGCCGTGCGCAATGTTCCCGACCCCGAGTTCGACGCGATCCTGACGGCGGGGTTTTCCGGGGTCCGCGAAGAGCTGGGCAGCGAAGACTGGGCGGACGCGGAACCGGTGCCCGGAGGTTTCCACGACCCCGCCACCCCTTTCGCCCGCCCGATGATCGAGGCGCTGACCCGCAAACCTTTCCGCGCTGCGGCTTTTGCGCGGCAGGTCAAGGACGCCTACGGAAATACATGTGCCATGACCGGGCTTTGCATCCGCAACGGCGGCGGCAAGCCCGAGGTTCAGGCCGCGCATATCCGCCCAGTCGCAGCGGGTGGGCCGGATTCGATCCGCAACGGGCTGGCGCTGTCGGGGACGGCGCACTGGATGTTCGACCGGCATCTGATTTCGGTCGATGGCGACGGTCGCACGATCCTTGTGGCCGAAGACCGGCTTCCCGCAGCCGCGAAAGGCCTGCTGAAGTCTGAGCGCAGGCTTCATTTGCCGGGGGCCGCTTTTCTCAGACCGCATCCGAGCTATCTTGCACATCACAGGGCCAATTTCGGCGGGTAAGACTTGAGTAGGGGATTCGGGCATTCCCCCACTATATTCACGTTTTGTTCTCATTTCGAGCCCCTATTTCGAGCCTCTGACGTGGATTATGCCGGTTCGCCCATTGGCAACAATGCGCCGCCCCGGTCCGAACTGATCGCGGCCCGCGCCACCACCGCGCAGAAAACCGCCGATGCGGGGCATTTGAAACATGCGTCCCCGGTCCGGCGAAGACCTGCCCAAGTTTTGGCGCAATTTGACCGGAGATCAGCGACCATTCGCTCGAAAGGACCAGCACATGAACCGAAACATCGTATTATCACTGGCGACAGCCGCCGCCATCGCCCTAACCACACCCGCCCTGGCCGGGGCACCGGATGACCCGCACGAACGGCGGGATCTGGTGCAGGCCAACCAGGACGTTCAAACCGAATTGAACGGAGCGTCGGGATTTGGTCAGCGGGTCGCCTGGCGCAACACGAACAAATCCGGCAGCGATCCCTTCCGCAACTTCGGCGATTATCTCAAGCGGATGACCGACGGCCCGGACGCAGGCAACGACCAGGGGTCGGGCAACGATTGAGCCTGGATTGGTACGCGAGTTGCGTCGCGCGTTCCGCGCGCCGCCGCGCCGGGGGGCTTTGCCCCCCGGACCCCCCAAAGTACTTTTGGAACACTGAAGGGCAGAATGCGCGGCGCCCCAATTTCATCGTTTCAATCAATACTTCGGGGTGAATTCGCGCTTGCGCGAAGAGGGGCAGCGCCCCCGAGCCGGACGCGGTGCCAGGCGGCGTGCGCCGCGCGGGACACACCGCTCAATCTGGGTGTGATCGCCCTTCACAGACGATCGGCGAAGGCATCGAGAACCGCCGAATAAACCGCGCGCTTGAAGGGCACGATATTGGCCACCAGCCGATCGGGCGGCAGCCATTGCCAGCGCGAAAATTCGCGCGGCGGGCGGGTGATGTCAATCTGATCGTCGCGCCCGAGAAAGCGCATCAGATACCAGCGCTGTTTCTGGCCGCGAAAGCGTCCGCCCCAAAGCCGCGACACCAGGTCGGGCGGCAGGTCGTAGGTCAGCCAGTCGGAGGCCACGGCCTCGATCCGGGCCAGGTCGGCAGTCACGCCGGTTTCTTCGCAAAGCTCGCGCAGCGCCGCCGCGCGTGGGTCTTCACCGGCGTCGATGCCGCCCTGCGGCATCTGCCAGGCCGGTCCCGGAGTGTCGATGCGCTGCGCCACGAAGGCCAGGCCCTGCGCATTCAGCAGCATCACGCCGACGCAGGGGCGATAGGGAAGTTTTGAGGTCTGCCGATTGCTCATTGGCGCCGTTCGGTGCGGGCCGATGCCCGCCCCGCCCAAATTATTCAGCCGTCCGCGCGATGGCCGACAGCCCGTGCAACAGGTCGATGGCATAGGCCAGCTGGAAGTCCTGTTCGCGCAGTTTCGCCGATTGCTCGGCCAGGGCGCGTTCTTCTTCGATCTGGCGGCGCTCGTCCTCGGTCAGGCTGTCGTTGTCCAGACTGCCGCGCAGGTCGGCCTCGGTCCGGGGCTGGCGGGGGTTTTCGGCGTCCTCTTCCTCGGCGTTCGGGTCGCGCCGGGGCTGGGCCACCACGATGTCGGGCGACACGCCCAAAGCCTGGATCGACCGGCCCGAGGGCGTGTAATAGCGCGCCGTGGTCAGGCGCATCGCGCCTTCGCCGCGCAGCGGCATCACCGTCTGGACCGAGCCTTTGCCAAAGCTTTTGGTGCCGACAATGATCGCGCGGCGGTGGTCCTGGAGCGCACCGGCGACGATCTCGGAAGCCGAGGCCGAGCCACCGTTGATCAAAACCACGATCGGTTTGCCCTCGGCCAGATCGCCGGGCGTGGCGTTGTAGCGTTCGCCGTCCTGCGGGTCGCGCCCGCGGGTCGACACGATTTCGCCCTTGTCGAGAAACGCGTCCGAGACCTTGATCGCCTGGTCAAGCAATCCGCCGGGGTTGTTGCGCAGATCCACCACTATCCCGTCGATATTCTCGAGCCCGCCAAGTTCTTCGATATGTTTGGCCAGCCCGTCGGCGAGGTTGGGATAGGTCTGGGCGTTGAACGTGGTCACCCGCAGGACAATCGTCTTGCCTTCGACGCGCGTACGCACCGCCGTCAGCTTGATGGTGTCGCGGATGATGCTGACGTCAAAAGGAGCGTCGACACCCTCGCGCACCACGGTGATGATGATCTCGGACCCGACCGGGCCGCGCATCAGATCGACCGCTTCATCCAGGCCCAGGCCGAGCACGGAATCGCCGTCAACATGGGTGATGTAATCACCCGCCTCGATGCCCGCGGCATCGGCCGGCGTGCCGTCGATCGGCGAGACCACTTTCACATAGCCCTCGTCCTGAGTGACCTCGATCCCGAGGCCGCCAAACTCGCCGCGGGTCTGGACCCGCATGTCTGCGGCGTCATCGGGGGACAGATAACTGGAATGCGGATCGAGCGAACTGAGCATCCCGTCGATCGCCGCTTCGATCAGATCCGCCTCGTCCACCTCTTCGACATATTGCACGCGGATGCGCTCGAAGATGTCGCCGAACAGGTCGAGCTGTTCGTAGATGGTGGTCTTACGGGCGGTTTCCTGGGCCAAAAGCGGTCCGGCGATCTGGCTGGTCGCCAACGCGCCTGCAAGCGTGCCAACCACCGCCGCCATCAGAAGTTTCTTCATCTCAGTTCCGTTCCTTGTCCAGGGCGAACCATGTCGCCGGGTCTTGGGCGTGCCCATCGCGTCGGGTCTCTACATAGAGCGTTTCGGTCAGGGTTTCACCCCGCCCGCTTGCGGCATCGTCGCCCGGGCTTTCCGTACCGCCCATCAAACCAAGCGGCGCGCCCAGGGGCAAGACCTGTCCCGGGGCCCCAAAGCTTTGTTCCATACCTGTCAGGATCACAAGATACCCCGGTGCGGTCTCAAGTATCATCACATTTCCGTAGCCATTCAATGAACCGGTATAGCGCAAAGTTGACGGCCATGGGGCGGTGATCAGCGCCTGGGGCCGTGTTGCAAAAACAACACCTGGCCGGGCGATCCCGGCGGCGTCTTGCGCCCCGAACGCCCTGAGAACCGCGCCCGCCACCGGGGGTGCAAGCTGGCCCAGGGCGTCGGCGAATCCCTTGCCCCCGGCAATCGCGGCCGCCACCGGGTTTTCAACCAGCGCCAGGGCAAAGTCCTCGAGCCCCGCCCCAGCTTCGGAAAGCGCTGCAAACACTGCGGCGTCAATCTCGCGCGCCGGGGCCGCATCGGCCCGCGACCGCAAAACCTGCGTCAACGCCAGCCGCGCCGCGCCGACATCGCTGCGCCCCTGGTCAAGGGCCGCCCTGGCGGCTTGGCCGACCTTCATCAGCTCATCGATCGCGGCGATCCGGTCGCGCAGGCCGGCCGCGCGGGCATCAAGCGCGGGCACAACCTCGGCCATCAGCATAGCGGCACGGGCAGCGGCCAATGCACCTTCGGGGTGCACGATGCGCACTGAATTGGCCGACCCACCAGCCGACTGAAGCGCCGCCAGAAGGCGCGCGAGCTCGGCCGATTCACGGTCCAGGTCCGCCTGGGTCGCCAGGCGCATCAACGCCGCCTTGCGTTCGGCATCGCGCAGCGCTGCCAGCCCCGCCTCGTAGGCCAGCACGACCCCGGTCAGCGCGCCAACCCGATTGTCGGCATCCTGGGCCGCCGCCAGCCCGGCGCGGGCCTCGCCAAGCCGGTCGATCGCGCCAAGCGTGGCCTCGACCGGACTTTGGGCCATCGCCGGAGCGCCGTGCCAATGGGCCAGCAAGGCCCCGAAAATTGCGGCCCGCAGTCTCATCCGGCGATCAGGCTGCGGCCGGTCATTTCTTTGGGCTGCGGCAGGCCCATCAGCGCCAGAAGTGTCGGGGCCAGATCGGCCAGCCGACCATTGCCGAGCCGCGCGTCGGCGGGCCCGCCCACCAGGATCACCGGGACCGGGTTGGTGGTATGCGCCGTGTGCGGACCGCCGGTGGCGGGATCGACCATCAGTTCGCAATTGCCGTGGTCGGCGGTGACGAGCATCGCGCCGCCCGAGGCTTGCAGCGCCGCCAGCGCCTGTCCAAGACCCCCATCGACCGCCTCGCAGGCCATGATCGCCGCGTTCAGGTCCCCGGTGTGACCGACCATATCCGGGTTGGCGTAGTTGACCACGATCAGCCCGTAGCCCGCGCCGATCGCCCAGACCAGCTTGTCGGTGACCGCTGCGGCACTCATTTCGGGGGCCAGGTCATAGGTCGCAACCTTCGGGCTGGGCGGCATGAACCGGTCTTCGCCGGGCTCTGGGTCTTCGCGGCCGCCGTTCAGAAAGAAGGTGACGTGGGGGTATTTCTCGGTCTCGGCCAGCCGAAACTGCCCGATCCCATGCGCCGCAACCCAGGCCCCGAGCGTATTGATCAGGGTGCGCTTGGGATAGACGCTTGTCATATAGACCCGGTGGCGGTCGGAATATTCGGCCATTCCCATGATCGCCGACAAATGCGGCGGGTCGGGCCGGTCAAAATCGTCGAAATTCGCGTCGCCGATGGCGGCCATGATCTGGCGGGCCCGGTCGGCGCGGAAATTCAGGCAAAAGACCCCGTCGCCAGCGACCATAGGGTCGCCGGTGAGCGTGGCGGGGGCAATGAATTCGTCGGTCTCGCCGCGCCCGTAGGCGGCTTTGACCGCGCCTTGCGCGCTGGCGGCGGGCGCGCCCTTGGCGCGCACGATACAGTCAAAGGCCGCCGCGACCCGGCCCCAGCGGTTGTCGCGGTCCATGGCGTAATAGCGCCCGACCACGCTTGCCACCCGCGCCCCGCCCGGCAGGGCCGCCTGGAGCGTGGCCAGAAATCCGAGCGCCGACGTCGGGGGCACGTCGCGACCATCGGTGACGGCGTGGATGTCCACTGCCACGCCGCGCCCAGTCAGCGCCTGCGCCGCGGCGATCATGTGGGCAAGCGACCCGTGCACGCCGCCGTCGGACACCACGCCCAAAAGATGCGCGCGCCCGCCCGCGGTTTTGACCTTGGCGGCGAAGTCCAAAATTGCAGGCCGGTCGAAGAACGACCCGTCCTGGATCGCCAGGTCGATCTGGCCCAGAGCCATGGCCACCACGCGACCGGCGCCGATGTTGGTGTGCCCGACCTCGGAATTTCCCATCTGACCCTCGGGCAGACCGGCGTCGGGCCCATGGGTGATCAGCCGGGCGTGGGGACACGCCGCCATCAGACCGTCAAAATTCGGCGTTTCGGCCAGCGCCGGGGCGTTGGCGTCGCGCCCGTCGCGCAGGCCCCAGCCATCGAGAATGCACAAAACTACCGGACCCGTCGCGCTCACCCGCCAAACCTCGTCATGCTCTGCTCACAAGCCCAGCACATCGGCCATCGAATACTGTCCTGGCTTCTGCCCCAGCCCCCACAGGGCCGCCCGCAAGGCGCCGCGCGCAAAAAGCCGCCGGTCGGTGGCGATGTGGCTGATCGTGATGCGCTCGCCGGCGCCCGCGAACATCACTTGGTGTTCGCCGACGATGTCGCCGCCGCGCACGGCGCTGAACCCGATCGTGCCCGGCGCGCGGGCACCGGTGATGCCGTCGCGCCCGGCAACGCGCGCCTGCGAAAGCGTCACGCCGCGCCCCTGCGCCGCCGCTTCGCCCAGCATCAGCGCGGTGCCCGAGGGCGCGTCAACCTTCATGCGGTGGTGGTGGTCGATAATCTCGACATCAAAGTCGTCGCCCAGAGCCGCCGCCACAGTCCGTGTCAGCCCCAAAAGCAGGTTGACCCCCAGGCTCATGTTGCCGGCGCGAATAATCACCGCGTGGCGCGCCGCCGGTTCCAGCGCCGCGATCTGGTCGTCGGTCATGCCGGTGGTGCCGATCACATGCACTGCGCGGGCCTGGGCAGCCAAGCCCGCAAACCCAAGCGTGGCTTGGGGCGCGGTAAAATCGAGCACGGCCTGCGCGCGGGCGAAGGCGGGCAGCGGATCGTCTTCGACCAGCACGCCAACCGGCGCGCCGCCTTGCGCTGTGCCAAGGTCCTGACCGACCCACTGGTGGCCTTGGCGTTCCAGCGCACCGACCAGGCGCACCGCGTCGCTTGCCGCCACAACCTCGGCCAGCATCCGGCCCATGCGCCCGGCAGCGCCCGTGATCACGATCCCCGGAAGGTCGCTCATGTGCTGGTCCTCGCATCTGTTGCGCCCGCTTTAGCGCGCAGTCGCGGCAATGGCAAAGGCCGGGTCAAAAGCCGACGCTTGCGGGGGCGCGGGACTTGCCCTAGATGCCCCGTCATGGCCCGCCATCACACCCCATCGCCAGGCCCGTCGCAGCGCCAGCTGCGGGTGGGCGAATTGATCCGCCGCACCCTGTCACGGGTGCTGGCGCAGGGCGATGTTCACGACCCGGTCCTGAACGCCGTGTCGATCACCGTGGGCGAGGTCGTGGTGTCGCCCGACCTGAAGGTCGCAACCGCCTATGTGCTGCCGCTGGGTGGCACCGGGCGCGAAGACGCGCTGGCAGCACTTCGCGACAACCAAAGCGACCTGCGCCGCGAGGTGACAAAATCGCTGAGCCTGAAGTTTTCGCCGGCTTTGCGTTTCGAGATCGACGAGACCTTCGACCGGATGGACGACACGCGCGCGCTTTTCGCCCGTGCCGAGGTGCGCCGCGATCTGGGCGACGAGCCGGACTGAGCGGGTGGCGCGGCGCAGGAAAGGCAGACCGGTCTCGGGCTGGGTGGTTGTCGACAAACCCGCAGGGCCGACCTCGACCCAGGTGGTGGGCAAGGTGCGATGGGCGTTTGACGCGCAAAAGGCCGGGCATGCGGGCACGTTGGACCCGGCGGCGACCGGGGTTCTGGCCATAGCCCTTGGCGAGGCCACCAAGACCGTGCCCTATGTCACCGAGGCGCTGAAATCCTATGAGTTCACGGTGCGCTTTGGCGCGGCCACCGACACCGACGATGCCGAGGGGCGGGTGATCGCCAGCAGCGATGCGCGGCCCGACACCGACGCAATTCAAGCAGCCCTGCAGGGGTTTACCGGGAATATCGAACAGGTTCCACCAACCTATTCCGCGGTCAGGATCGACGGCGAACGGGCCTACAACCGTGCCCGCGCGGGTGCCGAGGTGACCCTGGCCGCGCGGCCGCTTTATGTGGATGAACTGACGCTGATCGATCGCCCGGATGCCTATCACGCGCGGCTGAGAATGGTCTGCGGCAAGGGCGGATACGTGCGGGCGATTGCCCGCGATCTGGGCGCGGTTCTGGGCTGCCCGGCACATGTGGTGGGCCTGCGGCGCATCTGGTCGGGGCCGTTCGAGGCCACGGGCGGGGTCGATCTGGAGACCGTCGAGCGGTTGGCCGGCACAGCAGAGATCGACGATCTGCTGATGCCGCTGCAAGTGGCGCTGGCCGGTCTGCCCGAGGCGATTTGCGCCGCCGACGGGGCGGCGAGGATCAGGAACGGCAATCCGGGTCGGGTGATCTCGACCACGGCCGGATACGGTGACCAGGCCTGGGCCAGCCATCAGGGCCGGGCGCTGGCGATTGGCGTCTATCGGTCGGGCGATTTCCACCCGTCGCGCGTGTTTCGCACCGAATGATAAGCGACTGCTGGTAAATTGAGCGCTGCCAAAGGCGGCGCATTACCTTTGATGGGTGAGCGGCGATACGCCCGGATCGCGCCGACGCGAATTCACTCTGAAGGGCTTGGTGAAGCAGTGGAACAAGGTACCGGAGCGAATTGCACCCAATATGGCCCGCCCCCCGTCCCGGGCTCGACCCGGGACCTCAACCGCAAAAGCGTTGCCCCGGATCAGGTCCGGGGCGCGAATGACGCGGATTAAACCCAAACCGATTTAGGGCCACTTTTCACCCGGCGCGATGACCGCTATGGCAGAGCCATGTCCGAGCCCGCGACACTTGCCAGATCCCATGTCAAAGGCGACGCGCGATCGGTGGCGATCTATTCGCCGTGCGCGCGCTATCGCTATGCGCTGACGCGGGTCTGGGACCAGCGCGGCGGCAAGATAGCCTTTGTCATGCTCAACCCGTCAACCGCGACCGAGGTTCAGAACGACCCGACCGTCGAGCGCTGCGAGCGGCGCGCGCGGGCGCTGGGGTACGGGGCCTTCCGGGTGACCAATATTTTTGCCTGGCGCGATACCGATCCCAAGGCGATGCGCACCGTCGCTGATCCGGTAGGGCCGGAGAACGACGCGGCCATTGCCGGGGCGGCCCACTGGGCCGACACGGTGATCGCTGCCTGGGGCACGCACGGCGAACATCTGGGCCGGGGACGGGCGGTCGAAAGCCTGTTGCGGGCCACCGGGCGACCGGTTTTTCATCTTGGGCTGACCAAAGCGGGCCACCCGAGGCACCCGCTTTATATCCGATACAGCGTTCAGCCTTCGCCATGGGGGTTTTGATTACTGCCTGTTGCTTGGGAAACGGTTTCCAAAATTATGTCGGATGGGGCCACATCGGGCAGGTCTTCAAGAACAACGACCAGCCACCCACCAACGAAAATTTGGCTGCCCAGACCATTCTCTGTCGGAATGACCGTAACTTCGGGTGGGGCGGCTGCGGGATCGGCACTTATCTCGACGGCGAGCTTGTTCTTGCCGGGAACAAAGTCTTTGATCTTATGCACAATTTCCTTGCCAGTTGAATTCTGCTCCGGCTCTTGTTCGAGCGCCTCGTCGTCCAATTCCTCTGGTGTCGGCCCGTCGATCTCGTCGACTGTCGGGTCGCTGATGTTGCTAAGGTCTTCTTCGGAGGCAAACAGCGGCGCGGGATCGTTGCCGTCTGGTTCGGGCGCGGCGAGTACGGGGTCTTGGTAGGTTGGCATTTCGACGAGTTCGTATTCCACGGTTGCCCCGGTTTCCGGGTCTTCGACAACAATGGATATGTCCTGGACCGGAACCCAGTCGAGGTTTGGGAATTCTACCAAAAGGTTTTCACCGCCCTCGACGATTGCGACACCACCGGTTTCGGTCTCGGCCTCGGCTATGTCCATCTGATCGGGTGCCAGATGCAGCGTCAGATTGTCGGAGCCCGGTTCAAAATCATCCAGAACCAGCGGCATGTTTGCATCGGTCGCTACGTAATCTTCGGGGGCGGCTTCGAGCAGGGCATCGACCCCACCGGTATCGGCCGCATCGAAAGACACCGTGTCGCCGGTCGCGTCATCGAAATCGCCATCGGGGTCGATGCCGGTATCGCCGAGCAGCGCATCGGCGACCATCATAATGGGGATCAGTCCAAGCAAGAACAGACCAAACAGCATCGCACGCTCCTTCGTGCCCCGCAGTCTGGGCTAGCAGACGCGGTTGACTACCTTGTTAAAATTTTTGATAAAAATCGATGCGATTAGCGGAATTGTCGGCTCGCCGGGGCGGGCGGCGCAATCATAAAATGCCTTTCCTTCGGTTGGGATTTCCCCTATACGCCCGCAGCCGCATGTGGTGCGGCAGCTCTCCACGGGCCCTGCTGGACGACATCCCGGCTTGTGCCATCACCCTTTGAGATAAAGGAGACCCCGATGTCGATTACTGCCGAAGACAAGGCCCGCGTGATCAAGGAATACGGCACCAAGAAAGGCGACACTGGGTCGCCCGAAGTTCAGGTTGCCATCCTCAGCTCGCGCATCGCCACGCTGACCGAGCATTTCAAGATCCACAAGAAAGACAACCACGGGCGCCGTGGGCTGTTGAAAATGGTCGCCCTGCGCCGCAAGCTTTTGGACTATGTCAAAGGCAAGGACGAAGCGCGGTATCAGGACCTGATCAAGCGCCTGGGTCTGCGCCGCTAGGATAATCGGTCCTTTGGATCAGAAACGCGCGCTTTGATCCCAAGCGGGCGTTTTGCGTTTTGCAGCATTTGCCTGGGCGCAGCGATCAAAAATTTACCAGTTGATAAAAATTTCCCCCGTGGCATAGTAAGGCCTGACGGAAACGGAGGATCTTGGCCAGATGACTGCTTTGACACCTGGGGTGGTTGCGGGCCGGTTGGACCGTGACGCATACGACAAGAACTTTGCTGACCTGCACCCGGCGCTGGATTCTCATGCGGCACTGGTCGCGGCTGACCGGTGCTATTTTTGCTATGACGCGCCGTGCATGACGGCCTGCCCGACCAGAATCGACATCCCGCTTTTCATCCGCCAGATCGCGACCGGGACACCCGAGGCAGCCGCGCGAACCATTTTCGCACAGAACATCTTTGGCGGCATGTGCGCGCGGGTGTGCCCGACCGAGACGCTGTGCGAAGAGGTCTGCGTGCGCGAGACCGCCGAGGGCGCGCCGGTGAAAATCGGCGAGTTGCAGCGCTTTGCGACGGACAAGTTGATGGCTGCTGACACCCATCCGTTCGCGCGCGCCGCATCAACCGGACGCAAGATCGCCGTGGTCGGGGCGGGACCGGCGGGGCTGGCCTGCGCGCACCGGTTGGCGATGCACGGCCATGAGGTCACGGTGTTTGACGGGCGGCCCAAGGCGGGTGGTCTGAACGAATACGGGATCGCGTCGTACAAGACCGTCGATGATTTCGCGGCACGCGAGGTTGACTGGCTGTTGGCGATTGGCGGGATCACGGTTGAGAATGGAAAATTGCTGGGCGGTGATCTGACGCTTGCGGGTCTGTCTGAGGCGCATGACGCGGTCTTTCTGGCCGTGGGGCTGGGCGGCGTCAATGCTTTGGGACTTGACCAAGATTCGGCATCGGTGGTCTCGCCTGCGGTCGATTTCATTGCCGATCTGCGTCAGGCGAGCGACATGGCCGACGTGCCGATAGGGCGCGACATCGTAGTGATCGGCGGCGGTATGACCGCCGTTGACGCGGCAGTTCAGTCCAAGCTGCTGGGCGCGCTGAATGTGACGCTGGTTTACCGGCGCGGGCGCGACCGGATGAACGCCAGCGGTTTTGAGCAGGATCTTGCCGCGTCGAGCGGCGTGCGCATCATCACCCGCGCCAGCCCGGTCGCGGTTCATTCCAATGGCGCTGCGCGCGAGATCGAGTTTGAATACACCGATGACGATCTGGCCCCGACGGGCGAGACATTCCGCCTTGCCGCCGATCAGGTGTTCGCAGCCATCGGCCAGAGCCTGCGCGGCGAGGGGCTGCCCGAGCTTGAGGGGCGCAAGGTCAGGGTCACCGGCGCGGGCCGCACCTCGCAGGCAGGGGTCTGGGCCGGGGGCGATTGCGCTTGCGGCGGCGATGATCTGACCGTGACGGCTGTGGCCGAAGGGCGCGACGCGGCGGAAGACATTCACGCGGCCCTTTCGGGCTAGAGGCGCGAGGCCCCGGATCGGGTCCGGGGCGGTAAGGAGAAAAGATGGCAAATCTTGCAAGCGACTTTGTTGGGATCAAATCCCCCAATCCATTCTGGCTGGCCTCGGCGCCGCCGACGGACAAGGAATATAACGTCCGGCGCGCGTTTGAGGCCGGATGGGGCGGTGTGGTCTGGAAGACTCTGGGCGAAGAAGGCCCGCCGATCGTCAACGTCAACGGCCCGCGTTACGGCGCGATCTGGGGGGCGGATCGTCGTCTGTTGGGGCTGAACAATATTGAACTGATCACCGACCGGCCCTTGCAGATCAACCTCGACGAAATCGCCCGCGTCAAAAAAGACTATCCCGACCGCGCGGTTGTGGTCAGCCTGATGGTCCCCTGCGAGGAAGGCCCGTGGCGCGAAATTCTGGCCCGGGTCGAGGACACCGGCGCGGACGGGGTCGAGTTGAACTTTGGTTGCCCGCACGGGATGGCTGAACGCGGCATGGGGTCAGCCGTGGGTCAGGTGCCCGAATATATTCAGATGGTCACCGAATGGGTGAAACAATATTCCAACTTGCCCTGCATCGTGAAACTGACCCCCAACATCACCGATGTGCGCAAACCGGCGAAGGCGGCGTTGGACGGCGGGGCCGATGCGGTCAGCCTGATCAACACGATCAATTCGATCACCAGCGTCGATCTGGACATATTTGCGCCCGAGCCGACGATTGACGGGAAAGGCGCGCATGGCGGGTACTGCGGACCGGCTGTCAAACCGATTGCGCTGAGCATGGTCAGCGAGATTGCGCGCGACCCTGACCTGGCCGGTCTGCCGATTTCGGGCATTGGCGGCGTCACCACCTGGCGTGACGCAGCCGAATTTCTAGCGCTGGGCGCGGGCAACGTGCAGGTCTGCACTGCGGCGATGACCTATGGCTTCAAGATCGTGCAGGAAATGATCTCGGGCCTTGGTCAGTGGATGGATGAAAAGGGCCACGCCCGCGTCGCCGACGTCGTGGGCCGCGCGGTACCGAATTGTTCGGACTGGCAGAACCTGAACCTGAATTACGTCACCAAGGCGCGGATCGATCAGGACTTGTGCATCAAATGCGGGCGCTGTTATGCGGCCTGCGAGGACGGGTCGCATCAGGCCATCTCGATGTCGGAAACCCGCGTTTTCGACGTGAAAGACGACGAATGCGTGGCTTGCAACATGTGCATCAACGTCTGCCCGGTCGAGGGCTGCATCACCATGGAGCGGATCGCGCCGGGTGCGGTCGATGAGCGCACCGGCAAAGTGGTTCCGGCCGAGTTCGCCGACTGGACCACGCACCCCAACAACCCGATGTCGACGGCGGCGGAGTGAGGCCGAAACGCACCAGATGTAGACCACCACAAGAAATCTTGCGGAAATCTTCGAATCGCGCGCCAGATATAGTTGATCTGGCCCACGCTTCACTCTAACAGTGGCCGCACAGGTGCAAGACGCGGTATGCATAACTGACGCAGAAGCGGGGTTCGGGGGCCAATGGCAACCGGGCCCCGTTTTCATTTTGAGAATGTTTAGAGAAATTTGGTCGCCCAATAGGAAAAGGCGCCAGGTGCTCAGACGCGGTCCTCGCATCGCACCTGCAAGCAGGTGCACCCTGACGCCTTCCTGAACTTTCCACCCCTAGAGGCTTTCGGCTCAATGTACTCCAGGCCCGAAGACCCTTTGCACCCGCTCCGAACCCTTTTGAGTTTGAGCCCCGTTGATAAAGTCTCCGAAGAGCCCCTACCGACTTTGCTCACACCCCTGACACTTTCGCTTAACTTCCGGGTCCCGAAGGACCTTTCCGTTTCGCTCTGGCGTCTCAGGCCTTTGCGCCCCGCTCTGTTTCCGAAGAACCTTTGCGGTGAGATCAACGTCACAAATGCGTGCGATTCCTGCAAGCAAAAAATTGCGGAAGGGCGAAATTTCTTGGGGATAAGTCGTTGTATTACTTGTGGAAATGCCGGTGGATAAGTCGAAAAGACGATGGGTTTCGGGGGGTTGCGGGGCGAGAATATATTTTTTGTGAGGCGGCGTTTTTCAAACCTTTTCGGCAGCCAAAATGGTGATTTTGCTCACGCAAACCGCCCCTGGGCGAACCATCCCCCCGACATGGTGCCGCCATGGGCATAGTAAAGCCACAGCCGGTCGCCTGATTCTGTGACCACTTGCCAGTAATCGCGCAGCCCCGAGCGCCAGTTCGGGTCATCGAGCCACCATTCAGGCGCGATGCGTTCGGGGCCGCGCGCCTCGGCCAGCTTGTGGGCCATCCGCCGCCAGCGGAATTCCACCGGCGGCATCGGGTCATCGGGGGCCATCACCGGCTCGGGCGGCCACAGTATCAGGGCGCGCGCGGTAGGGGGCTCGGGCCAGTCGGTCGCGGGTTCGGACCAGGCCGCGCCCATGATCGTGGCGGTTTTCTCGGGGATATGGCTGTCGGCGGGGTGGGTCCGCGTGATCGCCTCGAGCCCGATCCGCGCGCCCAGCCGCCCGATCAGATCGTCGATATCCACGCCGCGCGCCTGGGCCGTCATCACCGCGCGGCCGCGCGCCGCGGCCTCGGCGTGGCCGGCGTGCTGGACCGGGTGGACCGGTTCGCTGACCGGCACACTCAGGCGCAGCACGTCGATGCCGTAACCGGCGTCGATCTCGCCCAGCTTCAGGGCCAGCAGCGGGCGGATGCGGTCGGGGTTGGCTGTGGGGCGGGCCAGCCCGACCTCGATCACCGCACTGGCCGCATCGACCCGCATCGCCTGCAGCCGCACCCGCCGCGCGCCGCGGCCACGCGCCCTGAGCCGGTCGCAGAGTGGTTCCAGCAGGCGGTCGATGCCGGCCAGGATATCGGCCTCGAGCCCGATCGGGTCGGGCAGCGAAAGCCGCACCGCGAAATGGTCCGGCGCGCGGGCCGGTGACACCGGTTCGGGCAGATTGCCCAGGGCCTGATCGAGCCGCGCCACCACATCGGCCCCAAAGCGCCGGGCGGTGGCGGCGCGCGGCAGGCCGGCCAGATCGTCGATCCGGCGCACCCCCAGCCGGGAAAGTCCGGCGATGGCGGCATCGGAGAGCCTGAGTGCGGTCACGGGAAGCCCGGAAATGGCGGCGCGGGTCTGACCCGGCGGGGCGATCCGCCCCGGAAGCTGCCCCTGCGCCCGTGGCGGGGGTGCCGCGCCGCCCCGGGTCCAATGCTTGCGCTTGGCGGCGCGGGCGCGGGTGGCGGGGGCCTCTTGGTCAATCGCGTCGCCCGACCGCCCCGGCAGGCTGCCGCTGGCAAACCGGGCCAAGGCCCAGGCCGCCCCCAGCGTGTCGGCGATGCCGGCCTGCACGCTCAGCCCCAGATCGGCGCAATCGGTCGCGGCTTGGGTCATCAGCGCCGCCTCGCCGCCGAAAAGATGCGCACACCCGGTGAGGTCGATCACCAGCGCGTCGGGCGGAGCCTCGGCCACCCAGGGGGAAAACTTGCCGGCCCAGCGGCGGAGCCCGGCCAGAAACATTGCCTCGGCGGGTTCGTCGCGGGGCCGGGTGATCAGATCGGGGGCGATGGCGCTGGCATCCCTGAGCGCCATGCCGGGTTTCAGGCCAGCCGCCGCGGCGGCTTCGGAGACGGATGAAAGCACCTGCATGTTATGGTCGTCGGCGACCACGGCAAGCGGTGCCTCGAGGTGCCCCCGCGCGCGGCGAAGCAGCCTTTCGGCCCCCATCCGGGGGAACCAGAGCGACAGGATACGACGGTTGGACATCAGGATGGGCAGCTTAGATGTTCATGGAATGTTCTTTTCTAGCTCAGAGGTGGGGGGGAGTCCAGAGAGTTGGGGGTTGGTTCAGAGTTTCTCACGGTGAGAAAAGACATAAGGCATTAATATTGAACGGAAAAAGTGTTAACTCGCGCAAATCGCAGATTCTGGATTCTCCTGGACCTGGCCGCACAAGCGGTGGACGAACGCACGGCGCGGTGGACGAAGACGCCGGACCAACGATTGGACGTGTTCGGAAGTTCGCCGAGCCGGGCGAAGCGGACGATCAGACACACGCCGGCAATTGATGCTCGCAGACTTTAGCAATCATTCAATTGTAAACTGCCGCAAGGCCCACGTCCTGAAATCCGCTACCTTTGAACCAGACACCAAAATCCTCGACCTCTTTACGAGAGCCATGAAGAGAAATTCGTCCGATATCGATTGCACGGGATAACTTAATATGACCCATCCAGACCCTGACGAGTTCCTGCACCGGTGCGGTTACCCAAAGATCGATTTCATACCCCGGATCTTTTTTGCACAGGTCAATTTCGCAACCATCAAATACCATCCAGTATAATCGTTTGGTTGCCTGAGTATCAGTCAGCCTGATCTCGACAACTCGGCGGCGTTTCACCTCGGCCTCACTTGACATATTGGCAAATCGAACCTCCCAAAAAAATAAATCGGGGTTGATGTTGTCCAACGATGTCATGGAATCCCGGAGCCAATGTTGCGACCAATTTCCCATTTGTTCCAGCACCGGCCACAAGGCATTGCCGCTTTTGGTTAGGTGATATTCAAATTTATTGCCCGCCCCAACGCGATGTCGCTCGATGATTTGCATGCGTTCAAGTTGGGCCAGCCGTGTTGACAGCAGCGCAGATGACAAGCGTGGCATGCTTGCGTGCAGTTCATTAAAGCGAGTTAAACCAGCAAAAAGACCACGAAGGATAAGAGGGGTCCACCGCTCTGCAATGATTTCCGCCGCGGCTGCGATCGGGCAGTACTGACTATATTTGGATTGGGGTTTCATTTGACAAGCGTAGGCATTCCGGACGCCAAATCAACTTCAGATATTGAAGTAGAACTGAACGGGCCCGTGTCAAATTATCTCAACATATCTAGTTCAACCAAAAGAGGGCGACACATGACCCAAGAACCAAAACCAAGAACAGCAAAAATAAACGGACAGCTCTGGGGTGCCCGATCACACTATTGGGCCAACATACAAGAAAGAACCGTGCGACCGGTCTACCGGACCGTTTTGGAACGCACCGGCGTTGGTCCATCTACAAATTACCTAGATGTGGGCTGCGGTGCCGGCATGGCCGTCTCGATGGCTGCAGAATTAGGCGCCATGATTTCAGGTATCGACGCATCTGACCCCTTGCTGGAAATCGCGCGCACCCGGACCAAGAATGGCGATTTCAGAAATGGCGACCTTGAAGAGTTACCATATGGTGACGCAACATTTGACGTTGTTACCGGCTTCAATTCGTTCCAATACGCCGGAAACCCTGCGCTGGCGTTGGGCGAGGCCCGGCGGGTGACCAAACCGGGCGGAACCGTGGTTATCGTGACCTGGGGCACACCCGAAGGCATGGAAGCCGCTTCGTTGGTTGCAGTCCTAAAAACGTTTCTGCCACCACCGCCACCCGGCGCACCCGGCCCCTTTGCCTTGTCCGATGAAAGTACACTTAGGGAGTTTGTGTCTAGTGCCGGACTGACACCGACGGCTGTATTTGATGTCGATGACCCCTGGACTTATCCCGATCTGGACACTGCAGTCCGAGGCATGTGCTCGGCTGGTGTCGCGGTAAAGGCAATGGAGCACTCAGGCGAAGAGGCAGTGACATCTGCCTTTGCCGCTGCTTTCGCACCGTTTCTCCAATCCGATGGCACTGTCCGGGTCGGTGCAAGTTTCCGCTGCTTGATTGCCCAACGGTCGTAGGGCTAGAAAAAAGATGCTGCGGCCATAGCAACGAAAACTGGCTGATTGAAACGGTTTTCGAACAGCTGAGGTGTTTGGATGGTTTGCTGATTGGACCGACCTGCGTCGATGCCTCCACTAGAAATCAAGTCAATGGCTGAAAAGGGCTCGGAACAGACATTGTTGGCGCGTCACCCGGACACCAACCCCGCGATCCGCTCGGCGTAGTTCAGGTACGAGGCCGAAAGAGCATCTGCGTCGCCGGTCGAAATCGTATGCGCCCCTGGGTTGGCGGCATAGTCGAAATTCACGCCTGCGCCCTCAATCATACGGTTCATCAGGTTGAAGACGCCGCAGACCTCGATGGCCTCGAAAAGCGCCGCCTCGCTGAGGCCCGCATCGAGCACGGCCTGGGCATCGCCGGGCACCATGCGGCTGGGCAGGGTGTTGAGTTTGGCGATATAGGCGAAAAGCGGTTTCAACCGGTCCGCGACAGGGGCGGTGTCGATATCGTCCAGCAGGGCCTCGACAACGCCGTCGGGGATGCCGAAGGCGCGCGCGTAGATCGCGTGGCTGCCAAAGCAGAAGCGGCAGGCGTTCAGCCCCGACACGTAGGCCGCGATCAACTCGCGTTCGGCGATGGAAAGCGCGCCATCGGACCGCAGCACCGCGTTGACATAGGCCATCAAGGGACCCACGTTTTTTGGAAACCGCACCAGCAGGTCGGTCAGATGCGAGGGCTCGGGCAGCGAGGGAAACTGTGGCATCGGCGATCACCCGCACCAGACGCGGGTCACGGTCCGATTGTCATCAACGGCAAAATTCAACCGGCTTGGATCACTGTCCCCGTCGTTGGGCACAACGCCCTGAAAGACCCGCGCGGTGGTCCCCAGAGGCGCCCTCAGATCATCCAGAGGGACGCCGATATGGTCCAGATACCGGTCGCCGCCGCAACCGCTCAAGTCGGGCGCGGCGGACGCCGCAGGGGCGGCGGCCTCAGGTGCGGGCGCGCAGCCGGACGCGATCAGGGCAGCGGTCACTATCAGCAAAGGCGGTTTCATCATTTCTCCTCGGTTTTCCGGCCGTCGCATTGTTGGTTGAAATGCCCGGCCAATTGTCCCACGGTTGCCGCCATATTACGACGAAACCAGGAGACGACAAATGCAAACCCGCGCCGCCGTTGCGATCGCAGCGGGCCAACCGCTGGAGATCATGAATGTGAACCTTGACGGCCCGCGCGCGGGCGAGGTTTTGGTGGAAATCAAGGCCACCGGCATTTGCCACACCGATCAGTTCACCCTGTCGGGGGCCGACCCCGAGGGACTGTTCCCGGCGATCCTGGGCCACGAGGGTGCAGGCGTTGTGATGGAGGTCGGCGCGGGCGTGACCAGTGTGAGGCCGGGCGATCACGTGATCCCGCTTTATACGCCCGAATGCCGTGAATGCGAGTACTGCCTGAACCCCAAGACCAACCTTTGCCAGAAGATACGCGCGACGCAGGGCGCCGGGCTGATGCCCGACGGCACCAGCCGGTTCTCGATGCTGGATGGCACGCCGATCCTGCACTACATGGGCTGTTCTACGTTTTCCAACCACACCGTGTTGCCCGAGATCGCGCTGGCGCGTGTGCGCCAGGACGCGCCTTTCGACAAGATCTGTTACATCGGTTGCGGCGTGACCACGGGCATCGGCGCGGTGATTAACACCGCGCGTGTCGAGATCGGATCGCGCGCGGTGGTATTCGGGCTGGGCGGGATTGGTCTCAACGTCATTCAGGGGCTGCGGCTGGCCGGGGCCGATCAGATCGTCGGCGTCGATCTGAACCCCGGCCGCAGGGAACAGGCCGAAAAATTCGGCATGACCGATTTCGTGAACCCCGCAGAGGTTGACGGCGATGTGGTGGCCCATCTGGTCGATCTGACCGGCGGCGGCGCGGATTATTCGTTTGAGTGCATCGGCAACGTCACCACCATGCGCCAGGCGCTGGAATGCGCCCACAAAGGGTGGGGCGAGTCGATCATCATCGGCGTGGCCCCGGCGGGGGCCGAGATATCGACGCGTCCGTTCCAGCTGGTCACCGGCCGGGTCTGGCGCGGCACCGCCTTTGGTGGGGCGTCGGGGCGCACGGATGTGCCCAAGATCGTGGATTGGTACATGGACGGCAAGATCGAGATCGACCCGATGATCACCCACACGCTGGCGCTTGAGGACATCAACAAGGGGTTCGATCTGATGCATGCTGGGAAAAGCATCCGGTCGGTGGTGGTTTATTGATCGGGCAGTGGGGCGACAATCCGCCCGTTTCGTTCATAGAACGTTGACATTCTTGGACTAGATGCCATAATTGACGTATCCACCTCGCTAGGTATATCCTGCGAGATAGGCCGCGCCGAAAGGCGCGGCTTTTCCGTTTTAGGAGAATTCAAATGCGTCGCGTTTTCGTTTATGTGGACGGTTTCAACCTATATCACGCGATAAACGAATTGAGAGATGACAGCCTCAAATGGCTTTGCCTGAGACGCCTATCCGAGAGCATGATCAGCGAGCGCGAAGAACTAGAATCGGTTAAATATTTCTCGGCGTATGCAACGTGGATACCGGACGCACATAAGCGGCATCGTGCCTATGTAGCAGCGCTCAAAGCGGAAGGGGTCAAATTCATTCCGGGGCAATTCAAAAAGAAATTTCTAAAGTGCAAGGTGTGCCACGCACGATATCAAACTCACGAAGAAAAAGAGACAGACGTCAACATTGGAATTCACCTGATCCGTGACGCCTTTGAAGACCAGTTTGATCGGGCTCTGGTCATTACAGCCGATACCGATATACGAAGCGCTGTTGACATGGCGAGGAGTATTGCGGGCACAAAGTCAATCGATGTTGTGTCTCCGCCCAAAAGAATGGGACGCTCTCGATCGCTCAAGCCGTTGTTCGAGATATCCGTCGGCAAAGTTCGCGCAGCGCGCTTGGACGAATCATACACTTTGGAAGGTGGAAAAACTATTCAAGTTCCCTCAAAGTATCGTCTACCTTCGCCCTAGTACCAGTATTTGCGAAGCGAACGGCAGATCAACAAATTCCTCGAACGGAGACCCCAATGAACATGCTCGACGACACCGATAAAGCCCGCGAAGACGCCCCCAATCCGCGCGTTGGCGATCTCTTTTTCAAATCACGCAGCGTGATCATCGCGGGCGAGATCACTGACAAGCTGGCGAGCCGCGCGGTGATGCAACTGATCGCGCTGGCCGAAGACAACGATGACCCGATCAACGTCTTTATCTCGTCACCCGGCGGGCATGTGGAAAGCGGCGATATGGTGCACGACATGATCCGGTTCATTCGGCCCCTCGTGCGCACCATCGGGTCGGGCTGGGTGGCC
>JAKZRT010000063.1:0-5708 GCA_047518005.1 Brevirhabdus sp.
CCCGAAGGCACCCCGGTTTCGATTCACCCATCGGGTGTGCCATATCCGCCGCTCCATGTATGCTACAACTTCATGATTCTTATAGCAGAATCGCCTTCTCGCCGCACTGAATATCGACGATACTTGGGAAATGCGGGTTCAGTTAGAGCGCGACGCCAAAGGCGGTGCAAAACCTTGTCGCTCTGTCACCCGTTGCGCACCAGGAACGTGTCATCCGTGGTTGGCGCGGCTGGCGGTCCCTGGCACCGGGCGCTTGCCCCGCTCAGTGGCGCAGGGTAGCCATATCCGGCATGAGTTGGCCGAGGGCTGCATGGTGCTGACAACGATATCGGAAAATGCCGCCTTTGAAGGGGTTCAGGGGGTTTATACCCATGCCTCGACCGCCTGCGGTTGCGACATGACCTTTGGCCTCTTTCTGCCCGCCGAGGCCAGGACAGGTCCGGTGCCAGCGCTTTGGTTCCTGGCGGGGCTGACCTGCACGCATGAAAACGCCATGCTCAAGACCGGCGCCCAGGCCTGGGCCGCCGAAGCCGGCATCGCGTTGGTCTTTCCCGACACCTCGCCGCGGGGCGCGGGCGTTTCTGATGACGAGGCCTACGACCTGGGTCAGGGCGCCGGGTTTTACGTCAACGCCACGCACAGCCCCTAGGCACCGCATTTCCGGATGTGGGAGTATGTCACCGACGAACTGCCAGTCCTGATCGCCGCGAATTTCGCAATCGATAGCCACCGGCAGGGCATCACCGGCCATTCGATGGGCGGGCATGGGGCGCTGACCATCGCGATGACCCTGCCCGACCGCTATCGCAGCGTGTCGGCCTTTGCGCCGATCTCGAATCCCTGCGCGTCGGACTGGGGTCGCAAGCAGTTCAGTGCCTATCTGGGGTCCGACGAAAGGGCCTGGGCGGCCCATGACGCCAGCCTGTTGATGGCCGCACGCGGCTTCGACGGTCCAGTGCTGGTCGATACCGGAACCGACGACCAGTTCATCGACCTGCTGCGCCCCGAGGCGTTGGCCGCCGCCGTCGCGACGCGCCGCCAGCAGGCAGTTTTGCGGCTGCAACCGGGCTATGACCACAGTTACTTTTTTGTGTCGACCTTTATGCAAGACCATGTCGCGTTCCACGCTGAGAAACTCTACGACGGATGAACCATGGCTGATTACGACCTCATCATCATCGGGTCCGGACCCGCCGGGAAAGCCGCTGCCATTCAGGCCGGCAAGCTGAAACGCAAAGTTTTGTGCATCGACCGCAAGGACCGGCTGGGCGGCGTGTCGGTGCATACCGGCACGATCCCGTCGAAAACCCTGCGCGAGACGGTTCTGAACCTCAGCGGCTGGCGCGAGCGGGCGTTTTATGGCCGGTCTTACCGGGTCAAAGACGATGTCAGCGCCCAGGACCTGCGGGTGCGGCTGCACAAGACGCTGGATTACGAGGTTGACGTTCTGGAGCATCAGTTCAACCGCAATCACATCGAAACGCTGATGGGGCTGGCCACGTTTATTGGCTCGCACGAGGTGGAGGTGGCCACCGAGGCCGGGGAAACCACGCGCCTGACTGCGGACCGGTTTTTGATAGTGACCGGAACCAAGACCCTTCGCCCCAAATGGGTGCCGTTCAATGGCTCGACTATTGTGGACAGCGATGAGTTTCTGGAAATGGGTCAGATACCGCGGTCGCTGGTGGTGGTTGGTGCCGGAGTGATCGGAGTGGAATATGCCACGATGTTCTCGACGCTCGACGTGCGGGTGACGCTGATTGAACCGCGCGACAGCATCCTCGATTTCATCGACCGTACGCTGGTCCAGGAATTCATCCACGAGATCCGTGAAAACGGGGTCGATCTGCGGCTGGGATCGGAAATTTCCAGCATCGAAGACGCCGGAAACCAAGTCGAGGTGACGCTGGAAAATGGGCGGCATGTGCGCGCCGAGATGCTGTTGTTTGCCGCCGGCCGCCTGGGGGCCACCGACAAGCTGAAGGTGGGTGCTGCCGGGCTGACCACCGACGACCGGGGGCGGCTGGTGGTGGACCGCAAGACCTATCAGACGCCAGTGCCGCACATCTATGCGGCGGGCGATGTGATCGGGCATCCGTCGCTGGCCTCGACCGCCCTGCAACAAGGTCGCGTGGCGGCCTGTCACGCGCTGGAAACGCCGACGCTGCCCGAATCACCGTGGTTTCCATATGGCATCTATTCGGTGCCCGAAATTTCGACCTGCGGCATGTCCGAAGAGGAAATGGATGAACGCGGCATCCCCTACGAGGTCGGTATCGCCCGGTTCCGCGAGACCAGTCGCGGCCATATCATGGGGCTGGAACACGGCATGCTGAAGATGTTGGTCAGCCTGAAAACCCGCCGCGTGCTGGGGGTCCAGATCGTCGGCGAAGGCGCGACCGAGCTGATCCATATCGCGCAAGCGGTGCTGAACCTGAAGGGCACGGTCGATTATTTCGTGCAAAACACGTTCAATTATCCGACCCTGGCCGAAGCCTACCGGGTTGCGGGCCTCGACGCGTTCAACCGGATGCCGGTCCCCGACGCATTCAAGGTATCGCGCAAAGCACCCGGCGAATAATGATCTATGTCGATGCCGACGCCTGCCCGGTCAAAGCCGAAGCCGAGCGCGTGGCCACGCGGCTGGGTGTACCCCTGGTGATCGTTTCGAACGGCGGTATCCGGCCATCGGCCAACCCACTGGTTCAGACGGTGATCGTCGATGCCGGGCCGGATGCGGCGGACAAGTGGATCGCCGAGCGGGCCGGACCGGGTGATGTGGTGGTGACCAGCGATATTCCCTTGGCGGCACGGGTCATTGAAAACGGCGCTGCAATTATCAAACACAACGGCGAGGCGCTGGGCGAGGCCAATATCGGTAACGTGCTGGCCACCCGCGACCTCATGACCGACCTGCGCGCCGCTGATCCGTTTCGTCAGGGTGGCGGGCAAAGTTTTTCCAGGGCCGACCGGTCGCGGTTTCTGCAAGCGCTGGATCGGGCCGCGCGAAAGGCGATGTCGCAGGCAGAATAGACGTGTCGCACGATCGCAGCCACCAAACCCCATGACCGACGCGGTATCACCTCGGGCCACGCTTGGCGGCGCGCCCTTTGCCGCTGCCGCGATGGTGTTTTTCACCATGAACGATGCGGCGATCAAAGCGCTGAGCGGGGCTTACCCGCTGCACGAAATCGTGCTGATCCGGTCATTGCTGGCGCTGGTTATTGTCGTGGTATTGTCGCTGACGCTCGGCGGCGGTCTCGGGGCACTGAAAACCAGCCGCCCGGTGATTTCGCTTTTGCGCGGGGCTTTCATGGTGGCGGCCAACATGCTCTTTTTCCTCGGCCTTGCCGCGATGCCCTTGGCCGAGGCTTCGGCGGTGTTTTTCGTCAGCCCGCTGGTGATCACCGCGTTTTCGGTGATCTTCCTGCGCGAGCGGGTCGGTCCGCGCCGCTGGATCGCGGTGTTGGTGGGTCTTGCTGGGGTGCTGGTCATCATCCGCCCCGGGTCAGAGGCGTTTCAGCCCGCCGCACTTTTGCCAATGGCCGCTGCCGTCTGCTATGCGGGCCTGCAAATGCTGACCCGCGTGATCGGGCGCACCGACACAACGCTGTCGATGATCTTCTGGATCCAGTTGGTTTTCATATTCGTCGCGATTGCGATTGGCTTGACTGTCGGCGACGGTCGGTTTGCCGAACAGGAAAGCCCGTCGCTGGCGTTTTTCTTTCGCGGCTGGGTCTGGCCGGGCCCTGCGCATTACCTGCGGCTTGCGTCTTTGGGCCTGATCCTGGTGGCCGCGGCCTGGCTGATCAGTCGTGCCTATACGGTCAGCGAGGCGGCGCTGGTGGCGCCGTTCGAATATATCGCCGTGCCGCTGGCAGTTTTCTGGGGCTACGTGGTGTTCGACGAATGGCCCGATACCAGCGCCTGGACCGGCATCACCCTGATCATCGGCGCCGGGCTGTTCTTGATGTGGCGCGAGGTGCGGCTGAACCGCACCCAGCCCCGGACGGCGCAGCGCTGACATCGCCGCGCGCGCCTGTTAGGAAGCGTGGAAAACCGGAGCCGCCGATGACCCCCAAAGCCGCCGTTTTCGACATCGGCAACGTGCTGATCAACTGGCAACCCGAGGCCTATTACGACGCCCGGATCGGGCCGGAACGGCGGCGCGCCTTTTTCGATGCGGTGCCGATGTATGCGATCAATCTGCGCTCGGACGCGGGCGAATCTCTGGGTGCTTTGACCGACGAGGCGGTGGGCACTTATCCCGATTGGGCGGTCGAGATCAGGGCCTGGCGCGAGCACTTTCTGGACATATGCACGCCGGCAATCGACGGGTCAGTAACTGTGCTCGAGGCGCTGAAGGCGCGAGAGATACCCTTGTTTACCCTGACGAATTTCGGTGACGAGACCTTTGATCTGGCGCGCGCGGCCTATCCGTTTCTCGACCTTTTCGACGCGCATTTCGTGTCGGCCCGACTGAGAATGCTGAAGCCGGATCCGGCGTTTTATGCCGCGCTGGAAAACAGTACCGGGTTCTCGGGGTCCGAGATCATTTTTGCCGATGACCGCGCCGATAACATCGCGGCAGCGCGCGAACGCGGCTGGCAGGTGCATCATTTTGACGGGCCCGATGGTTGGCGAGGCGCACTGGTCGCCGCCGGTCTTCTGGAGCGGGCGAAATGAGTGTGCAGATCGTCGGGCCCGAGGCCGGGGCCCGTCTTGACTGGATCGAACTGACCGATGCGATCGCTGCGGGCCACAACCTGCCCAAGGCCCAAATCACCGACAGCCTCATTTCTCGCGGGCCGGACACCATGCTCAGCCGCGCCGCCTGGATCGACGGTCTGGGGCTGGCGGTAAAAACGGCGACTGTATTTCCGGGCAACGCCGCCCAAGGCAAGCCGATGATCGGCGGATCGGTCAGCCTCTTTGCCGACGAGGACGGTGCGCTCGAAGCGCTGATCGACTTCGCGCTGGTTACCCGCTGGAAAACCGCCGCCGACAGCCTTCTGGCCGCACGGCGCCTGGCCAGGCCCGACAGCCGCCGCATACTGATCGTCGGCGCGGGCACGGTGGGGCGCAGCCTGCGCTCGGCCTACGGCGCATTATTTCCCGAAGCGCAGTTTACCGTCTGGAACCGCTCGCCCGAGGGCGCCATGGCCTTTCAGCGCGATTTCCCCGACACCGCAATCGCCAGCGACCTGCAAGCGGCGGTCGGCACGGCAGACATCATCACATCGGCCACCATGTCTAGCGAGCCAATCATTCGGGGCGACTGGCTGCGCCCGGGCCAGCACATCGATCTGATCGGGGCCTACCGCGCGGACATGCGCGAGGCCGATGACACGGCGCTAAAACGCGCCCGGATTTTCGTCGACAGTTTCGACACAACTTTGGACCACATTGGCGAGCTGAAAACTCCTATCGAAGAAGGTACGATCGCCCGCGCTGACATTCTGGCCGATTTCTACGGGCTTGCCGATTTCGCCCGCAGCTCGGCCGACGATATCACGCTTTTCAAAAACGGCGGCGGCGCGCATCTCGACCTGATGACCAGCCGTTATATCCTGTCGAGAACATTCTGAGTTGACCGGTTTATGTACCATATGAGTTGACCGCTTCTGTTGCGGTTTCTGGCCCTGTGGGGAAGTGGTCGGTCGCGGAGCGGCTGTCCACTTGTCCACAGGGCGCCGGTCGGTCGCGTC
>JAKZRT010000064.1:0-20531 GCA_047518005.1 Brevirhabdus sp.
GTCACACGTCGTTACATGACGCTGGAAACCGTCGCCGCCATCTGCGAGGATACCACCATGGACCCGGCGAAAATCGCCGCCCTGTAAACCGGCTCAACACCCAGCCGGAGAACAATTTACACCACGCCCTGGGGCACTACCACAATTGACCCATCAAGGTTGGCGCGGGGGCTTTGAGCGCGCATATAGAGCGCAACCCGAAACCGCAGAACAACGAGATTTGAAATGTTAGAGCTCGGAACCCCCACGGCAGCGGACCCGCCCGCAGCCGACCTGATCAAGGACGCGACCGAGGCGACCTTCACGGCCGATGTGATCGAGGCCAGCCAGGATATTCCGGTCATCGTCGATTTCTGGGCACCCTGGTGCGGGCCGTGCAAGACGCTGGGCCCCGCGCTCGAGGCCGAAGTCACGGCAGCCGGGGGCAAGGTGCGCATGGTCAAGGTCGATATCGACCAGAACCAGGGCATCGCCGGGCAGCTGCGCATCCAGTCGATCCCGACCGTTTATGCGTTCTACAAGGGTCAACCGGTTGACGGCTTTCAGGGCGCGGTTCAGGGCTCGGAGATCAAGGCCTTTGTGACCCGTGTCGCGGCCCTGGCCGGTGACGGCGGACTGGGCGAAGCGGTCGAGTCCGCCGAGGCGATGCTGGAGGAAGGTGCGGCCGTGGATGCCGCCCAGACCTTTGCCGCGATCCTGGGCGAAGATGCCGAAAACGCCGCCGCCTATGGCGGGCTGGTCCGCGCGCATTTGGCGCTTGGCGAGGTCGATCAGGCGCAGGGCCTTCTGGGCGCGGTCCCCGACGCCATCGCCTCGACGCCCGAAATCGAAGCTGTGCGCGCCCAGATCGCCCTTGCCGCGCAGGCGGCTGACGCGGGCCCCGTGGCCGAGTTGCGCGCCCAGGTCGAGGCCGCGCCCGAGGATCTGCAAGTGCGGTTCGATCTGGCAACCGCGCTGCATGCGGGTGGCGATGTTGAAGAGGCGATCGAGGCACTGCTCGAGATTTTCCGCCGCGACCGAGACTGGAATAACGGTGCCGCCAAGGTGCAGTTGTTCACAATCTTCGATGCCATGAAGCCGAAAGACCCGATCGGGCTGAACGGTCGGCGGAAATTATCGTCGATGATCTTCGCATGAGCTGGATTCCGGCCTAAGGTAGGCCCATGTATTCGGCCGCTGACCTGCCTGATACGGTGCCGCTCTTGCCTTTGGTGGGGGCGCTGTTGCTGCCGCGCGCACGGCTGCCGCTGCATATATTCGAGCCGCGCTATCTGGCGATGCTCGACGACACGCTGAAAACCTCGCACCGGATGATCGGCATGGTCCAGCCGGTGGAGGTTCCAGACGGTGGCGAGCCGCGCCTGCATCAGATCGGATGCGCAGGCCGGGTTACGTCGTTCACCGAAACCGGTGACGGGCGGTACATGATTTCGCTGCACGGAGTGTCGCGGTATCAGATTACCCGCGAAGTGACCGGATTTTCACCCTACACCAAGGCCGATGTCCGGTGGAACGATTTTCATCACGACCTGGGACCGGCCGAGGCCGATGCCGGGTTTGACCGGGCCGAGTTCCTGGGCATTCTCGGGCGATTTTTCGAAACCAAAGGTCTGTCCATCGACTGGAACAGCCTGAAAGCGGCCGAAGACGAGATGCTGATCAACTCGCTGAGTATGCTTTGCCCGTTCCACGCCGAAGAAAAACAAGCGCTTCTGGAGGCCCCGACCTTGACTGCGCGGCGCGATACCCTGATCACACTGATCGGATTTGCGATGCACAGCGGGTCGGACGAAGAGGTGATGCAATGACCGACGAGCCGCAAGGCTTTGACCGGCGGATGCTCGAGGCGCTGGTCTGCCCGCTGACCCACGCGACGCTGGAATTCGATGCAGCGGCCCAAGAGCTGATTTCGAGATCGGCAAACCTGGCGTTTCCGGTGCGCAATGGGGTGCCGGTGATGCTGGTCGACGAGGCTAGAGATATCGAGTGAGCGGTTGCGCCGCGTTTCACGCGCCGCCGCGCGCCGCGGCCCGGGCGGGGGGCCAGCCCCCCGCGACCCCCCGGAGTATTTATGGAAAGATGATGATGGTCCCAGCTGGCCGTCAATTGCCGCCGAAGATCGCGCGCAGGAGGTCGCGAATAATTGTTTCGGGCGTTCGTTCCTGGCCACTGCGCGCGCGGCGCGGCTTGAAAAGGTCTTCGATACTGCGGGTTTCGGGCCGGCGGATGACCGGCAGGTCGCTTATGGGGATACCTTCGTGGATGCGCGCCATTGCCTCGCGCCAGATGTCGGCGGGCAATCCGCCGCCGGTGACCCCGGTCAGCGGCGTATTGTCGTCGTAGCCCATCCAGACCCCGGCGACATATTCGGCGGTGAAACCCACGAACCAGGCATCGCGGGCGGCTTGGGTGGTGCCGGTCTTGCCCGCCGCCTGCCAGCCCGCCAGGCGGGCGCGGCGCCCGGTGCCGTCTTCGATCACGCGGGTCATCATCCAGGTCAGCTCGCGGGCGGCGTCTTGGCTGATCACCCGCGCGCCGATGCCGCCTTCCAACCCCATGATCGGGTCGTCCTCGCCCTGCAGTCGGACCTCGATCACGCCGTAGGGTCTGACCGCCTGGCCGCCGTTGAGGATGCCGGCATAGGCGCCGGTGGTCTCCAAGAGGCTGGCCTCGGAGGCACCAAGCGCCAGCGCCGGACCGTCGGCCAGATCGCTGGTGATACCGAAATCGCTGGCGATCTGGCGCACGTTCTCGCGGCCCGCGTATTCGCTGACACGCACGGCGGCGGAGTTCAGCGAATAGGCCAACGCCGTAGTCAGCGTCACCCGGCCCATGTATTTGTCGCCGTAATTTTTCGGTGACCACAGGCCCGAACCGGGGATATCGATGGTCAGCGGTTTGTCATCCACGGTCGACTGGCTGGAATGGCCCAGATCAAGCGCCGCGGCATAGACGAAAGGCTTGAAGACGCTGCCGGTCTGGCGGCGCGCCTGGGTGGCGCGGTTGAAGGCCCCGGCAATACCGGTGTCGCGCCCGCCAACGATGGCCCGTACTGCGCCGTCAGCCGACATCACGATGATCGCGGCCTGCGCTTGGGACCCCTCACGCACGCGGGTGTCAAAAATATGCCGCATGGCGGCCTCGGCAGCGGCCTGAATATTCGGATCGAAGGTGGTGCGGATAACCACATCTTCGGTGGTGTCGCGGGTCAGAAACGCCGGGCCCGTCGACATGACCCAATCGGCAAAATAATCGCCAATCCGCTTTGCTGCGGTTTCTGACAGCGTCGCAGGTTCGGCCATGACCTTGGCGGCTTGGGTCGGGGTCAGATAGCCCTGGTCGCGCATCAGCCGCGCAATGGTCGCGGCCCGATCCTGGCTGCGCTGCAGATTGTTGGTGGGCGCATAGCGCGTCGGGGCCACCAGAAGCCCGGCCAGCATCGCCGCCTCGGCAGGCTGAATATCGGCGGCGGACTTCGAGAAATAGCGCTGCGCGGCGGCCTCGAACCCGCGCGCGCCAGCCCCCAGGAACACCCGGTTTAGATAGATCGTCAGGATATCGTCTTTTGAGTATCTGAGCTCCATCGCCAGCGAATAGATGGCTTCCTTGAACTTGCGCGCGATGGTGGTCTGGCGGCAATCAGCCTCGAATTCGGCCTCGGTCATCGAGCCTTGCGGATCGAAGGGGGTGCCCAGACACAAAAGTTTGGCAGTTTGTTGGGTGATCGTCGAGCCGCCGTGACCAGACAGCGGTCCGCGCCCTTCGGCCAGGTTGATGCGCACGGCGCTGGCGATGCCGCGTGGGCTGAGGCCGAGGTGCCGGTAGAACCGCTTGTCCTCGGCCGCGACGACCGCGTTTTTCAGATGCGGCGAGACGGTTTCAGCCCTGATCACTCCCCCGAACTGGTCGCCGCGCCAGGTGAAGACCTTCCGGTCACGGTCGAGGAAGGTCACAGACCCGCGCGCGCGGGCGTCGAGTTGCGCCGAGACCGGCGGCAGCGTGGCGGCAAACCAGATCACCGCGACCGCGATGATCGCGGTTACCGCCAGCGTGATGCGGACCGAGAACCGCCAGACCAGGCGCAGCATGCCGAGGGTCAGGCGCCGGAGACCGGCCAACGCGCGACCCAGCCGGGTTTTCGGTTTGCGCCGGGTGGGCCTTTTTTTCGAACCTTTGGCAGACTGGGTGGTCGGTTTCTTTGCGGCCGGCGTGGACGCAGGCATTTTTGCGGGCTTGCCGCCCGGTTTGGGGTATCTCTGCTCGGCAACCAGCGGCGGTTTGTTCTTGTTCTTAGACGTCATGTTTTGCCCAAATGATGGTTTTGACCGAGTTTAGCGAATCATTTTTCGAATGTGGAGTGCTGCACTGCAGCGCAAACGCCAGACATATCACGCCTAGTTTTTGTGCGTTTGCCGAAAAAAGCGCCTAATCCAACGAATTTCGCCGATTATTCCTGACCAAAAGTCCCCAAAACCTTGTTTGCAGTCACAGCATTCTTCGTGATGCCCGCATCCGCCGCGCGCATGCGGCACCTGAGAGAGGACAGAAATGTGAAGCTGATAATCGCAGCAATAAAGCCGTTCAAGCTGGAAGACGTGCGCCAGGCGCTGACCGATATCGGGGTTCGCGGGATGATGGTAACCGAAATCAAGGGGTTCGGGGCGCAGTCGGGGCACACCGAGATCTATCGGGGTGCCGAATATACCGTGAACTTCGTGCCAAAGGTTCGCCTTGAAATCGCCGTGGCCGACGAGATTGCCGATCAGGTTGTCGAGACCATCGCGAACACCGCCCGAACCGACAAGATCGGCGACGGAAAGATCTTCACTCTGGCGCTTGAAAACGCCCTGCGCGTGCGCACCGGCGAGACCGGCGACGAAGCGCTTTGACCCTTCTGAAAGGAAAACGGAAATGAAACCGAAGAAATTGCTAGCGCTTTCAGTCGTGGCCGCCATGGTGCCTGCGCTAGGCTACGGGCAGGAGGCCGCTGGCGCAGCGGTCGAGACGATGGACAAGGGCGACGTGGCCTGGATGATGACCGCCACGCTGCTTGTCCTTTTCATGATCATCCCCGGTCTGGCCCTGTTTTACGGCGGTCTGGTGCGGTCGAAAAACATGCTGTCGGTGCTGATGCAATGTACCACGATTGCCGCGATGGTAATGGTGATCTGGGTGGTCTGGGGCTATTCCTTCGCCTTCGGCGGCGGCACCAGCCCGTTCTGGGGGGGGCTGGGCAAGCTGTTCCTGGCCGGGGTCACCGCCGATTCGATGGCGGCGACTTTCACCGATGGCGTGGTCATCCCCGAATACGTCTTCATCGCGTTCCAGATGACCTTTGCCGCGATCACGTCGGCGCTGATCGTCGGCGCCTTTGCTGAACGGGTGAAATTCGGCGCGATCATGCTGTTCACAGCACTTTGGGTGACGCTGGTTTATTTCCCCATTGCCCACATGGTCTGGGACGGTGCCGGTTTTATCTTTAACCTCGGCGCGCTCGACTTTGCCGGCGGTACCGTGGTGCATATCAACGCCGGGATCGCGGCGCTGGTCGGCTGCATCGTGATCGGTCCGCGGATCGGTTTTGGCCGCGAAAACATGGCACCGCATTCGATGACGCTGGCGCTGGTTGGTGCCGCGATCCTGTGGGTCGGATGGTTCGGCTTCAACGCCGGTTCGAACCTCGAGGCCAACGGCGGCGCCGGCCTTGCGCTGATCAACACATTTGTTGCCGCCGCGGCGGCGATCCTGGCCTGGAACGTGATCGAAAAGGTCACGCGGGCAAAGTCGTCAATGCTGGGCGCGGCCTCGGGAATGATCGCCGGACTTGTCGCGATCACTCCGGCCTGCGGTTCGGTCGGTCCGATCGGCGCGATCGTGTTGGGGGCGCTGGCCTCGGCGGGCTGCTATTTCTTTGTGGCAGTGGTCAAGAACAAGTTCGGCTATGACGACAGCTTGGATGTTTTCGGCATCCACGGCATCGGCGGGATCATCGGCGCCATCGGCACCGGTATCTTCACCGCGCCGGGACTGGGCGGCATCGGCGGCGACGACTATTCGCTGGTTGGGCAAACTTTCATTCAGTTCCAAGCCGTCGTGATCACCATCGTCTGGTGCGGCGTGGTCTCGTACATTCTGTTCAAGATCGTGGACATGTTGATGGGCCTGCGGATCGAAGAAGATCTGGAACGTCAAGGCCTGGATCAGACCACGCACGGCGAAAGCGCCTACGGCATCTGAAACGCGATTCTCCCCTGGCGGGTTTATTTGCCCGCCAGTTCCTTAAAGCCCGGGCCATTGTGTCCGGGCCTTTTTTTGCGAAAATGGAGATCTGCTGACGGCTGGCGTGCGTTCGCGACGAGGCCTTAAGCGCCCACGTCGATGATTGCCTTGGCAAGGATCTGGATCGTCGCCTTGTTCAGCCCGGCGATGTTTATACGGCTGTCGCCCACCATATAAATACCGTGATCCTCCTTAAGCGTTGCGACTTTTTCCGGGGCGATGCCCAGGCGCGAGAACATGCCGCGGTGTTCGGCCAGAAACCCGAAGCGGTCGGACCCGGTGGCATCGCGCAGGGCGTCGGCCAAAGTGCGGCGCAGGTCGAGCATGGAAAGGCGCACCGCCTCCAGCTCGGACGTCCAGTCGGCCCGCAAAGCGTCGTCGGTCAGGATCATCGAGACCAGCCGCGCGCCGTGATCCGGCGGGAACGAATAATTCTGACGGTTGAGGTAGCCGAGGATGCCCTGGGTGACACTTTTGCGGTCTTCACCGGTTACCACCATCAGGATACCGGCACGCTCGCGGTAGATGCCGAAGTTCTTGGAACAGCTCGCTGCGATGATCGTCTCTGGAAGGGCGCTGGCCAGCGCACGGGTGGCCGCACCGTCTTCGTCGAGCCCGTCGCCGAAGCCCTGATAGGCGATGTCGACAAGGGGAACCGCCCCGGTCGCCTGAAGATGCGCGATCAAGTCCTGCCACTGGCCGGGGTTCAGGTTCGCGCCGGTGGGGTTATGGCAGCAGCCATGCACCAGAACCACGTCGCCCGGACCGATGCCGGCAAGATCGGCCATCATCGCGTCGAAGCTGACGGCGCGCGTCTCGGCGTCGAAATAGCGGTACTTGCAGACCTCAATGCCCAGATGCGCCAGCATTGTCGGATGGTTGGGCCAGGTCGGGTCCGAGATCCAGAACCGCGCGTCGGGCTTGGCCATCTTGACCAGCTCGAAGCCCTGGCGCAGCGCGCCGGTGCCGCCCGGTGTCGCCAGCGCCGACACCTGACCCCGCGCCACCGCGCCGCCCAGCACCAGCCCGGTCATCGCGTCCAGATAGGCCGGGTCACCGGCCAGAGCGGTATAGGCCTTGGTGGCCTCGGAACCCCACAGCATCTGTTCCGCCTTTTTCACCGCGCCCATGATCGGTGTGACGCCGTCGGCGTTCTTGTAGACGCCCACGCCAAGGTCGATCTTGTCGGGGCGCGGATCGGCGCGATAGGCGGCGACCAGGCCCAGAATTCCGTCAGGCGGCTGCGGGGTGAGGGTTTCGAACATCATCAAGCTCCGGTTTGAATTTTCAGCCCGTCGTACATGCCCCATTCGGCCCACGAGCCGTCATAGATTGCATGGTCGGTCTTGCCCAAGCGTTCCATCGCCAAATTTATCATCGCCGCAGTGACGCCCGAGCCGCAAGTCGTGATGACTGGCCTTGATAAGTCGACGCCAGCCACGTCGAACGCGCGGCGCAGGTCATCACCGGATTTCATCGTTCCATCGGCCTTGACGAAACGATCCAGGGGCAGGCTGCGCGAACCGGGAATGTGGCCGCCGCGCAAGCCCGGCCGGGGTTCAGGAACGTCGCCGCGGAAACGGTCTGCAGGACGTGCATCGACAATTTCCCAGTCGCCAAGCTTTGACGCCGCTGCGACTTGCGTCACGTCCTTGACCATATGCGCCTGCCGTTGGACGGTCATATGCCGGTCGCGAATGACCGGGGGCAGGTCTTCGACCGGGCGGCCTTCGGCCTGCCATTTGGGAAAGCCACCATCCAGAACTGCGACGTCGGTCTTGCCCATCAACCGAAACAGCCACCAGACCCGCGCCGCCGAAAACAAACCGGCCCCGTCATAGACCACCACCTGATGCCCATCGCCCACGCCCATGGCGCGCAGGCGCGAGATGAACTTTTCCGGCGACGGTGCCATATGCGGCAGGTCCGACCGCGCGTCGGAAATATCGTCGATGTCGAAAAACCGCGCGCCGGGGATATGCGCGGCCGCATATTCGCCCCGCGGGTCACGGCCGGCGTCGGGCAGATACCAGCTGGCGTCCAGAACCCGCAAATCGGGGCTGGCAAGATGCGCCTCAAGCCAATTGGTGGAAACAAGGGTGCGAGGGTCGTTGGCGGCCATGGCGGGGTCCGTGAAATCAGGCGTGTTTTCGACCTAACCCCATGGCGGGGGCCGTGCAAGGGTGGCGGTCCCGCGCCCGCCGCGCGAAACCGCAGGAAACGGATCGACTGCGCCGGGGTGGGATGGAAAAACCCACTATGGATGCCCGAAAATCGACCACAATTGACCCGGCGTCGGGGGCGGGAGCGCGGGCGGGGGCGGCGAACCTGATGCTGGTCACGCTGCTGATCCCGCCGTTTGCGATCGGACTGGGTATTCGTTTCCTCGACGAAAGTCCGGGGCCCCAAGCCTGGGCCGGATTTGCGATCATTGCACTGGGGTTGGGTGTTACCGACGGGCGGCTGGCGGCGCGTTTGCGGGGCACGGCGCAGGCCGGTAGGTGCCTATTCGCCGCGCCGCAAGAGGCGCGCCTTTTGGCGCTGCCAGTCGCGCTTGGCTTCGGTGGCGCGTTTGTCATGGGCCTTTTTGCCCTTGGCGATGCCGATCTTGATCTTCACCCGGCCGCGATGGTTGAAATAGATCACCAACGGCACCAGCGTCAGGCCCTGGCGTTGCGTCGCTTGCCAGAGCCGTGCCATTTCGCGCTTTGACACCAAGAGCTTGCGCCGACGACGTTCTTCGTGTCCCCAGGTGCGGGCCGGCGCATACGGCGCAATATAGGAATTCACCAGCCACAATTCGCCAGCCTCGACCGCGGCATAGCTTTCGGCGATGTTGGATTGGCCGCCGCGCAGGGATTTGACCTCGGAACCTTGCAGGATCATGCCGCATTCGATGTCGTCTTCGATGGCATAATCGTACCGCGCCCGCCGATTTTCGGCGATGACCTTGTAATTGGGGGTGTCGGGTGTCCTGGCCATCGTCCGGGGGATATAGGCCAAGGCGAGGGCCGCGCCAAGCCGGGCCAAGGCTTTGCTAACCAATTGCCGCTATCAGTCACGGTGCAGTGACACCAGGAGTTTGAGCAATGCATCCAATTACCCACACGGGGATCCCCGCCAATATGAACCGTCCCATGGACCGCCAGCCCGAAACGGACGCGGCCGCCCGGCCCGGCAAAAGCGGACAATCGGTCGGGCATATGGCCAAGGCGGCGGTGGCGGCCGCAGCCGAGGCAGGGATCGAGTTGCCCAGCAGCGCGCAGGGGTTCGCCGCGTCGGCCATCGCCGGTGGTGCCGATCCGGCGTTGATCTTTGCAGTGCAGACCGAAGACCCCGCAGAGGGCGGTACCGAGGCACCGGTCGCGGTCGGCGAACCCGTGGTGCAGGCCGGTGCAGAAGAAACGCCCCCAGCCGCCGGGGTACCGGTTGGGGACCAACCAGTGATTGACGACGGCGCCGACCGGCTGGCCGCCGAACTGGCCGCTGCCGCCTTTACCGCCGCCACCGATCTGATCGCCGCAGAGGCGGCAAGTTCGGCCGAGACCGCCCTCGAGCTGTTGAGTGACGCCGAAGATACTTCGGCCTGATCCCGAACGTCCTGGGCCCTGGGGGTTGCGCCGCGTTCCGCGTCGCCCGCGAAGCGAGGGGGGCCAGCCCCCTCGCGCTCCCCCCGGAGTCTTTTTGGAAATGTGATACTGGTAAGGGCGTTGTGCCGCCAGTTTCTTCTGGGTGAAAAATTCCCGTTAGCGGGCCGCTCTCAGTTCTGCAGACAGTCTGATCGGCTGCGCCTCGCCCGCCAGTCTGGCGCGGTAGATCACCACCGATTCGGCCACGCGCATGACATAGTTGCGGGTCTCGCGGAACGGGATTGTCTCGATCCAGCTCAGTGTATCCACCCGGGCATCGCGCGGGTCGCCGTATTTCTTTATCCACTCGGCGGTGCGCGTCGGCCCGGCGTTATAGCCCGACGCTATCAGCAAGATATTGCCCCCGAACTCGTCGCTCACCGAGGCCAGGTAGGCGTTGCCAAGGGTGGTGTTATAGGTTGGGTCGTCCAGCAGACGGTCGGGTGAATAGGGCAGATCCAGCCACCCGGCCACTTCCTTGGCAGTGCGCGGCATCAGCTGCATCAGCCCGCGCGCCCCGGCCCGCGAGACCGCGCGCGGGTAAAATTCGCTTTCGCGGCGCATGATCGACAGGGTCAGTTCGGGGGGCACGTCGGCGGTGTCGGCGGTCAGGCCGACGACCGGGAAATACGGGCGCGGCAACACCAGACCCTGGCCGGCCGCAAATTTGGCAAGCGTCACCGCGATATGCGGCTCGTCCAGCCGCAACGCCAGATCGCCGAGCCGCGCAAAGTCGTCATCCGAGAGCGATTCGGCCAGATTCGTGAAAAACCGTGCCGCCAGACGGGTTTCACCCGCGTGTCTCAGCGCAAGGCCGACCATCAGGACCCGGTTTTGCAGGAACGGTGCGTCTGTAACACCATTGGGCTCGGCTTCGAACAGACCCGGATCCATGGCGATCCCCGCCTGTTCAGCGGCCAGAAGTCCATAAAACCCGGTCTGAAATTCGGCCCCGAACGCCAAGGCCATGGCCGCGTCATCGGGACGGTCCATCGCCGCGTAGGCCTGCGCCTCCCAATACCCGGCGCGGCCCAGGCTGATCGGGCTGTCGACACCGGCGCGAAAGCGCTGGAAGTGGTTGAGCGCGTCGCGGGGGCGGTCGAGCCGGGTCAGGGCGATATAGCCTGCCAGCCATTCGAGGTCGGCGAAATGGGTGCCCGAAACCAGGTGATGGCCCGTCGCCAGCCCATAGGCTTGGTCCACCCGCCCTTCGCGCAGGGCGTCGCGCGCCAGAACCCGCCGCGCGCTGGCCCAGAATGCCGGGCGGCCCAGGCGCTCTGCACTGGTCGAGCGCGCCAATATCAGCCGGACAGCGTCGTCGCGATTGCCCTTTTCCATGCGCCAGAAGAACCTCTCGAACGCCAGTCCGGGGCCGGAACTCCGCGCGTCTGGCACTTTGTCGACTAACGCATCAACGCCGTTCTCCAGGTTTCGCAATGCAATGCGCGCCCGCGCCTCGGCCTTTGCGCCGGTGCCAAGAAACGGAAATAGCCGCAGCGCATCGGCGTGACGCCCCAGCCACAGCAGGTGATCCAGGCGGGCCTGGTTATGCGGCGTCAGCAGGTCGGGGAATTCTCTGAGAAAAATCGCCTGTTCGGAACGCGAAAACGAAAGCGTGCGCCAGGCCAGCACCAGTTCGTGCCGGGCGTCGTCGGGGCGGTCGCGGGCCTGGTAAGCGCGCGCCAGATAAAGCGCCCCGTGCGGGCTCTGGGCGTGGCGGTGGCCAAAGAATGCCAGCACGTCGTCGGCGGGTGTGCGCGGCGAGATCTTGGGCTCGCCCATCCGACGCAGCTGCAAAAGCCCGGGCCAGTCACGATTGCGCGTGATGAAATCTAGGTAGTCGGCAAATTCCCCGTGGCCGTCGCGAAGGTTCGTCCAGGCGATGATATCGACCGCCAGATTGCCCGACCGCGCGGCCCGAAGTTCTGCCGCCGCAAAGGCTCCGTCCCGCGACAACGCCAAAGCCGCCGCCAGACCCCCCGCGTGGCCACCCGCGGGGGCCGTCGGGGCCGCAAGAGCGCTGAGAAGGCAAAGCCTGACAAAAAAAGCGCGTCTGATCACCAACACCTGCCTAAAATCGTGACCCCTGCCCGTGACCTTTGAACCTAGACGATTCCGAGCGACGAGACAAACTTGGCATCGGCGCATCCTCGCTATAGTGTCCGCGCGATCCGGGACCGCCGACCAGTGGCCCCGAAAAGCCGGACAATTGACGCCAAAAGGATGCGCGCGATGTTTCATGGATCGTTCCCAGCCCTGGTCACACCCTTCAAGAACGGCGAGGTGGATTTTGACGCGCTGAAACATTTGGTCGACTGGCATGTCGATGAGGGCAGCAATGGTCTGGTTCCGGTTGGAACGACCGGGGAAAGCCCGACGCTCAGCCACGAGGAACATGAGGCCGTGATCGAAACGGTGGTTACGGCGGCGGCGGGCCGGGTGAAAGTGATCGCGGGGGCCGGGTCGAACAACACTGCCGAATCGATCCGGTTCATGCGCCACGCCAAACGGGTCGGGGCCGATGCAGCACTTGTGGTCACGCCCTATTACAACAAGCCGACTCAAGGTGGTTTGATCCTGCATTTCAGCGCTGTCCACGACTGCTGCGATCTGCCGATCATCATCTACAACATTCCCGGCCGGTCGGTTGTCGACATGACGCCCGCGACCATGGGCACGCTGGCGGCGCTGCCGCGGATCATTGGTGTCAAGGACGCCACCGGCGATCTGGCGCGGGTCAGCCAGCAGCGCATCACCTGTGGCAAGAACTTCATCCAGCTTTCCGGCGAGGATGCCACAGCACACGGGTTCAATGCCCAGGGCGGGGTCGGCTGCATTTCGGTCACCGCCAACGTGGCGCCTCGCTTATGTTCTGACATGCAGGCCGCCACCTTGGCGGGCGACTATGGCCGCGCGCTGGAATTGGCCGACCGGCTGATGCCCCTGCATCAGGCGATATTCACCGAACCGGGGCTGGTCGGCGCGAAATACGGGATGTCGCGGCTGGGCCTTTGCTCGGACGAGGTGCGCCCGCCGCTGGCACCGCTGACCCAAGGCACCCAGGGGCTGGTCGACGCGGCCATGCGTGTGGCCGGGCTGATAAACTAGGGGTCGCATGGCCGCCCATGTCCACATGATAACCGGGCTGACGGGTGCCGGAAAATCGACCTACGCCGAGACGCTGCGCCTCTCGCTCGGGGCGGTTCGCTTTTCAATCGATGACTGGAACGCGCGGTTGTTCTTTCCCGACCGCGATCCTGCATCCGACTTCGACTGGTTTTATGAACGCGTTCAGCGGTGCTGCGCCCAGATGCGTGACACCGCCGATCAGGTCCTCGAGGCGGGCGCGCCGGTGGTCTTTGACTGCGGGTTCACCAACAGCCATGAACGCGGGATATTCTATGACTGGGCGGGCAATCGCGGCTGGCAGGCGACGCTGCATTACCTCGACGTGGACCGCGACCTGCGCTGGCGCCGGGTCGAACACAGGAACGCGCAACAGGGCAAGACCTTCGCCCTGACCGTCACCCGCAAGATGTTTGATTTCATGGAAACCATCTGGGAACCGCCCGACCAGACCGAGATGGCCGCAAATAACGGGGTTCGCGTCGGCGACTGACCCGGTGCCGGCACCAGGCGCATTAGGGCTTCAACTGGGGCGTCCCAGCCTCTATCTATAGGCCACATCCAATTAATTCGGAGCATTTTATGGATCGTTTTCTTGCCGGTTTGGAGGGTGGCAACCTGGTTCTTATCCTTCTGGCAATCCTCATTATATTGTCGGTTTACCTGGGCGTGCGGGTTGTCTCGCAGTCCGAAAAGCACGTTGTCGAGCGGTTCGGACGTCTGCGCGTGGTTCTGGGCCCGGGGCTGAACTTCATCGTGCCGTTTCTGGACCGGGTCCGGCACAAAATCTCGATCCTGGAACGCCAGCTGCCCAACGCTAGCCAGGATGCGATCACCGCGGACAACGTGCTTGTCCAGGTCGAAACAAGCGTCTTTTACCGGATCACCGAGCCGGAACGAACCGTCTACCGGATCCGCGATGTTGACGCGGCGATCGCCACCACCGTGGCGGGGATCGTGCGCGCGCAGATCGGCAAGATGGAGCTTGACGACGTTCAGGCCAACCGGGCGCATCTGATCGAAACGATCCAGGCCGATGTCGAAGACGCGGTCGACGAATGGGGCATCGAGGTCACGCGCGCTGAAATTCTGGACGTCAACCTCGATCAGGCGACGCGCGAAGCGATGCTGCAGCAGTTGAACGCCGAACGCGAACGGCGGGCCGCGGTGACCCGCGCCGAGGGCGAAAAGCGCGCCGTCGAACTGAACGCCGATGCCGAACTTTACGCCACCGAACAGGCCGCCAAGGCGCGCCGGATCGCGGCCGACGCCGAGGCCTATGCGACCGCAAAAGTCGCCGAGGCGATTGCCGCCAACGGGCTGGAGGCGGCGCAATATCAGGTGGCGTTAAAACAGGTCGAGGCGCTCAGTGCGCTTGGCGCGGGCGAGGGCAAGCAGACGGTGATCCTGCCCGTCGATGCCCTGGCGGCCTTTGGCGACGCCTTCAAAATGCTGAAAGGACGTGGATGATGTGGTGGGCAGCCTGGTGGGTCTGGGGCGCGTTTGCCATTGCGCTGGTGATTCTGGAGGTCTTCGCGCCCGCCTATGTCTTCCTGGGGTTCGGCATCGGCGCCGCGATCGTCGCGCTGTTTTTGCTGGTCGGCGGACCGCTGGCCGCGACCGTGGCGGGGTCGCTGCCGCTGTTGCTGGTCGCCTTCGCGCTGGTGTCGCTTGTCGCCTGGGTGGGTCTGAGACGCCTTCTTGGCGTCACTCGCACCCAGGTCAAACGATTTGACGACGACATCAACGACTGACCCCCCCCGGGCGCCGCTACAACGAAAGTGACCGCCTGCGGTAGTCGCGAGGCCTGCCGCGCCCTTCGCTTTATCATCCTTCCAAAAATACTCCGGGGAGCGCGAGGGGCAGCGCCCCTCGCCTCGGGGCGACGCGCGCCAGCGCGGCGCAATACCTTGTCCCAAAGTCCAATCGCCGCCGCTTATGTCCGACGGTTCGGTTTGCGCGCGTTCATCTCGGCTACCACCGCCTGGGCGGCGGCGCGGGGGTCGCGGGCGCGGTGGATGGGCCGCCCGACAACCACGTGGTCGGCCCCGGCGGTAATCGCCTCGGCCGGTGTCATGACGCGCTTCTGATCGCCCGGTTCCGCGCCTGTCGGTCGCACGCCCGGCGTGACGATCAGCCGATCCACGGCCTCGGGCAGGGCGCGGATGCGCGCCGCCTCGTGGGCCGAGGCGATGACCCCGTGCGCGCCCGCCTCGAACGCGCGACCCGCCCGTTCTGCAACAATTTCAGCAATGTCACCGGGTTTGATCTGGGCGGCATCGAGGTCGGACCGGTCGAGCGAGGTCAGCACCGTGACGGCCAGAATTTTGAGCCCCGCATCGCCCGCGCCTTGGCGCGCGGCGGCCACCACATGCGGGTCGCCGTGGACGGTCAGAAAATCCAGATCGAACTGCGCCAGCCCACGCACCGCCGCCTCGATGGTGGCCGGGATGTCGAACAGTTTGAGGTCCAAAAAGATGCGCTTGCCGTGATCGCCCTTAAGCTCGCCCGCCAGCGCCAGCCCCCCCCCGGTCAGCATCCCCAGCCCAATCTTGTAAAACGACACCGCATCGCCAAGCGCCTCGGCCAGCTTCAGTCCGGCCAGCGCATCGGGCACATCGAGCGCCACAATCAGCCGGTCATCGGTGCGCGAGGTCTCGGTCATGGACACCCCCCTTCGCCCCGGCTTTTGCGGCGCAGTGCCGCGAAGGTCAAGCGATCCGGCAAAATCGCCGATGCGGGTTGATATCGGGCGCTTTCCATCCCAAATTCTAGGCGAAGGCCGCAACTGGGGTGGGCTGCCTGGCGGGCACCCGGAATACGCGGCGCTTGATAAAGGAGAGACCGATGAACTTGGAGAAGTTCACCGAGCGGTCGCGCGGCTTCATGCAGGCCGCCCAGACGATCGCTTTGCGCGAGGGGCACCAGAGACTTGCGCCCGAGCATTTGCTGAAAGCACTTTTGGACGATGACAAGGGTCTTGCGGCCAATCTGATCCGCAGCGCCGGCGGCGCGCCCGAGCGCGTGGCCGAGGCCAATGATCTGGCGCTTGCAAAGGTTCCGAATGTCGGCGGCGACGCGGGTCAGACCTATCTCGATCCGGCGACCGCCAAGGTCATGGCCGAGGCCGAGAAACTGGCCGACAGGGCCGGTGACGCCTTTGTGCCGGTCGAGCGGATTTTGACCGCAATCGCCATGGTCAAGTCAAAGGCGCGCGATGCGCTCGAGGCGGGCGGGATAAACGCCCAAGCCCTGAACGGCGCGATCACTGATCTGCGCAAGGGGCGCACGGCCGACAGTGCCAGCGCCGAAGATACCTATGAGGCGCTGAAGAAATTCGCACACGACCTGACGCAGGCGGCGGCCGAGGGCAGGATCGATCCGATCATCGGGCGCGACGAGGAAATCCGCCGGACCATGCAGGTGCTTTCGCGCCGGACCAAGAACAACCCGGTGCTGATCGGCGAACCCGGCGTCGGCAAAACCGCGATTGCCGAGGGGCTTGCGCTGAGGATCGTCAACGGCGATGTGCCCGAAAGTCTGTCGGGAAAGAAGCTCATGGCGCTGGATATGGGGGCGCTGATCGCGGGCGCGAAATATCGCGGTGAGTTCGAAGAGCGGCTGAAGGCGGTGCTGTCCGAGGTGACCGCGGCGGCGGGCGAGATCGTTCTCTTCATCGACGAAATGCACACATTGGTCGGGGGCGGCAAGGCCGAGGGCCCGATGGACGCCGCCAACCTCTTGAAACCGGCGCTGGCGCGGGGCGAATTGCATTGCGTGGCGGCCACGACGCTGGACGAATACCGCAAGCATGTGGAAAAAGACGCCGCCCTGGCGCGGCGGTTCCAGCCGGTGATGGTATCTGAGCCGACCGAGGCCGATACGGTCAGCATCCTGCGCGGCATCAAGGAGAAATACGAATTGCACCACGGGGTGCGGATTTCGGATGCGGCGCTGGTCGCCGCGGCGACGCTGTCGAACCGCTATATCACCGACCGGTTTTTGCCCGACAAGGCCATCGATCTGATGGACGAGGCGGCCAGTCGGTTGCGCATGGAGGTGGATTCAAAGCCCGAGGCGCTGGATGCACTGGACCGCGACATTCTGCAAAAGCAGATCGAGGCCGAGGCGCTGAAGAAAGAAGACGACAAGCTGTCGAAAGACCGGCTTGCGACGCTGGAGCGCGAACTGGCCGAGTTGCAGCAACACTCAGCCGAGCTGACCGCACGCTGGCAGGCCGAGCGCGACAAGCTGGAAGGCGCGCGGAGCCTCAAAGAACACCTTGAAAAGGCCCGGGCCGAACTGGACCTGGCCAAACGCGAGGGCGATCTGGCCAAGGCGGGCGAGCTTTCCTATGGCGTCATCCCGGACCTTGAAAAGGCGCTGGCCGAGGTCGAAAGCGCCGAGGCGGATGTGCTGGTCGAAGAGGCGGTGCGACCCGAGCAAATCGCCCAGGTGGTAGAACGCTGGACCGGCATTCCGACCTCGAAAATGCTTGAGGGCGAGCGCGAAAAGCTCATGCGGATGGAGGCCGAGGTCGGTCGCCGGGTGATTGGTCAGAAAACCGCGGTGCGGGCCGTGGCCAATGCGGTGCGCCGGGCGCGGGCGGGGCTGAACGACGAGCATCGGCCGCTGGGGTCGTTCCTGTTTCTTGGTCCCACGGGTGTCGGCAAGACCGAACTGACCAAGGCGGTGGCGGAATTTCTGTTTGACGACGACAACGCCATGGTGCGCTTCGATATGAGCGAGTTCATGGAAAAGCACTCGGTCGCGCGGCTGATCGGTGCACCGCCGGGATACGTCGGATACGACGAAGGCGGCGTGCTGACCGAGGCAGTGCGGCGGCGGCCCTATCAGGTGGTGCTGTTTGACGAGGTCGAAAAGGCGCATCCGGATGTCTTCAACGTGCTGTTGCAGGTGCTTGATGACGGCGTGCTGACCGACGGCCAGGGCCGCAAGGTGGACTTCAAGCAGACGCTGATCGTGCTGACCTCGAATTTGGGGTCGCAGGCGCTGAGCCAGTTGCCCGAGGCGTCGGACGTCGCGGACGCTAGGCGCGATGTGATGGACGCGGTGCGCGCCCATTTCCGGCCCGAGTTTCTGAACCGGCTCGACGAGACAATCATTTTCGACCGGCTAAGCCGCGGCGACATGGACGGGATTGTGGCGATTCAGTTGGCGCACTTGGAGCGGCGGCTGAAAGCCCGCAAGATAGCGCTGGCGCTTTCCGACGAAGCGCGCAGCTGGCTGGCCGACGAAGGCTATGATCCGGTTTTCGGAGCGCGGCCCTTGAAGCGCGTGATTCAAAGGGCGTTGCAGGACCCGCTGGCCGAGATGATTTTGTCGGGCGACATCGGCGAGGGCGAGACGGTTTCGGTCAGCGCCGGGCCCGAGGGGCTGATCGTCGGCGACCGGGTGTCGTCGTCACGGCGCCAGCCGCCAAGGGATGCGGTGCTGCACTGAGGTTGCGCCGCGCGTTCCGCGCGTCGCCAAAGGCGAGGCGGCGCTGCCGCCTCGCGTTCTCCCGGAATATTTTTGGAAAAGTGATTATGGGGCGGCGCGGCGCGGCTGGCCTGCGGATGTCGATGCATCTTCATTGTAACACTTCGAACGGCTTTGTGAATTTCTCTTATTTGGTTCTTTGCGTCGTTGGTCTTAGATGAGATCAAAGCGAATGGAGTGAGCCCGGATGCAAAGCCGAATGAACAATCTGAAGTGGTCCGATGTGACGCCAAAGCCTGCGTTTTTGAACCGGCGGCAGCTGATGGCCGGTGCGGCGGCGGCTGGCGCTGTGGGCAGCATTGCAGGGCCAGCGGCGGCGAAGCTGACCTATTCGCCATCGCCCTATTCGACCGATCTGGAGCCGAACACGTTCAAGCAAATCACCAATTACAATAACTTTTATGAGTTCGGTTTGGGCAAGGATGATCCGGCCGACAACGCGCATGCCCTGACGACCGATCCGTGGTCGGTAAAGATCGACGGTTTGGTCGACCGCCCGGGCACCTATGATCTGGCCGATCTGATGGGCGGCATCGACCTGGAAGAGCGGATCTATCGATTCCGCTGTGTCGAAGCGTGGGCGATGGTCATCCCGTGGATCGGGTTCGAGTTGAACAAGGTGCTGGAAAAGGTCGGGGTTCGGTCGGACGCGCGCTATGTCGCCTTCGAGACGCTTTTCCGGCCTGATGAAATGCCCGGTCAACGGCGCAATTCGCTCGACTGGCCCTATGTCGAGGGGCTGCGGCTGGACGAGGCCATGCATCCGCTGACGATCATGGCAACCGGCCTTTACGGGGACGAAATGCCGAACCAGAACGGCGCGCCGATCCGCCTTGTGGTGCCGTGGAAATACGGCTTCAAATCCATCAAGTCGATCGTGCGCATTACGCTAACCGAGGCGCAGCCGCCAACCACCTGGAATATTCAGAGCGCCCGCGAATACGGGTTCTATTCCAACGTCAATCCGACTGTGGATCACCCGCGTTGGAGCCAGGCCAGCGAACGTCTGATCGGCGGGTTCATCGCCAAGCGCCAGCCGACACAGATGTTCAACGGCTACGCGGAAGAGGTCGCCGGGCTTTATGCGGGCATGGACCTGGGTAAAAACTACTGATGAGAGGGCGTGGAGCGATGCGATTTGGACTAATCGGAGCGGCAATTGCCGCAGTTTGCTGCGTGACGGCATTGTTGCCGTTCACGCTGGGTGCAATCGGACTGAGTGGACTGATTGCGTACCTTTATACCGACCTGGTGTTGTATCTGGCCTTGGCGGTCTGCCTTTGTATTGCGGGAGTTGGATATTGGCTGATACGACGATCACCCTGACATCGCGGCTGACCTGTCCTGAATGCGGGCACAGCTCGGATGAGGTGATGCCCACCGATGCCTGCCAGTTCTTTTATGAATGTCCCGGCTGCTATGCGGTGCTGCGGCCCAAGGCCGGCGATTGCTGTGTCTATTGCAGTTACGGTTCGGTGCCCTGCCCGCCGGTCCAAGAGGGCCAAGGGTGCCACGCATGAATATTGTCTCGGACCGTATCAACCGGGCGTCGCGGCGGGTGCCGAAATGGGCCGTCTATCTGGCCGGCGTGCTGCCTTTTGCCTGGCTGGTCTGGCAGCTTTTCACCGGCGGTCTGGGGATCGACCCGGTCAAGGGGCTCGAGCATGAATTGGGCGAGCTTGGGCTGAAGTTTCTGATCGGGTCGCTGGCGGTGACGCCGCTGATGAAGTACGCCCGGATCAATTTGGTCAAATTCCGCCGCGTGCTGGGTCTGCTGACGTTTTTCTATATCTCCATGCATCTGTCGACCTGGCTCTTGCTGGACATGCAACTGCTCTGGGCCGAGATCCTCAAGGATCTGACCAAGCGGCCCTATATCGTGATCGGAATGGCGGCGTTTACCTTGCTTGTGCCGCTTGCGGTGACCTCGAACGATTGGTCGGTGCGAAAAATGGGCGGTGTCGGCTGGCGGCGGCTGCACAAGGTGGTCTATGC